>JBDTRZ010000001.1:0-103847 GCA_039931395.1 Gemmatimonadales bacterium
CGGGGGCGGGATTTGAACCCGCGACCTTCGGGTTATGAGCCCGACGAGCTACCAGACTGCTCCACCCCGCGATAGAACTCGCAATCTAGAGATAGAGAGGCCCAAGTCAACCCGCATCGAGGAGTCCTGGCGCGCTGGAAACGGGACTCTGCACGAGGTCGTCTGATTAATGCTGCGCCTAAGGAGAAGCTCGATGCGTCGTGATTGGATGGTGATCGTTCTTGCCGCGGGCATTGGAATCATATCGTGTAAAGGGGGAACGGCGAGCTCAGACCCGCGATCAGACGATCCCGGCCAGGGCTCGCCCTCCACGTCGCTTCTTGGACGGCGCATGTTCCCCGCGGACAATGCGTGGAACCGCGATGTCTCCGGCGACCCAGTCGATCCCAACAGTGACGCTCTCATCGCGACCTGCGGCAGCGCGGCGGCGCTCCATCCTGATTTCGGCACGACATGGCTTGGCGATCCGATCGGAATTCCGTTCGTTGTCGTGCGCGGAACACAGGCAAGAGTTCCTGTCTCCTTCTACTATGGCAGCGAGAGCGACCCTGGTCCCTACCCTGTTCCAGCCGACGCGCCGATCGAAGGCGGCGCTTCGTCGAACGGTGACAGGCACGTACTCGTGGTCGACATCGACAACTGGAAGCTGTACGAGCTGTTCGACGCGAACCCATTGGATGGAGGCGCGCGCTGGTCAGCGGGGTCGGGAGCGATCTTCGACCTGTCGAGCAACGCGCTGAGACCCGCTGGCTGGACGTCGGCCGACGCCGCGGGACTGCCAATTCTGCCCGGTCTCGTGCGCTACGATGAAGTCGTCGAGCAGAAAGAGATTCGTCATGCTCTGCGCTTCACGTGTCCGACCACCCGTCGCGCTTACGTCGCCCCCGCCCGGCACTTCGCCAGCTCGCGCACCGACGCAAACCAGCCGCCGATGGGAATGCGCGTACGCCTCAAGGCCGGCGTCGACCTCTCCGGATATCCTGCAGACGCGGAGGTCATCCTGCACGCGATGCAAAAGTATGGAATGCTCCTGGCGGACAACGGCTCTCCCTTCTTCGTCACCGGCACTCACGACATGCGATGGAATGACGAGGAGCTCAACTCACTGAAGCGCCTTCACGGACGTGATTTCGAGGTCGTGAAGATGGGAACAGTCGTCACGCAGTAACCCGGTTGTCTATCGGTCGAGCACGAGAATCACGAATGAGCCCGGAATCATCGGCGCGCGCGGCCGGGGATTCTCGGCGGTTGGCGCAGGAGCTAGTCCGAACTGCGCTGTCGACAGATAGATCTTGTGCGTCTTCTCGTCCAGCGCCATCGTGCGCGCCCGAGGCTGAGTCGGGACAGAACCCACGGCGGTGAAAGTACCGTCGGCGTTCTCGCGGATCACCGACACATTTCCTTCGCCCGCGGACGTGAAGGCGAGCTGCGTTACTGGATCGAACCCGCTGGCATCGACTCCCCGACCGACGGGCATCGTAGTCACGAGCTTTCCGGTCTTCTCGTCCATCACTGCCATCATGGCATTCCCGCCGCATCCGATGATCAGTCGCCCGCGAGCCGCATCACGAGCCATCCCTGTCGGCTCCTCGCAGGGCGCCAGCGAGTATCGCGCCTTTGCCTGCATGGCGCGCGTATCGAGCGCCACGACTTCACCCTTGTCCTCGATGTTCACGTAAAGCATTCCCTTTCCGTCGGGCTGGCCGGTCTCGGGTTTTCCGCCGAGGTCTATTCTGCCGACCTGCTCGAGGGTGATCGCGTCGATGACCGACGCATCGTGACTGGCACCGTTGAAAGTGAAGACGCGATTCGATGCCGGATCAAACGCTATCGCGTCCGGGTTTCTGCCGGTGATGCGAACAGTCTTGATCGGCTGCAGAGTCTTCAGGTCAAATACCGTCACCGACGAATCCCGCCCGTTGCTCGTGAAGCCATGCCCCCGCTGGCGATCGATCGCCACGCCATGAACTCCCGGCGTGTTGGGTATGTCTCCAACGAGAGAATCGCGGTCCATGTCGAACACCATCACGTGCGTTCCCCGGCTCACGTACAGGCGGCGGTTCTGCGCGTCAGCGGCCAGATAATCCCACCCCCCTTCTCCACCGGCTGCGATGCGCTTCACGATGTGGTACTGTCCCGCGACTGGAGCCGAAGTCTGGGAGTGTGCCGACGGAACGATTCCGCAGGCGAGAGAGAAGAGCGCGAACGCAATGCGATGGTCAGTCATTGTGTTTCTAATCCTTTGATCTGGAGATGACATAATCCCGCCCGCGAATCGCGACGAGAATGGTTGGAACGAAGTAGAGTGTTATGGGCGTGGAGAGCGCAAGTCCGCCGATCACCGCGAGCGCGAGCGGGCGCTGAAGCTCGCTCCCCGCGCCAAACCCGAGCGCGAGCGGCAGCAGACCGAAGAGCGTGCAGAGCGTCGTCATCAGGATCGGCCGAAGCCGGATCCGTGCGGCCTCGCGGATTGCGGGCTCCAGCGCGAGGCCGCCCTCGATCATTCGGTGACGAGTGAAGTCGAGCAGGATTATTCCGTTCTTCACGATGAGACCGACGAGAAGTATGAGTCCCATGAAGGACGATACGTTGAGCGCCGTCCCGGTGAGAAGCAGCACGGCAATCGCCCCGACGAATGACAGGGGTGCCGCAAGCAGAACAACGAACGGCTCGACGAATGACTGAAACTGTACGACCATTACGGCGACCACGCTCGCCGCGGCGAGTGCAAGAACCAGCATCAGAGACGTGAAGGCCTCCCGCTGGCTCGCGTAGAGCCCGCCGAGCTCGACGCGAATCCCAGCCGGCGCACGGTGCGCAGCCATGACGCGCTTGACGTCGTTCATCACGTCGCCGAGCGAGCGGCCCGAAACGTCGGACGTCATCGCGATCATTTGCTGCTGGTTTTCTCGGAGAAGCTCGCCGCGAGTGTCTTCCGGACGAAACGTCGCCAGTGAGCCGAGCGGCGCGGCGACGCCTGTGGCACTGGAGATCACCGGCAACGCAGAAAGCTGCGTCGGATCGTTTCGAAGAGAATCGGGCGCGCGGACGCGCACACCTATCGAGCGATCGTCGAGCCGCACTTCGCCCGCACTCACTCCGAGCAGCGCACCGCTCACAGATGTGCCGACCTGTTCTGGGGTCAGGCCGATGCGGTTGGACTCCGCCTCGTTTACAGTCATGAGAAGCTCAGCGCTCGGCTCGCTGACTCCATTGTAGAAGTCTTCGATGCCGTTCACCTTCGAGAGCTCGGGCTCCAGCGACTCGGCGTATTTCTCGAGCGCCTGGAGATCCTGCCCGAAGAGCTTTATCTCGACTGGATGGCCCGCTCCGGCGAGATCGTTGATGACGTCCGTCAGAATCTGGACGAATTCGATGCGCAGGCGCGGAACCGCGGCCGTGATTTTCCCGCGCACTTCGTCGATCACTTCGAATACGGATCGAGAACGATCGCTCTCGGGCCGAAGGCGCGCGACGATGTCCCCTGTATTCTGCCCCGTCGCGAAGAGGCCGAGCTCGGCACCGGTGCGCCGCGACGTTCCAACGATCTCCGACGTGTTGGCGAGAATGGTCTCCACCACGTGCACTTCGCGGTCGGTCTCCGCAAGCGCGGTCCCGCCCGGCGTGAAGTAATCGAGAACGAAGGCGCCTTCATCCATCTCCGGGAGAAAGCCGCTGCCGACGAAGCGGTGGCCGACGAAGCCAAGGATGATCAGCGCCGCACCGACAACGAGGATGGCCCGCACGTTGGGAATCACTTTCGCCAGTGAGCTCTCGTAGAGGTCGGCAAGACGATCGAGCTTCGTGCCGAGGCGGGTCATCACGCCGCGGAGGCCGGTTGTCGGCTCCGCTGATTCGTCGGTGTCCGCGGGACGCAGGTACGCTTCGCTCAGCAACGGAATGATGGTGAGCGCCAGGATGAGTGACACCAGCACTGCAATCGTCAGCGTAAGCGAGAGCGCCGCGAAGAACTGACCGACCACTCCCTTCAGGAGCCGGAGCGGCAGGAATACGACCACCGTGGTGATCGTCGACGTCGTCACCGGCCACACGAGCTCCTGCACTGCCTCCCGCACCGCAATGTGGCGGTCGGGCTGGAGGTGCAGATGCCGCACGATGTTTTCCGTGACGACGACAGCGTCATCGATCACGAGCCCGATGGCGATGGCCATGGCGCCGAGCGTCATGAGGTTGAAGCTCTGGCCCAGCAGGTCCATCACGAACACCGTGATCATCAGCGTGAGTGGAATCACCGATGCGCTGATCGCGGTGATTCGCACGTGCCGCAGGAACACGAGCAGCACAAGCACAGCCAGCACCGCGCCGATGAGCATCGCGTCACGCACCGACGAGACGGCGTCGCGCACCAGCGCGGCCTGGTCGTACACGGCCTTGATGCGCACTCCCGGCGGAAGAGTCCGGCGAAGTGACGTCGCGATCCTGGCCACGCTGTCGGCGATTGCAACCGTATTTCCGCCGACCTGCCTGGTGATGTTTACGACCGCCGCCGGCTTGCCATCGCCGGCCACGATTCTGACGTGATCCTCTGTGCCGAGCGTCACCGTGGCCACGTCTCTGACGTGAAGTCCGTGACCGACGATGACCTCAGCGATGTCCTCGGCCGACCTGGCCTCCTGGGCGGTGACGATGAGGTATTGCCGGTAGTCCCGCGGCATTCGTCCCACTGCGGCGACGCTTGTCGACTGGCGTATCGCGCTTGCCAGATCCTCGTACGTGATTCCCGCCGCAGTGAGCCGCGCCGGATCGGCGACGACTTCGATCTCGCGTACATCGCTTCCCTGCACGTCGACACGTCCGACGCCTGGCACGCGCGAGATGAGCGGCTTCACCTGGTAGCGCGCGATGTCGTACAGCTCGGTGGCATTTCCTCCCTCGAGATTGTACGAGACGACGGGAAAGAGCGACGGCGACAACCTCTCGACCTCGATGTCGAGGCCTGCGGGGAGATCGGCGCCGATCTGATTTACGCGCGCTTGCGTCTGCTGAAGGGCGAAGATCATGTCGGTGCCCGCCGAGAACGTGACGTTCACCTCGCTTCCGCCGCGGATGGAGCGCGACTGAACACGCGTAACTCCGGGGACGATGCTCACTGCCTCTTCAATCGGGCGCGTTATCGCGAACACCACCTGCCGCGTCCCGAGCGACGAACCCTGCACCACGATCGTGATTCTCGGAAAAACAAGCTCGGGGTAAATCGCCGACGGGAGGTGCAGCGCCGCCCAGATACCGGCCGCGCTCAAGAGCGAGATCGCGAGGTAGACGAAACGCCGCTGCTCGAAGAGCAGCGTGAAGAGCGAGGGCTCCCGCGTCATTGCCGCGCGGGGACTACCGTCGCTCCATCCTCGAGGCCGTATGCGCCGTAAGTCACTATGCGCTCGCCCGCGGTGAGCCCGCTTCGAACCTCGGCGATCCTGGGGTCACGTGCCCCGATTATCACAGGCCGGGCATGTACGACGTTCTTTGCGTCGATGATGAACACGCGAAACTGGTCGCCCTCGGGCACCAGTGCTTCGACCGGCACGACAATAACGGCAGCACGAGTCGCGACAGCTACGTCGCCATACACCGTCTCGCCGATGCGCATGGGTCGGGAAGTTGTCGGGGGGACGACGCGCACCGACACGTTGCGCGAGACCGAGTCGACAACTGCGCCGACACTCTTCACGGTCCCCGTCCCAAGCATCTCGCCGGAGCGATTCTGTCCCGCGCGAAGCGCGACCTTGTTGCCGATCCTGACCTTACCCGCATCGGCCGGGGTCATTCCAAGTATCACCTCGAGTGCCGACGGGTCCGCGATCTCCACCAGAGGCTCGTTGGTGTCGACCGATGCACCTAGCAAGGCCGACATCCGCGTGACTACTCCGCTGATCGGTGCACGCAGCACCGAAAGCTGGGTCAGCCTGCGAGCGGCAACGAGATCGGCCCGCGCTGCGGCAAGATCCGCCGCTGCCTGCTCGACGTCCTTCCGCGGGAGAATGCCCGCCTGGCTAAGTGTTCTTGCCCGGTCGTATGCCCGCTGAGCTGCATTGAGCTTGGCCGCGGCGCTTCTCTCGGCCTCGCGAAAGGGCGTCTGCTCGAGCACGACAAGTGTCGATCCCCGGGCAACGCGCTGCCCCTCGGCAACGAGAACCTGAAGGACCCGCGTCGGGGCCGGAGCGCTCAACAACGCAATGTGCCCCGCGCTTGCCTCGACTGCTCCCAGCGCTCCCACAGTCTCCGTGAAAGGCTGCTGCGTCACCGTCGTGGTGCGTACGTTCACCGCAATAGCTGGCTGTGCCTGCTCGGAGCTGCCGCGGCCGCAGGAAGCAGAAATGAGTACGGACAGGACAATTGCTGTGCGCCATTGGCGCAGCGGCCTCATTCCCTTCATGGCGATGAAGTCAGGGTAAGGACACGCAGGGTCGCGTCGGCTATCCAAAGCTCGGCGAGGTCGTCGATGTACTGCCGGAGAATGTCACGAGCGCTTCGTTGTGCCTCGAACACATTCGACAATGGAACCGCGCCTGCGCGGTACGCGGTGACTGACATCGACGCGACGCGATTGGCCGATGCCAGGAGACTCCGGTCTCGCGCCGCACGAGCGTAGGCCGTCGTGCGCTGCCGCTCCATTCGCATGAGTGTAGCGGTGTACTCCAGTCGTGTCACTGACAGCTCCGCGCGTGCGCGCATGAGCTCTGCGCTCGCCTGCGCCTTGCCGGCCCGGTTCCTGTTCAGCAGTGGTATTGGAAGAGTCACTCCAAAAGTGGGGAGGAGCTCATTGCCGGTGCCACCAGGATCGCGTGTCTCGATGCCACCCATCAGCGCAGGTGAGCCGAAGACGCTTCTTCGCTCCGCCAGCAGCCGATTCTCGGCCGATACGACCGACTCGAGCCCGGCGGCGATTGGCAGCGGAGTTCCGCGCAACGAACTGTATCTGCCGCTGTCCGGCAGATAGAGACTGTCGGCCAGCGTGATGACGGGCGCGGAGGTGATGGCTCCCATCGCCGCCTGGAGATCGATCAACGAGCCAGTGAGCTCGACCGAATCGGCGATCGCAAGGTTGTGCTGCTGGCCAGCATTCACGCGAGCGAGCTCGACCTCGAGCTCACTGGCGTCGCCAGCATCACGCCGGGCGATCGCCATTTGAAGCAATGTGTCAGCGACGAGCGCGTTACGCCGCGATAGACGGGCGCGCGCGGCTGCGGCAAGCGCACGCGTGAAGGTCGTGTCCGCATCGAGCGCAGCAGCGGCCTTCTCGAAGCGAAACCGATAGCCGGCCGCGCGGACCGCCGCGGTGGCGGAAGCGATCCGCGCGCCGCGGAGACCAGGTAGATCTATCGGAAGCTCGAGCGTGAAGTGCAGCTGCGGGGGCGACTTCGAGTAGGACGCAGCAAGCGCCGGGTTCTGCAGAGCCCGCGCGCCCATGAGCATTGCGCGCGCTGCCGAGCTGTCAGCGCTTGCGATGGCGAGTCGCCCTGCCCTGGCCAGCGCGGCCTGTACGGCCTGTTCTCGCGTGATTGCCTGGCTGCCAGCTGCCGAAGCCCACAGAGTGGACGCCACCGCAACTGACAGGCAAGCCTCTCGTATTCGTCTGCCTTCGCTCACTCGGCGGCCACGTGCATTAGAGAAAAAATTTGAGCAGTCTCTACCGGCTCGCCGCGCTGTCTTTCGGCGCTCCGAGCCGGTAAAGAATCTCCTTGTTTCCTTTCACCATCCCGAACTGCTCCCGCGCAATTCGCTCCTGCGTCGCGCGGTCGGTCTGCACGGCGTGAGCCTCGCGCGTGAGTGAATCCACCTCGCGCTGGAGTGAATCTGTGCGCGCTGTCATTCGCTGCATCAGCTTGCGCTGGCGCCACAGATCCCGGGTGCTGTACTCGCCGCCCTGAAGCGCGAACAGTGCCGCGCCGGCGACGAGGAGCCAGAGGATGATTCTAGCGGCCATCCGGCTCAGAGCCCGTACAGCGATCCGCCGGGAAATGCCGCTGAATCACCGAGCTGCTCCTCGATGCGCAGAAGCTGATTGTACTTGGCGACTCTGTCGGTGCGGCTGGCGGACCCTGTCTTGATCTGAAGTGCATTCGTCGCCACCGCGAGATCGGCGATGAAAGTATCCTCGGTCTCCCCGGACCTGTGCGAGATGATCGACTGGTATCCCGCGCTACGCGCCATCTCGATCGCCTGGAGCGTCTCGGACAGCGTGCCGATCTGATTCAGCTTGATCAGAATCGCATTTGCGACATCCGACTCGATCCCCTTCATCAGGCGCTCGGTATTCGTCACGAAGAGATCGTCGCCGACAAGCTGCACACGATCGCCCAGCGCGGCGGTCAGCTTCGCCCAGCCTTCCCAGTCATCCTCCGCGAGGCCATCCTCGATCGAAACGATCGGATACTCGTCCAGCCACTTCGTGTACAGCTCGATCATTCCGTCGGAAGTGAGCGTTCCGGCACCACTTTTCTTGAAGGTGTATTTCCCCGCCTTGTGGAGCTCGGAAGCAGCGCAGTCGAGCGCAATCGCGACTTCTTTGCCCGGCGCATACCCGGCACTCTCGATCGCCTCGACGACGACATCGAGCGCATCCTGATCGCTTCCCAGATCAGGTGCGAAGCCGCCTTCGTCGCCGACGCCGGTCGAGAGCTTCTTCTTCACCAGCACCTTCTTGAGCGCATGAAATACCTCCGTGCCCATGCGCAGCGATTCGGAGAAGGTCTCGGCTCCGATTGGCACTACCATGTACTCCTGGAAGTCCACCGTGTTGGTCGCGTGTGCGCCGCCGTTGAGAATGTTCATCATCGGCACCGGTAGGTATCGCGCCATCGGTCCGCCGAGATACCTGTATAGCGGCAGGCCGACATCGGCGGCCGCTGCGCGCGCAACCGCCATCGAGACCGCAAGGATCGCGTTTGCGCCGAGCTCGCCCTTGTTGGGCGTGCCGTCGAGATCGATCATCGCCGTGTCGATGCTCAGCTGGTCGAGCGCGAGCATGCCGTCGAGAGCGGGTGCAATCCGGTCCTCGATGCTTTCGATCGCCTGCTGCACGCCCTTGCCTCCGTAACGGTCGGCGTCGCCGTCACGCAGCTCCAGCGCTTCATGCTCACCGGTCGAGGCACCACTCGGAACGGCAGCGCGCCCGAACGCTCCGCTCGCCAGCGTTACGTCGGCCTCGACGGTCGGATTGCCCCTGCTGTCGATTATCTCACGGGCCTGGATTTCAATGATGGTGGACATTCAGCTCGTTTCAGTGTTGTCGGTTGTGGATTTCGCGACCGCTTTGGACGACGGCGTGATCGCCGGAGTGCTCTCGATACCGTAATGAGTGGCCAGCGCTTCAGCGATTCGCGACCTGACCTCGGCAGCCAGCCTGTCGCGGTCATCGTAGCCGAGCCCCTCGACGTTCACCGGCTCGAGCAAATGTACATCGACTCGTCCCGGACGCACCCAGATCTGGCCTCTCGCGATCACCTCGCGCGTGCCGTGAATGAGCACCGGCACGACGGGCGCGCCTGCATTGATGGCCAGCACGAACGGTCCCTTCTTGAATGGACGCAGCGGGTAGACCGTCCCTCGTGTTCCTTCCGGAAAAACGATCACGGAATTCCCGTCGCGGATGCGCTTGGCTGCCTCGTCGTAAGCACCGAATGCAGCCTTTCTGTTCTGTCGCTCGATTGGAACCATGCCAACCGCCCGCATTGCCGCGCCGAAAACCGGAATCCTGAAAAGCTCGGCCTTCGCGACAAACTTGCATCGCGGAAGAAAACAGCCGAGCACAGGGATGTCCCACCAGCTCATGTGGTTGGCGACGAAGATGTGAGCGTTGCCGACAGCCGCCCGCTCGGGGTTGTGAACCACCACTCGTACAGAGCTCGCGTTGAGAATCACCTTGGCCCAGAATCTTGGCAGAACGTCGTACGGAGACCCGCTCCGGTCAGGGGCGCCAACAAGAGAGGCGCCCACGCATGCCGTCCCGATGATGAACGTCGCAATGGGCGCCACAATCAGGACGAAAACGGTGGTCAGGATCGTTTGGACGAATGACATCAGTGGCCGAAGTGAAGATAGCCGCGCGGAACCTGAACAGGCTTTCCATCGGCCACGAATCGAACCTCTGACGGCCCCGACTCGACATTCCCGATGCGTGACAGCGCGACTCCGAACCGCTTCTGGAACGCGGCAGCGTCGATGTCGCGCGACGACATTACTACGATCTCGTACTCCTCCCCACTTTGCGCCGCGTCGATCGGTGATAGTCCGGCAAGCGTCGGCAGTCGATCGAGATCGATCACCAGAGTCACTCCACTGGCAGCGGCGATGTGCTCCAGATCCGAGCGAAGACCATCGGAGATGTCGATTGCAGCGTTTGCGCCGTGCCGCGACAGCCAGACCGCTTCGCGCAATCTTGCGACAGGTCTCGCGAACCTGGAGCGATGTTCCGGAAGAGGCTCGAGTCCCTGCTGCAACGCGCGAAGTGCAGCGAGTGAACCGCCGAGTCGGCCGGTGACATAGACACGGTCGCCGGGATGAGCGGATGTTCTGAGCAACGGGCTCGACGCAGCTCCGAGAACGGTGAATGTGAGTGTGAGCTCGGTTGCGCTGCTCAGGTCGCCTCCGAGAATCGGAGCAGCCGCGAATGCAGCCGCCTCACCGATGCCATCGGCGATGCCGTCGAGGTCGTGCAGCCAGCTGTCCGGAAGTCCGATCGCCGCGAGAATGCCCAGCGGTTCTGCTCCCATCGCCGCGAGATCGCTCAACGCGGCCGTCGCCGCTCGATAACCTGTTTCAGCCGGCGAGAGCCATTCTCTCATGAAATGAACGTTCTCGACTGACGTGTCGATGCTGGCGACGAGCTTGCGGGAGCGGATTCCCTCGATGACAGCAGCGTCGTCACCTATCGCCCTGGCGCGCGGCCCCCAGCGGTCGAGCATTCTCCTTATCGCGTCGAATTCGCGTCCTTCGCCGAGGGCCGCGTGGGATCCGCTGGTGGTCGGCGGCGCAACCGGCTCGGGACGGTCACGACCGTCGTCCGTCATGCGGCTGCCGGTAGAATCGCCAGCACTCCATCCGGAAGCTGCTGCGGCTCTTCATTCCAGGCTGAAGGCAGCACACGCAGAACGTCATCGAGCACGATGCCGCGTACGAATCGGAGCAACTCCGCAGCGCGACCATGAATGAATGCGGCACAAGTGGCCGCTTCCGCCGCGCGGTCACGGCCGTCATTCATCTGCGCAACCAGTGTTCCCGCAATTCCGGTCAGCACGTCGCCACTTCCCCCTGTCGCGAGCGCCGCTGAACCTGTTGCGCTCACGTATCTGGATCCCGATGGAGAGAAGACAACGGTGGGCGCTCCCTTGAGAAGCACGGCTGCGCCGATTCGTCGCGCCAGCTCGCCGCCGATCTCGAACCGATTGTCGACAACCTGCTGAGTATCGATGCTCAACAACCTCGCCAGCTCCGCCGGATGAGGTGTGATCACAGCGGGACGTCCACTGAGAAGCTGTCCCAGCGACTCGACGTCGCCTGCGAACACATTCAATGCATCGGCGTCGAGAATCGTCGGTCCGCTCCAGGCGAGCAGGATGCGTTCGACGAGATCGCGCGTTTGCGGAGAACGACCGAGTCCCGGACCGATCGCCATTGCATCGACATTCTCGACGAGGGTGTTCAGCTCCGTTACACCGGATGGCCACGTGTGCACGATCGCCGCGGGAATCCCCGCGTGAATCGCGACCTCGTTCCCCGGAGCGACGACGATGCGAAGGAGTCCGATTCCAGCCCGAAGCGCTCCTTCTCCGGCGAGAATCACCGCTCCCGCCATGCCCTTGCCACCGCCGACGATCGCGAGACGCTTTCGCGTGCCTTTGTGCGCCGTCGCCGGAATTGCCGGCACGCACCGGAATACCCAGTCATGATCTACGAGCAGCGGGTGAGATTCGATCTGGTCGCCACAGTCGAGACCGATGTCGATCGCGACGATCTCGCCGCAGACCTCGCGCGCCACGAGTTGGCCGCGCTTCACATTGCCGAACGAGACGGTGGCATCAGCCTTCACCGATCCGGCATGCGCTCCGCTTGTGGCGTCCAGTCCGCTGGGAAGATCGAGTGCGACGACCATCGCACCATTCTCCTGCGCGCGCGCCACGTCTTCTATCGCTTTTGCAACGTCTCCCCGCGGCATGCCCGTCGCGCCCGTGCCGAGAAGGGCGTCGACGACGACTCCATCGGTCGATGCCGGGTTACCCTTCCGAAGAAGCCCGCTCTCGAGCGCCGTCGCACGCGCGTTTCGCGCTTCGTCGGTGCGCGGTGATCCGGTCTCGACGACACGCACGGAGAAGCCCCTTTGTGCGAGAGAACCAGCGACGACCCAGCCGTCTCCGCCGTTGTTGCCGCTTCCCGCGTGCACGGCAACGCCGCGCAATGCCGCGCGCTCCCATCTCGACGCGATCAGGTCCGCGGCTCCCTCTCCCGCACGCCGCATCAGCTCAGCGGAGGGCGTCCCTCGCTCGATCGTGGCGCGCTCGCACGATGCGGTCTCATGAGCACTCGCGACGCGCGCGCCCATCGTCACGCAGACTCAGGCGTTGGGCGCGCAGTTCCAGGGATAATCGCGCTCGAAAACCGCCGTGAAGTCATAGAGACCCGCGAACTCTTCCTTCGAGTCGTTCGGCTGCTTCACGAGAAATCCCAGCTCCACCAGGGTGAACACGATCTCGCCGAGGTCGGAGGTCGCGCGAATGCCCCACCGCTCGAGAACCATGCGGCCCATGAGACCGAACCTCTCGAGCGTCAGCTCACGGCATGATGTCGCAAGCTCCGCGGCGCTGATGTGCCGCCGCGATTCCAGCTTCGACTGGGAGTATTCCAGCGCCGACAGCACGAACAGATATGCCTGTTCGTCGTATCGCGACTCCCGGAGCCGGATGCGGTCCATCACGCCGTCACGGAAGGCGAGCTCAGGCACCGATCTCGGACCCTCGCGCGCCGAATGCGTTCGGATAAAGTGGGAAGCGAGCGGCAAGCTCATGAACTTCCCGGGAGATCGAGCTCGCCACCGAGACATCCGCGGGTGCCGACAGTATCCGCCCAATGAATCCGGCAATCTCGCGCATCTCGTCTTCCTTCATTCCGCGCGTCGTAACGGCCGGCGTACCGATGCGGATGCCGCTCGTCACGAACGGAGACTGAGTCTCCCTGGGAACAGTGTTCTTGTTGACCGTGATCGCGGCAGCATCGAGCGCTTTCTCCGCTACCTTGCCGGTGAGCCCTCGGTTCCGGAGGTCCACGAGCATCAGGTGATTGTCAGTGCCGCCCGAGACTATGTCGAAGCCATCATCCGAAAGCGCAGTCGCAAGTGCCTTGGCGTTGGCGATGATCTGCCGGCAATAATCCGTGAACGAAGGCTCGAGCGCCTCCTTCAGTGCAACCGCCTTCGCGGCGATGACGTGCTCGAGTGGCCCGCCCTGCGTGCCAGGAAACATTGCCTTGTCTATCACCTTCGCGTGCTCTGCCTTGCAAAGGATCATACCACCCCGCGGGCCGCGCAGAGTCTTGTGCGTGGTTGTGGTGACCGCGTCGGCGTGAGGTATCGGTGACGGATGAAAGCCTGTCGCGACCAGTCCGGCGAAGTGTGCCATGTCGACGACGAATTTCGCGCCGATCTCACGCGCTACTTCCGCGAAGGGCTCGAACTCGATGATGCGCGCGTAAGCACTCGCTCCGGCGATGATCATCTTCGGACGCTCGCGGCGGGCGATCTCCTGCATGGCCTGATAATCGATGCGGCCGTCGTCACCCACGCCGTAATGAATCGCGTGGTAGAGCAGACCCGAGAAGTTCACGGGTGAGCCGTGCGTGAGATGCCCGCCCTGCGACAGGTCGAGTCCCAGCACCGTGTCGCCGGGCTTGAGGAAAGCGAGGTAGACGGCTGCGTTGGCCTGCGCGCCCGAGTGTGCCTGGACGTTCGCGTGTTCCGCATCGAACAGCTGCTTCGCGCGGTCGATCGCGAGCTGCTCGACCTGATCGACGAACTCGCAGCCCCCGTAATACCGCTTGCCCGGCAGGCCTTCGGCGTACTTGTTCGTGAGAGGTGTTCCCATTGCCTCGAGCACCGCTTCCGAGACGAAGTTCTCGCTGGCGATGAGCTCGATGCCGTGACGCTGCCGCTCGACCTCGCGGCGAATCATCGCCGCGACGTCGGGATCGTACTCTGACAGCATGGGCATCTGGGCCCGTTCAACGACTTCAGTGTTGTCCACTACCCGCCTCGTTTGCCTTCTTTGCGCTCTCTTCGTTATCGATCTTCAATACCCGCCTCGTGTGCCTGCCATCCTCGAACTTCGTGTCGAGCCAGCGCTTCATGATCTCGACACCCTGCTCCTCAGTCACGAATCTAGCCGGAATCACGAGAACGTTCGAGTCATTGTGGCGTCTTGACAGCTCGGCAATCTCCGGCATCCACGACAGCGCCGCCCGCACGTGAGCGTAACGGTTGGCGACGATGTCCACTCCGATGCCACTGCCACAGAGAAGAATTCCGCGCTTCACCTGGCCCGACGACACCTCTCGAGCGAGAGGATGCGCGAAGTCCGGATAGTCGTCGCTCGGCTCCTCGCTGTTCGCTCCGAGATCCTGAACCTCGTATCCCATGCGTTTCAGCTCCGGCACCAGCTTCTGCTTGAGCTCGAAGCCGGCGTGGTCCGTCGCTATGGCGATGACTTCGCGCGCTGTGTCAGTCACCTTTCGGGCTTCCATCTCGTTTTCACCGATGCGAGCCGTCGTTCGGCCAGACGGTTGGCCGCCTGATACGACGGGATTCCGTCAGCCTTGGCGATCTCGAACACGCTGAGGACGGTGTCGTAGATGTCGTCCGCCTTCCTCCACGCGTGCTCGGAATCCCATCCGGCGACCTCGCCGAAGACGTTGATTACACCGCCTGCGTTCGCTACGTAGTCCGGCGCATACTGCATTCCCATCGCCTCCAGCATGTCGCCATGACGCGGCTCGAGAAGCTGGTTGTTGGCGCCCCCCGCGATCACCTGCACCTTGAATTTCGGTAGCGTCTCGTCATTGATGATCCCTCCGAGCGCGCACGGAGCGAAGATGTCGGCCTGCGCACTGTAGATCGCGTCACCTTCGACGACCGTCGCGCCTGTCTCACGGGAGACTCGAGCAGCACGCTCCGGATCGATGTCCGACACAATCAGGGTCGCCCCCGCTTCGTGCAGCTCCTTCGCGAGATAGCGACCCACACTGCCGCAGCCCTGAAGCGTCACGACCTTTCCGCCGAGGTCGTCGGATCCCCAGCGATACCTGGCGGAAGCCTGAATCGCGCGAAAAACGCCATGTGCGGTGACCGGCGATGGATCGCCGGATTTTTCCTTGAGCCCGGCGACATGCTCGGTCTCCATGTGCACGAAATCCATGTCGGCGGTTCCGGTTCCGACATCCTCGGCAGTGATGTAGCGGCCGCCAAGACTCTCAACGGCCCGTCCGTGCGCGCGGAAAATCGCCTCGCGATCCTTTGTGCGGTTGTCACCGATGATCACCGACTTGCCTCCTCCGAGGTCGAGGCCGGCGACGGCATTTTTGTACGTCATGCCGCGCGACAATCGGAGCGCATCGGTGACCGCCTCCTCGTCCGAGTCGTATTGCCAGAACCGCGTTCCCCCGAGAGCGGGGCCCAGCGCGGTGCTGTGCACGGCGATTATTCCGCGATATCCACACGATGGATCGCTGGCCACGACCAGCTCCTCGTGGCCCATCTCGGCGAGTGTTTCAAAGAGTTCCATTGATCTATGAGCAGTGTTTGATGTTGGTCCGATGTTGTGGCTACTCGTGCGAGTATTGCTCTCGCGCGATCACGATGCGCTGTATCTCCGAGGTGCCCTCGTAAATCTCGGTGACTTTTGCGTCGCGGAACAGGCGCTCCACCGGATAGTCCTTGACGTAGCCATATCCGCCGAAGATCTGGACTGCCTGGTTGGTGGCGAACATCGCCGTCTCGCTTGCAAAGAGCTTCGCCATTGAAGTCGCCTGCTTGACGTTCTCTCCGCGATCCTTCGCGCGCGCCGCCGCGTGAAGGAGCGTGCGGGACGCAGCAACGCGAGTCGCCATGTCCGCCAGCTTGAACTGGATCGCCTGAAATTCGCGGATCGGACGGTCGAACTGATGACGCTCGGCCGCGTATGCGGTAGCCGCCTCGAGAGCGGCGCGCGCGATCCCGATCGCCTGCGCTGCGATGCCCAGTCGTCCGTTCTCCAGCGTCTGCATCGCGTAGATGAATCCCATCTGCGGTTTGCCAAGCAGGTTGGACGCCGGCACTCGCATGCTGTCGAAGGTGAGCGTAACAGTCGGCGAGGACCTGAGACCCAGCTTGTCCTCTTTTTTTCCGACGTGAAACCCGGGCATATCGGGTGTGACGATGAAAGTGCCGATTCCCCGCGCGCCTTTTCGCTCGCTCGGAGTGTCCGTTCGCGCCATGGCGAGGATCACACCGGCGTGACTGCCGCTCGTCACCCAGCTCTTCGTTCCGCTGAGCACCCAGTCGTCGCCATCGCGCACCGCCTGCGTCGTCAGCGACGCCGCGTCTGATCCCGCCTCCGGCTCGGACAGCGCGAATGCACCGAGGAGCTCGCCGCGCGCCATCGGCCTGAGAAAGCGTGCTTTCTGCTCATCGCTGCCGTAGCGGAGGATCATCTGCGTCGGCAGCGAGTTGTGCACGCTCATCATCACCGCTGTGGACGCGTCCACCGCCGCGATCTCCTCGAGCGCCACGAGGTAGCTGGACGTATCGAGAGCGAGCCCGTCGTATTCCTCGGGGAGGAGCATGCCGAGGAAGCCCAGGTCCCCCATTTTCTTCACGATCGACGGCTCGAAGTACGCCTTCTCGTCCCACTCGGCGATGTACGGAGCGATCTCGTTCCGCGCAAACTCGCGAGCGAGGTCGCGAATGCCGCGCTGCTCTTCGGTCAGGTTCAGAAGATCGGCTTTCACTTATGCGTACTTGTAGAAGCCGCGCCCGGACTTTCTTCCGAGCCATCCGGCGGCGACGTACTTCCTCAACAACGGGCAGGGCCGGTACTTCGGGTCGCCAAGCCCATTCTGGAGAACCTCGAGAATCGCGACACAGGTATCGAGGCCGATGAGGTCTGCGAGTGCCAGCGGACCCATCGGATGGTTCATCCCGAGCTGCATCACCTGGTCGATGGCCTCTGGCTGCGCAACCCCTTCCATCAGGCAGTACACCGCCTCGTTGATCATCGGCATCAGCACGCGGTTCGAGACGAACCCGGGGAAGTCGTTGACTTCAACCGGCGTTTTCCCGAGTTGAGTGCTTAGCTCGGTGACAGTCCTTGTCGTCTCGTCGGAAGTTGCGAGGCCGCGGATGATCTCGACGAGCTTCATCACAGGAACCGGATTCATGAAATGCATGCCGACGACTTTGTGCGGGCGCTTCGTCCGCGCGGCGATCTCCGTTATCGAGATCGAGCTCGTGTTACTCGCCAGAATTGCCTCGGGGTTTGCAATGCGATCGAGATCGGTGAAGATCCGGTACTTGAGATCCGTATTCTCGGTCGCCGCCTCGACAATCAGCGCCGCATCCGCCGCCGCGTCGAGTTTTTCTTCCAGAGAGATGCGGCCAAGTATCTCGGCCGGCTTGTCCTCTGCAAGCGAACCCTTTTTCACCTGCCGATCGAGATTCTTTTGAATCGTCGCTTTGCCCTTCTCGAGCGCGGCCAGGGAAACGTCGATCATCGTCACGGGAAATCCGGATTGGGCAAAGACGTGGGCGATGCCGTTGCCCATCTGTCCAGCGCCTATCACGGCGATCTTCTCAGCCATCCAGTGACTCCATGCGGCGTAGTGGCCGCGCATGCAGGTAAATGAGAACCACGAACATTCCGACCGCTGCCGCCAACCCACCTTCGGGACCCCACGTGCCTCCGGTCAGCCAGTCCGGCCCCGTTTCAATGACACGATAGTCGGGCGTGCTCACTGGAAGTCCGCTCACCGGAGTGTGGAGCGCCGCGGCCATGAACCAGTTCCAGACGAAATGTGCAGCGGTCGCGGCGTAGAGACTTCGAGTCGCGAGGAACACCGACCCGAGAAAGAAGCCCGCAAGCATCACGATCACGATCGACTGGGAGTCAGCCCCCGGATTCGGGACGTGCAGCAGTCCGAAAACTATGCTCGTCGAGATGAGCGTCCAACGCGATCCGACAGCCTCCTTGAGCACGGCGAAGAGATAGCCGCGAAGCATCAGCTCTTCTCCGAACGCAGCCGGCAGGAGATTCGCGAAGCTGAGACCCGCCGCTGCCAACCAGCTTCCGGGAGGTGCGGGAACCGTTTTGAGCTCGCCCAGCATCAGAAGGAAGAGGGATGGTATCGCAATCGGAAGAAGTCCGAGCAGCGATCCGGTCGCCAGCTTCGATGGCCGCGCCGCGGATGGGTCGAGGCCGACGTAATCCCACGAGCGGCCTTCGACCCACTTGAGCATCACCCACGTCGCGCCGAGAATGCCAAGCGGGACTGACCACTCCGACACGAGCAGAATGTAGCCAAGCCGCGCCGCGAGGACATTCGCGCCGACCTCGAGAAGCGCCGCGGCAATCAGCGCCGCAAAGAAAACGACGATGAAGAGGACGATCTTCCACGGAGCCCGCAGACGGCGCTCCGTGGTGAACAGAATCTGGCTGGCGCTCAAGTCCGCTTACGCGGGGCGTTCGACGCTGAGGGCGACGGCGTCACCGCCGCCGAGGCAGAGCGTCGCGAGCCCGGTACGGGCTCCACGATCTTTCATCGCGTAGAGAAGTGTGGTGAGCACGCGCGCGCCGCTCGCGCCTATCGGGTGCCCCAGCGCGATCGCACCGCCGTTCACGTTGACGCGGCTCCAATCCCAGCCGAGTCCCGCGCCGTCGGCAAGCGCCTGCGACGCGAAGGCTTCGTTTGCCTCGATGAGATCGTAGTCACCGATCTTCTTTCCGGTGAGCTTCATGAGATTCTGCACCGCGAATATCGGAGCGAAGAAAAGCTCCTGCGGCTCGGTCCCGCCGGTCGCATAGCCTGTAATCCGTGCCATGATGCCGAGCCCATTCTTCTCGGCGTACTCTTCCGAGACGACGACGAGCGCCGAAGCTCCGTCGTTGAGTGACGACGCGTTCCCTGCCGTCACCGAGAGATCGGAGTTGTCGCCCTTGCGTGGAAAGGCGGGCTTGAGCTTCTGAAGGGTATCAGCGGTCGTGTCCTTGCGCGGCCCTTCGTCGGTGTCGACCACCGTCGTTCCCTTTCGGCCGGCGATCTCGACAGGGACAATCTCGTCCTTGAATTTCCCGCCTTCGATCGCCGCAATCGCCTTGGCGTGCGATTCCGCCGCGAACCTGTCCTGCGCTTCGCGGCTGACCGCCGCCTTGCGAGCCGTGTGCTCCGCGTGACCGCCCATGTGGACATCACATGACGCGCACCAGAGACCGTCCTTGATCATGCCGTCAACCATCTTCTGGTCGCCCAGCTTCACGCCGTTCCGCATACCATAGACATAGTAGGGCGCGTTCGACATCGACTCCTGTCCCCCGGCGACGATGACCTGCTTGTCGCCCGCTTTGATCGCCTGCGACGCCAGCATCACGGCCTTGAGTCCAGAGCCGCAGACCTTGTTGATCGTGAGCGCTGATATCTTCGCCGGAATCCCCGATTTGAGGGCTGCCTGCCGCGCCGGTGCCTGCCCGGATCCGCCCTGGATGACCTGGCCCATGATGACTTCTTCGATGGCGCTCGCGTCGATTCCTGCGCGCCTGACCGCCTCGCGGATGGCGATGGCGCCAAGCTCAGGTGCGGTCAGAGAAGCAAGGCCGCCGAGAAAACGGCCGATGGGGGTTCTTACGGCTGAGACTATTACCGGGGTGCGGGATTTATCGGGCATGCCGAAAATTAATCGAACGGCCAAGGGCAAACGCGCGACAGGGTTTCAGAGACTCGGAGAAGACCAGAAAATTAACTGCTCCACGGAGGCTCAAAGGCTCAGAGGAACTACGGAAACGATTGAGAAGGGCTGAGTAGAGCTGCAACGACACCGGAGAGGTCGCTGTTCCCAAAATATCTTCTCTGGTTTTCTCTGAGCCTCTGTGGCGCGGTTGTCTTCTGGTTTCTCCGAGCCTCTGTGACTCTGTCGCGCGGTTAATCTTCTTGTTGGCGGTGCGCGTCGACCCACCCCGCCCAGACAAGCAGCACTGCGGTCGCAACAAGCGCCGATATCCAGATAGCGCGAACTGATGGCGGCGGCACCGCGGCCAGCGAATCGAAGATGTAGAACCCGAGCAGCAGAAGTACCAAAGCCCAGAATCCGATGCTCCCGATCTTGTCGCGCGCGCGCGTCACGCTCACGTAGAGGAATACTCCCGCGATGAACATCCCGATCTCGACCGCCATCGTCGCCGTCGGGTAGTTCCACAACCCAAGCCCATACTTCGGCCCGCCCGGCCAGAGGGGCATGTCGGGCTTGTGCGTGATCCAGTCGAGCACCCAGTGGCTCACGACGAGCGCGCCGAGCACTGCTCCGATGCGCCGGCCGCCTGGCCGGTTCCGATAGTACGCGGCGAAGAGCGCGCCCCAGATGCAAAGCATGAGAAGGCTGTGCGACCACGGGTAGCTCACGAACTCGAGCGGAGTGTACACAGTGTTGCCGGGTGCGATGCGGACCTGCTCGGCGCCGACGGCAACAAGCACCGGCCACAGCACGTCGGCGAACAACGCCGCCAGCCAGAGCGCCGCAAGCGATGCGCGCGGCGCCGCCTTCTTTCCCGCCAGTCCAACTGCGAAATGTCCTATGAACATCGCGTAGCCCTCCGCGCGTTGCCTACGGTTTCAACGCACGCGCCGCAATCTGGTCCTGCACCATTGCGATGAAGCCGGCGATCGGCGTCACGTCCTGCTTCTTCCCCGCCCCTCGCACTCGCAGCGCCAGCGAGTCGCTTTCGGCTTCACGCTTTCCGACGATGGCCATGTACGGAATCTTGAGCGTCTCCGCTTCGCGGATCTTGTAGTTCAGCGTCTCGGACCTCTCGTCGAGATGCACGCGAACACCCGCACTCTTGAGCCGCTCGGTGAGCGAGTGAGCTGCCGCCGATGCATCGTCCGAAATCGGAATGACACGCACCTGCTCGGGTGCAAGCCACAGAGGGAACGCTCCGGCGTAATGCTCGACGAGACCGCCGACGAAACGCTCCATCGAGCCGACGAGTACGCGGTGCAACATCATCGGACGGTGCGGAGAGTTGTCCGCGCCAGTGTACTCCAGATCGAATCTCTCCGGCAGATTGAAATCGAGCTGAACAGTTGGGCCCTGCCACTTGCGTCCGATCGCGTCGATGAGCTTGTAGTCGAGCTTTGGACCGTAGAACGCTCCGCCGCCTTCATCGATCGTGAATTCCTGGCCGCGCTTCTTCATCACGTCGGCCAGCAACGCTTCCGCGTGGCGCCACTGCTCCACCGAGCCCAGCGCCTTGTCGGGTCTCGTGGAGAGCTCGATGGTGTACGGATAACCGAAGGTACGGAGCATCTCGTCAACGAGATCCAGGAGCCGCTCGATTTCCGACGGCACCTGCTCCGGAGTGCAGAACACATGCGCGTCGTCCTGCGTGAAGCCGCGGACGCGGAGCATCCCGTGAAGCACTCCGCTTCGCTCGTAACGATAGACGGTCCCGAACTCCGCGTAACGGATCGGCAAGTCGCGATACGATCGCGCTCTCGACTGGAAGATGCAGATGTGTCCCGGACAATTCATCGGCTTCGGCCGGTACGCGGCACCCTCGACGTCCATCGCGCTGAACATGTTCTCGCGGAAGTTCTCGAGATGTCCGGAGATCTGGAACAGCTTCTCGCTTACGATGTGAGGAGTGTAGACGAGCTCGTAACCGTGCCGCAGAATGAGTTCGCGCTCGTACGTTTCGATCTCGTTGCGCACGATTGCGCCGCGAGGATGCCAGAGAATGAGACCTGGCCCGACTCGCTGATCCGTCGAATACAGATCGAGCAGCTGCCCGAGTGCGCGGTGGTCGCGGCGCTTCGCTTCCTCGATGCGATGCAGATACGCTTCGAGATCTTCCTTGCTGAACCACGCCGTTGCGTAGATGCGCTGGAGCATCTGCCGCTTCTCGTCGCCGCGCCAGTACGCGCCCGCGGTATGGAGAAGCTTGAAATGCTTCAGATAGGAAGTGTCCGGGACGTGGGGCCCGCGGCAGAGATCGATGAACGGCCCGTCGGTGTAGGTCGAGATGATCTCGTCTTCACTGAATTCCGAAAGTCGCTCCAGCTTCAACGGGTCGTCGGAGAACTTCTGGCGGGCTTCCTCCTGGTTTACTTCAGCGCGGAGGAACGGATACTTCTCGCCGATCACCTTCCGCATCTCGGCTTCGAACTGCTCGAGGTCGTCCGGCGTGAACGGCTGAGCGACCTCGAAGTCATAATAGAAGCCGTCTTCGATCGACGGCCCGAACCCGATCTTTGCGTCGGGGCGGAGGCGCCGAACTGCGGTCGCCAGAATGTGCGCACCGGAATGGCGGAGCACGTCGAGCGCCTTCGGATCCTTCGCGGTCAGAACACGGAAGCTGCCGCCGGTTCTGAGCGGTGTCACGAGATCCTGGACCTCTCCGGCGATCTCGACGGCGAGAGCGTCCCTGAGCAGCCGCTGGCCGATCGAGCCAACTACATCGCGCGGTAAAGTTCCCTCCTCGACCTGTCGGGTGGCGCCGTCGGGGAGCGTCAGTGTCAGCATTTCAGACATCGGATTTCGAACCGGCAGGTGGCCTTTAACTTGCTCCCGCGTAAGCTATCGTTAGAGGATACCCTACGCCACAGGTTCGAATACATGTCTCCATTCAGATATCGCGACGAAGAGTCCAGCGCGGCGAGTGCCCTGTACGTTGCCTTGGGTGCGCTGGCGGGTTTCGCTGCCGGCGTCGTCGTAGCGCAGCAGTACGGCGGCATCTCAGGTCTCACCGCAAAGATCCGTGACCGAATCGGCGGCATGCGCGGCGGCCCCGGCGAAGACGAAGATCACGAGCATCTGGGCGCGCACGCACACGATCACGATTACGCACACGATGACGGCTACGACGACCAGGCGGACGACGAGCCGCTCGACGCCACCGAGGAGCTCGAGGAGCGCGTTCTCGAGGCGTTCCGCAACGATCCCATCCTGAGCGAGCGCGCAATCGATATCGGTGCAATCGACGACGGGATCGTCGAGCTCACAGGCTGGGTGAACTCTGACGATGAGTCACAGCAGGCGGTCGTCGTGGCGCGCGGCGTCCCGGGTGTCGAGACCGTCGTCAATCGCCTCGCCGTTCGCGCGGAAGAGGATCTGTTCGACGAGCTCGCGGATCGATATGAGGACGGCGATCCGTCACTGACCGAAGGTCAGTGGGAGGGACAGGGCGTGGGAACGGGCCGAAGGCGGCAAGGGACGTCAGCCGAATTCGACAGACACGAGGATCCGCGCGTGGAGCTGGAAGAAGCGGTTCTCGATACGGTCTTTCTCGACGCGGACGAAGAAGCCGAGATCAAGGCAGAGCGCAGGAAGCGCTCGAAGCCACCCCGTGGCGGACGGGCAGACGGGTCACCGATCGCGCCGAGCGGAGTGCCGAAGAGCGATCACGTCGTCGATCCGATGAACGCTCCGCCCGAGACGACGCAGGGCGACTAGAGGCGTACTGCTTTTGTAGCAGGAGCGGGTGGCTGCGGTTAACTTGCCGAAGGATGAGCAAGCCCACGCCGCAGCCAGACCTCCCTCCCCAGTTCGACCCGGCGTCAGTCGAGTCCGATCTCTACAAGGAGTGGCTCGACGCCGAGTTGTTCGTGGCAGACCCGAACCGATCGCGACGCGCGGGTGGAGACCGCGAGCCCTTCGTGATCGTGATGCCGCCGCCCAATGTGACGGCGGTTCTGCACATGGGGCACGGTCTGAACAATACCGTGCAGGATGTGCTCATCCGTTGGCGCAGAATGGCCGGCGACGAGGCGCTCTGGGTCCCGGGTACCGATCACGCAGGCATCGCCACGCAGAACGTGATAGAGAAGCAGCTCGCCGCCGAAGGAAAGACACGCTTCGACATCGGGCGTGACGCGTTCGTCGAGCGCACGTCGAAGTTCGTGGCGGAGACAGGGGGGACCATTCTCGAGCAACTGCGTGCGATTGGCGCGTCGTGCGACTGGACGAGAACCGCATACACTCTCTCTCCCGAGCTGTCGCGTGCCGTACGGGAAGCGTTCGTCCTGCTTCACGAGCGCGGGCTCATCTACCGCGGTCATCGCGTCATTCACTGGTGCTCGCGCTGTCTCACTTCCCTCAGTGATGAAGAAGCCGAGCACACCGAGGAGACGGGAAACCTCTATTACATCCGTTACCCACTCACCGACGATCCCGCGCGCACGATCGCGATCGCGACGACTCGTCCCGAGACGATGCTCGCCGACGTGGCAGTCGCGGTTCATCCAGACGACGAGCGCTATCGCGATCTCATCGGCAGGACGGTCACCCTTCCAATCGCCAATGTGGAGATCCCGATCATCGCCGACTCGATCGGAGTGGATCCGGAATTCGGAACCGGCGCGGTGAAGATCACTCCGGCGCACGACGCCAATGATTTCGAGATGGGCACGCGCCACGCGCTTCCGATGCCGGTTGTCCTCTCACCCGAGGGCATGATGGCCAACGGAGCTGACGCAGACTCCCGCGTCCCTGCCGACCTTCTCGGCGCGGACAGGTTCGAGGCGAGGGAGCGTGTCGTCCAGATGCTGCGGCACGCCGGGGCGCTCGTGAAGATCGAGTCGCACTCTCACTCTGTGCGTCACTGTTACCGCTGCGACACGGTCGTCGAGCCGCGTCTCTCCGACCAGTGGTTCGTGAAGATGAAGCCCCTCGCGGAGCCCGCGCTCGAAGCGGTGCGTGCGAGACGGATCCGGATTCTCCCGGAGAGGTGGGAAGCGGTGTACGTGAACTGGCTCGAGGGCATCCGCGACTGGAACATCTCGAGGCAGCTGTGGTGGGGCCATCGCATTCCAGTGTGGTACTGTGACGCGTGCTCCCACGTGACGGTGAGCCGCGACGACCCTCCTGCCTGCCCCAGGTGTGGCTCAACCGTGCGCCAGGACGAGGACGTGCTCGACACGTGGTTCTCATCGTGGCTCTGGCCATTCTCCACCCTCGGCTGGCCTGACACTCGATCAGTGGACTTGAAGGCGTTCTATCCGACGGACGATCTCGTCACCGCGCCGGAGATCCTCTTCTTCTGGGTCGCTCGGATGATCATGGGCGGCTATGCGTTCATGGGAGAGACCCCGTTCCACACCGTCTATCTTCACGGCACCGTGCGCGACATGCAGCACGTGAAGATGTCGAAGTCGCTCGGCAACGGAATCGATCCGCTGGATGTGCGCGCGCTCTACGGCACGGATGCGCTGCGCTACACGGTGATCGCCGGGCTCGGCATGGGCGCCGACGTGATGCTCGACCCGAACGATCTGGAGAAATCCTTTTCCCCCGGGCGGAATTTCGTCACGAAGCTGTGGAATATCGGGCGGTTTCTCCTGACAAATGTCGGTTCCGAGACCGTACGGCCTCTGGCGAGCATCGATGCTGCGCGCCTGCGGCGCGCGGATCGCTGGATTCTTGGAGCGCTCAACGCGGCAATCGCCGAATGCGATGCGGCGCTGGGACCCGCGCGACCGCGGAACGGCGTGTGGAATCAAAGCGAGCTTCGCGCCGGGCTTCGCCTCAGCGAATACACCGAATCCGCGCGGCGCTTCGTGTGGAACGAGCTCGCGGACTGGTATCTCGAGTCGACGAAGGGGCGCCTCGCCGCAGGCGGACCGGACAGCGAGGTCGCGCGAGCGGTACTCGCTCACGCCTTCGACGCGGCCCTGCGATTGCTCCAGCCCATTGTTCCGTTCATCACCGAGGTTTTGTGGGGTCGCCTTCCAGTCGCCGATGAAGCGCGCGGACGATTCATAGCGCGCGCGCCCTGGCCGATGCGCGATGATGCTTTCGGTCCGGACGCGGAGTTTGAGCTCGTGCGCGAGGCGATCAACGGCATTCGGCAGCTCCGTGCCGACTACTCGATCCCCCCGGGCGATCGCATCAACGCATCGCTCGACATCGGCGCTGCGGGGCGCAACGCCGCGCGCGATCAGGCGATCGTCACCGAGGAGGCAGCCTTCATCTCTCGTGTCGCGCGGTGCGATGTATCCGTCGCGCAGTCGCCCGAAACGGGCGCGACGATACTCCTTTCCAGCGGATCACGCATCATCGTGCCTCTCGCCGGCGTCATCAACGTAGAGAAAGAATGCCGGAAAGCGAAGACTGAGCTCGAGAGGCTCGAAGCGCAGCTCGCTTCACTCAACGGGCGCCTATCCAATCCGGGCTTCACCGACCGCGCGCCCGCGCATGTCGTCGAGGCCGAGCGTGCGAAGCAGGGCGAGTGGACAATGCGACGGTCGCAGCTTGCAGAAAAGGTGATGTCACTTTGCGGATCGTGAGGCGCACCACCCTCGCCGCCGTGGCGATTGTGGGCCTGGCGGGATGCGCATCGCCGGGCATGCCTCCGGGAGGACCCGTCGACACCGAGGCTCCCAAAATCGTCAAGATCGCACCCGATAGCGGCAACACCGGAGTGACACCGCGTGAGGTGATCTTTCGCTTCGACGAGGTTGTAAACGAGAGGCCCTCAGGAGCACAGTCACTGGAAGCGTTGGTGCTTGTCTCGCCGCGCGACGGCGAGCCCAGGGTCGACTGGCATCGCGACGAGATCTCAGTCCGCCCGCGGCGCGGGTGGCGGCCCAACACCGCCTACACGATTACGCTCCTTCCCGGACTGAGTGATCTGAGAGGCAACGTCCGCAACACGCCCGTGGTCACGATGTTCGCCACCGGAGAGACGCTCCCCGCCTCGCGCATTACGGGCACGTTCTTCAACTGGCCCGAAGGGCGCGCGATTGCGCGGGGGCTCATCGAGGCTCGGCCCCGGACGGACACCTCGCTGGCGTACGTGACGACCACTGATTCGATCGGAGATTTCGTGATGTCGAATCTGCCCACAGGGCCTTACCTGGTGCGGGGAATCTCCGACGACAACAACAACCGTTCTCTGGACCCGAGAGAGCTCTGGGATTCGGCGACGATCGACCTCGCGGATTCGGCGAACGTCCGCCTCTACGGCTTCGTTCATGACTCGACCGGATCGCGGCTCCAGGGCGTAGCGTTGCGCGACTCTGTCACCATCGAGCTGGTATTCGACAATCCTCTCTCGCTGTCGCCCCCCCTCGGTGCAGCCAACATCAGGGTGCGCGCATCGGATTCGACAGACGTGCCGATCGTCTCTGTAAGTCCCCCGCCGGCTGACACCACCGCAGCAGGCCGACGCATCCAGCGCCCCTCGCCTCCGCGTACGATCATCGTGCGTGTCGGACGACCTCTCCGTCCCGGAACGCAGTACCGGGTCAGCGTGACTGACGCGCGCAACCTGACCGGTGTCGCGCGAAACAGCGACAGGGTGCTTGTGGTCCCGGTGCCGAGCACGACTCCTCCGCCCGTGGCTCCTCCGGCTGCCCCACCGCCTTCACCAATTCGACGGTGACGGATCCGCGCAGAAGCATGCCGAGCGTCAATTTGCTCCTCGAGCGGGACGATGTGCGCGCGTTGCTCGAGATTCACCCGCGCAACCTGGTTGTGGAAGCCGTGCGGACCGCAATCGATGAGGTTCGCCGCGGCTCTCAGGTCACACTGACAGTGGACTGGGCCGAACGGATATCGCTTGCCCTCGACCGCGCGAAACAGCGCTCGCTCCGGCCTGTGTTGAATGCCACAGGCGTGGTGCTGCATACGAATCTCGGGCGCGCCCCGCTTGCGGACGCCGCGATCGATGCGGTATCCGAAGCCGCGCGCGGATTCACGAACCTCGAGTACGACCTCGACTCCGGCGCGCGCGGGTCCCGCTACCTGCATAGCGTTGACCTCCTGCGCGAGCTGACCGGAGCGGAGGACGCGATTGTCGTCAACAACTGCGCATCCGCACTGATACTCGCGCTAAGCGCCCTGGCGCGCGGGCGCGAGGTGATCGTCTCGCGTGGCGAGCTCGTTGAGATCGGCGGCAGTTTCCGCGTCCCCGACATAATGCAGCGTAGCGGAGCGACCCTGATCGAAGTGGGCACTACAAATCGCACGCACCTGGACGACTATCGGCGCGCGATCACTCCACGGACTGGTGCCATCGCGAAGATCCACCGCAGCAACTTCACGATGTCGGGATTCGTTGCCGAGGCCTCCGTGCGCGACCTGGCTCCGATCGCAAGGGAGCACGACATCCCCATCGTGCATGACCTTGGCAGCGGGCTCATGATGGACCTGGATTCATACGGTCTCACTGGAGAGCCCACGGCACGCGCCGCCCTGGACGCAGGAGCGACACTCGTCCTCATGAGCGGCGACAAGCTACTCGGCGGTCCACAATCCGGTATCACCTTGGGCGCAAAGCACGCCATCGCTCGGTTGCGGCAGGATCCATTTGCCCGCGCCATGCGGATCGACAAGATGACGATCGCCGCCTTGGGAGCGACGCTGGAGCTTTATCGCGACCCCGTGCGAGCCACGCGCGAGATACCGACGCTCGCGATGGTGACCGCACCCGCAGAGAAGATTCGCGAGCGATGTGAGACTGCCGCCGCGGTTTTCGAGGGGAATGGAATCGAGTGCTCGGTGATCGCGACAGCGGCGAGCGTGGGTGCGGGAGCCTTTCCATCGTATGGGATCCCATCCTTTTCCGTTGCAATCGCCGGTGATGCCCAGGAGCTCGAGCGGCGTCTCAGGAAGTCGGAGATGCCGGTCATCGGCCGAATCGCCGACGACCGCCTTCTGCTCGATCTTCGAAGCGTCCAGCAACGGGACGACGAGACGCTCACTCGGTCAGTTCTCGCCGCGCTCGGGTGAATTCCCTTCCGACGGCAGTCTTCCTCGATCGCGACGGGACCATCATCGAGGACGTACACTATCTGGCAAGCCCCGAAGGAGTGAAGCTGATCGTGGGCGCAGCCGAAGCCGTCGCAAGAATCAACGCGGCGCTCATACCAGTTGTGGTGGTCACGAATCAATCCGGCATCGGACGCGGACTGTTCACGGTAGAGGATTATCAGCGAATAACCGAGCGCTTTGAAAAGCTTCTGGCTGAGCGTGGTGCACGCATCGATGCGAGCTACCATTGCCCCCATCGCCCCGAGGAGGGCTGCGACTGCCGTAAGCCCGGAACACTGCTCTACAGGCGCGCAGCACGCGACCAGCCTGGAATCGATCTCGCCCGCTCGCTTTATATCGGCGACCGGCTGCACGACGTCGAGCCGGGCCTCGCACTCGGAGGCCAGGGGGTTCTCGTCCCTTCGCTCGAGACGCCGCGCGAGGAAATCGAAACTGCGGAGAGACGAGCCCGCGTTGCGCCTTCGCTGGGGACGGCAGTTGACTGGTACCTCTGCACCAACTAAGGCGAAGCGACAACCGGAGAGAGCAGGGGTGCCCGTGTCATTTGATCGCGGGAAAGGCAAAGTCGACTGATTGGATCTGCGGATCGCGAGCGAGGCTTTTTGCTCTTACTGCTGATTCTCCACTCTTACTGAGTCCGCACTAAAGCCATAAAATCGCGCATGGCTGTTCGCATCGCGGTGCTTGCCTCCGGCGGGGGCACAAATCTGCAGGCCCTCATCGACTACCTCGTTGGGCAGGGAGACCGTGCCTCAGCGCGAATCGTGGTCGTCGGTTCGAACCGTGAAGGATCGCGCGCTCTGGACAGAGCGCGCGCTGCCACCATTCCAGCGGAAGTGTTCGATGCGTCGGACGATGGCTCGGCCCTTCTCGACCTTCTCGACCGCTACGATGCCCAGCTGGTGGTGCTCGCCGGATACCTGAAGCGAATTCCGCCGGCGATCGTGAACCACTATCGCGGGCGAATTCTCAACGTGCACCCGGGACTGCTTCCCGAGTTCGGAGGTGCGGGGATGTACGGCGCAAAGGTGCACGCGGCTGTCATCGCAGCCGGTGCCGCGCATACGGGAGTGACCGTTCACCTGGTCGACGACGAGCTCGATCACGGACCCGTGATCGCCAGGTGGCTGGTGCCCGTCAACCGGGGGGATACGACAGAGACTCTCGCAGCACGGGTTCTCGAGGTCGAGCATGTGGTTTATCCGCGCGTTGTGGAAATGGTCGCGGCGCTCAACGAGCGCAGATTTTTCGCAGATTTCTGAATGCCGCTCGCACTGCTTTCTGTTTCCGACAAGACCGGTCTCGCTGATTTCGCACAGGGCCTCGCCAAGCTCGGCTGGGACATCATCTCCACCGGCGGCACCGCAAAGGCGCTCCGCACAGCCGGTCTGACAGTGCGCGACGTGAGTGACCTCACGGGCTTTCCCGAGATACTCGACGGGCGCTTGAAGACGCTTCATCCTGTCATTCACGGTGGACTGCTGGCCAAACGCAACGATCCCGGGCACATGCGAGTTGCCGCCGAGCATGGCATCGTGCCGATCGATCTCGTCGCGGTAAATCTGTACCCGTTCGAAGCCGCGGCCGCGCGCCCCGACGCGACTCCAGCCGACGTCATCGAGAACATCGACATCGGAGGACCGTCGATGCTTCGCTCGGCGGCGAAGAATTTTCAGTCAGTCACGGTCGTGGTCGATCCGTCTGACTACCCGCGCGTCCTCGCGACTCTCGAAGCGAACGACAACGACCTCGACCTCCGCCGCCTGCTGGCTGAAAAGGTCTTCGCACACACCGCTACTTACGACGCCGCGATCTCCAGCTGGTTCGCCTGCGAGCGCGCCGAGGAATTTCCTGACCGCAATGTGCTGGCGATGGACAAGGCGCAGACGCTCCGGTACGGGGAAAATCCGGGCCAGCGAGCGGCGTTCTATGTGGACAGACACGGAAATGGACTTTCCCGACTCGAGCAGAAGGGAGGAAAGGAGCTTTCCTTCAACAACCTGCTCGATCTCGAAGGAGCGCTCCTTGCCAGCGATGCGTTTGGCGATGAGATCTGCTGCGCGATCGTCAAGCACACTACTCCGTGCGGCCTCGCGACCGGACCCAACGCGCTCGAAGCGTACCGCAAGGCGCTCGCGTGTGACCCCGTCTCCGCGTTCGGCTCAGTGATCTCGTTCACAACGTCGGTGGATGCGGAGACGGCGGAAGCGGTGTCGAGCTTGTTCGTAGAATGCGTCGTCGCGCCATCGTTCAGCGATGAAGCGCTGGAGATACTTGGCCGGAAGAAGAATCTGCGCGTGCTTCAGGGCAAAGCCGAATGGAGGCAGCACGCGCTCGACTACAAGCGGGTTCGCGGCGGATTTCTGGTGCAGGAGCGAGCGCAGCCTGTGTCGGCGCTCGACACCTGGACGGTGGTCACGAAGCGACAGCCAACCGACGAAGAGCGTGCGAATCTCGCTTTCGCGTGGCGGGCGGTGGGAAGCGTAAAATCGAACGCCATTCTCATCGCTCGCGATGGAGCGACCATCGGAATCGGCGCGGGGCAAATGTCGCGTGTCGATGCCGCGTTTCTTTCTGTGCACAAGGCGCAGCTGGCGGGCCACGACACTCACGGCGCCGTGCTCGGCTCCGACGCGTTCTTTCCTTTCCGCGACGGAGTCGACCAGGCCGCCGAAGCGGGAATCTGCGCCATCATCCAGCCCGGTGGCTCCATGCGCGACGAAGAGGTGATCGCGGCGGCTGACGAGCACGACATCGCAATGGTGTTCACAGGGCAGAGACAGTTCAGGCATTGATGCCCCGCCGGACATTCATCGCAGCCGCACTCGGTGGTCTGACGGCGCCTCGCTGCGCGGCTCGCTTCGCGCGGTGAGGGCCGCGGGCGCGACCTAGTGCGGCAACGCCGCGATTCTTACTTTCCTGCGTCACCCACCGCGAGCATCGATGAATCCTGTCCCTCCTCGAAAGGTTTATGACGTTTGCATCGTCGGCTCCGGTGCCGGTGGAGGCATGGCCGCGTATGCGCTGACGAAGGCAGGCGCCAACGTCATCCTTCTCGAAGCCGGCCCGAAGTGGTACGCCACGAGCGACTCGAAGATGATGACCCCCAACTGGGCTTCGCCCCGCCGCGGAGCATCCACGAAGACGCGCCCATTCGGCGAGTTCGACGCGTGCGACGGCGGCTGGGAGATAGAAGGCGAGCCGTACACAGTAGCCGACGGCTCACAGTTCCTGTGGTGGCGCGCGCGCATGCTTGGCGGCCGCACGAATCACTGGGGAAGAATCTCGCTGCGCTTCGGACCCGATGACTTCAGGCGGAAATCGCTCGACGGCATCGGCGATGACTGGCCGATCACCTATCAGGACGTTGCTCCCTATTACGACCGCGTCGATGACCTCATCGGCATTTACGGAAGCCAGGAGGGGATTCACAACGAGCCCGACGGGCGTTTCCATCCTCCGCCCGCACCGCGGTGTTACGAGCTTCTCGTGAAGAAAGCGAGCGACAAGCTGAACATCACCTGCATTCCCGCGCGACGTTCAGTGATCACCAAGCCGCTCAACGGACGCGGAGCGTGTCACTACTGCGGGCAGTGCTACCGGGGATGCAGCACACGCTCGAATTTCTCGAGTCCCGACGTGCTCATCGCTCCGGCGCTGGAGACTGGCAAGCTCACACTTCTCACCAACGCAATGGTGCGGGAAGTGCTCGTCGGTCCCGACGGTCTTGCGACTGGCGTCTCTTACGTCGACAAGAACACAATGCAGGAAGCTCAGGTGCGAGCGCGTGTCACAGTGCTCGCGGCGAGCGCTCTGGAATCGGCGCGCATCCTTCTCAATTCCAGAACCTCGAAATTCCCTCAGGGCCTCGCCAACTCGAGCGGCACTGTCGGCAAGTACATCACAGACACCACAGGCTCGGACGTCGCGGGCTACATACCCGCGATGGAGAATCACGTCACGCACAACGAGGACGGTGCCGGCGGGATGCACGTCTACATGCCGTGGTGGCTGGACAACAAGAAGCTGGACTTCCCGCGCGGATATCACATCGAAGTGTGGGGTGGCGTGCGCGCTCCCGGTGCGGGATTCATGGGGGGCATCCAGCGATATCCCGCTGGCGGCGGGTACGGTCTGAAGCTGAAGGAGGATTACCGCCGTTACTACGGGGCGACGATCGGTTTCTCAGGCCGCGGCGAGATGATCCCCAACGACAACAGCTACTGCGAGATCGACCCGAGTGTTGTGGACCGCTTCGGCATTCCCGTTCTTCGATTCCACTGGAAGTGGACCGACTACGAGATTAACCAGGTCCGGCACATGCAGCAGACGTTCCGTTCTCTGGTGTCCGAGATGGGCGGAACGGTGTTCGACCCGATGCCGACGAAGGAGCAGGACTACAACATCGCTACGGGCGGACAGATCATTCACGAGCTCGGCGGGACGCGAATGGGTACTGACCCGAAGACCTCGGTGGTCAGCGGCAACTGCCAGGCTCACGACGTGAAGAACCTGTTCGTCGCCGACGGCGCCCCGTTCGTGTCGCAGGCGGACAAGAATCCGACGTGGACGATTCTCGCACTCGCGTGGCGTACATCGGACTACATCACCGATCAGATGAAAAAGAGGGCATTGTGAGCGACGACAACGATTCGAAGGCGGGCATCGACCGCCGCGAGGCAATCAAGGCGCTGGCGCTCCTTCCATTCGCTTTGACATGGGATCTTTCGGGACCGCAGCTCGCGCGCGCGGCGACGGTTTTCACCGACGCCACTGTCGGGTCCGCTCCTGCCTATGTGCCCAGGTTCTTCAAGGCAAGCGAGTGGAAAACGGTTCGGATGCTGGTCGACTACATCATCCCGCGTGACTCGCGCTCCGGCAGCGCGACCGACGCAAAGGTACCTGAATACATGGACTTCCTCCTCTCGGACAAGGATGCATCGGAGAACAGCAAGGTATCGATGCGCGGAGGGCTGGGATGGATCGACTTCGAGTGCCTGGAGCGATTCGGGACGAACTTCGTCAACAGCACCGATGCTCAGCGCAGGCAGGTGCTCGATGACATCGCGTGGCCGAAGAAGGCAAAGCCGGAGCACAGTCACGGTGTCGCCTTTTTCAATCGGTTCCGCGATCTGACCGCGAGCGGGTTTTTCTCCAGCAAGATGGGATGGGAGGATGTCCGTTTCGTCGGAAACGTGTTTAACCCCGGGTGGAACGGATGCCCGCCTGATGCGATGGCGAAGCTCGGTGTGTCGCAGGATCTGATGAAAACGCGGGTACCCGTCCAATGAGCGCAGATCGGATCGGAATCGGGTTCGTTGGAAGCGGATTCAATGCACGCTTTCACATCCAGGCATTCACCGGCGTTCGAGACGCGGACGTGCGCGGGGTCTGGAGTCCCAACCCAAAGAATGCGGCCTCCACTGCCGCCCTCGCCCGCGAGACGGAAGTGGGCGACGCGCGCGCATACCGCTCGATCACCGAGATGGTCTCCGACCCGGCAATCGATGCCATCTGGCTATGCGGTCCGAACCACGCCCGGATCGAGAACGTCGAGGAGATCGTCGCTGCCGTGAAGGACGGCGCGCGCCTTCGCGGTCTGGCATGCGAAAAGCCTCTGGGCCGAAACGTCGCTGAGGCGAAGAAGCTGGCGAAACTCGCGTCGAGTGTGGGACTCAACACCGGCTATTTGGAGAACCAGCTTTTCGCGCCCGAAATCACGCGCGGAAAGGAGCTCATCTGGGCGCGGGGCGCGGCACTTACCGGACGCCCGTATCTCGCGCGCGCCGCCGAAGAGCATAGCGGGCCGCACATGCCGTGGTTCTGGCAGGGTACGCTGCAGGGCGGCGGAGTGCTCAACGACATGATGTGCCATTCCGTCGAGGTCGTCAGGCATCTCCTCACCCGTCCCGGTGACCCGCGGTCGTCGATCCGTCCCCGCCGCATCAGCGCGCATATCGCATCGCTGAAATGGAGCCGGCCTGAATATGCGAAGCGGTTGTCAGCCGCGATGGGCAAGAACGTGGACTACCGGAGGCGTCCGTCGGAGGATTTCGCGCGCGCGACAATCGAATACGAATCGAAGGATGGAGACCGTATGATCGGCGAAGTCACCACGTCCTGGAGCTTCGTCGGCGCTGGACTTCGACTCTCCGCCGAGCTGCTCGGCCCGGAGTACTCGATGTCGTGGAATACGCTGGACAGCGGGCTCAAGCTCTTTTTCAGTCGGGAGGTCAAAGGCAAGTCCGGTGAAGATCTCGTGGAGAAGCAAAATGCCGAGATGGGCTTGATGCCGGTGATCGCCGAGGAAGCGGCGGCGTACGGCTACGAAGCGGAGAACCGTCATTTCGTCCGCGCGTTTGCACGCGGCGAAAAGGGGATGCTGACGTTCGAGGACGGCGTCGAGGTCATGCAGATACTGATGGCTGCCTACATGAGCGCGCAGAACGGACGCACGCTCGACTTTCCGCCGCGCGGGCTCGATGGGTTCGTTCCGGATGTAGCGCGTGGCAAATGGAAGCCGTGACCGCCGTGGAAACGCGCTCGAGCTCAAGAGCTTTCGTCATCCGGAGCACGTCTTCACGACATGAGTGAGCGCGCCGCTATCGCGGTGATCGGCGGCGGCGTCATCGGAGCGAGCATAGCGCATCACCTTGCTCTCGAGGGTGTTCGGGACATCGTCGTGATAGACCGCGCCTCGTCGCCGGGTATGGGGAGCACCGGCAAGGCGACTGGAGGATTCCGGGCGCAGTTCGCCACTTCGATCAACGTGCGGCTGTCTCTCATCGCGCGAGAGAAGCTTCTGAGGTTCCACGATGAAACCGGCGTGGACCCCGGCTATTGCCCGGTCGGTTACCTCTGGCTGGCTTCCACGGAATCGCAGCTCGACGCGATCAGAGCCGGCCAGATCGTGCAGAAGCAAGAGGGACTCGCTGAAGTACGAGAGCTCGCACCGGGTGAAATCCGGAGCGTCAATCCGCTCATCACCATCGACGGTGTCATCGGTGCGGCTTTCTGCCCCACTGACGGGTACATCAGGCCGCTCGAAATTCTTCGCGGCTATCTCGAGTCGGCCGAGCGACTCGGTGTGAAGTTCAAGTGGGAGAACGAATGCGTTGGGCTTCGCACCGATTCAAACGGGCGCATAACGAAAGTCATTACGACCGACCGCTCGATCGATGTCGACACGGTAGTCAATGCGGCAGGTCCATGGGCCGCCAGGGTTGCTCGCATGGCGGGAGTTCTGTTGCCGGTCGTGCCGCTCAGGCGCCAGGCGGCATTCACGGTTCCGTGCCCGGCAATTCCCGCTGACATGCCGATGACGATCTTCATGGACCGTGGCTTTCACCTCCGCGCCCGGGACGGGAGAGCGATGCTATGCTGGCCGAACCCTGAGGAGCCAGGCGAGCCGGACGACCTTCGCGCGGATCCGGAGTGGATCGACGCGGTCGCGGCAATGGCGCGCGAGCGCGTTCCCGTTCTGCGCGGTGTCGATATCGACCGCGAGCTCTGCTATGCGGGGTTGTACGAAATGTCGCCGGATGACCACGCGATCGTCGGTGTACCGGCGGATTGCGAGAACATGCACCTCGCGAACGGCTCGTCCGGACACGGCGTCATGCACTCGCCCGCCATTGGCCAGCTCGTTGCCGATCTCATCGTCTTCAAGACTCCCGACCTGGACATTTCGCCACTGCGCCCCTCGCGTTTCGACGAGGATGCGCCTGTCGCTGCAGCCGAGCTCATATAAGCGGCACCGGCTCGGGTGGTGCTCCGCTCGAGCCCGCAACGTTGGCTTTTGACGCAGCGCTTGGCCTGAACAGGATCGCGAAAATGACCAGGATGACGGCAGCTCCGATCGCCGGAACGAGCCAGATCGAGCGCCAGTCGTGCGAGACGACTCCGTTGGCTTCCGTCACAGCGTAGGCGTCGACGACCTTTCCGGATACCCAGGATCCGATGAACAGCCCCACTCCGAGTGTGACGAAAGCGATGAAGCCCTGCGCGGCCGCGCGAATCCGCTGGCCGGCCTGCTGATCGACGTAAATCTGTCCGGTGACGAAGAAGAAATCGTAGCAGACGCCGTGCAGAAGGATCCCGAGGTAGAGCATCCAGACGAGCGAGCCCGTGTCGCCCATCGCGAACATCAGGTAGCGAAGCGCCCACGCGGCCATGCCGACAAGCATGATCTTCTTCACTCCAAGCCTGGAGAGTGCAATCGGCAGGAGAAGCATGAACCCGATCTCCGAGGCCTGGCCAAGTGTCATCTTGGTCGCGGCGGCGGGAAGCCCGACTTCATTCAGAAAGAGATTGGTGAACGCGTAGTAGAACTGAAGAGGAATGCAGAGCACGAACGAGCCGACGACAAAAGTCGCGAACGACCGATCCTTGAGAAGCGCGAGGGCGTCGAGCCCCAGTACGTCACGCACGCTGAGCGGCTTTCCGGCCGCGTGCGGTGGCGTATGCGGCAGCATCAGCGAATAGAGTCCGAGAATGACCGAAGCTCCTGCGGCGAGCTTCATGGGAGTCGACGTTGCCTCGAGGCCGAGCTGTCCGACGATCACACCCGCGACAATCCAGCCGATCGTGCCAAGCACGCGGATCTTCGGAAAGTCTTTCGCCGAGTCGCTCATGTTGTCGAACGAGATCGAGTTGGTGAGAGCGAGCGTCGGCATGTAGAGCAGCGCGTACAGGATCAAGAGAGGGTAGAACGAGCTGAACGTCTGCGCAGTCGAGACGATGTAAAGGAGAACCGCACCGCCGATGTGAAGCAGCGCGATGATCCGCTGAGTCGGGAAGAACCGGTCGGCGATCATGCCCACAAAAAACGGCGACACCATTGCAGCGATCGCCGTCGTTCCGTATGCAAGTCCGATCTGAGAGCCGTCGAACTTGAGTGTGGTGCCGAGGTAGGTACCCATCGTGACGTACCACGCTCCCCAGACGAAGTACTGAAGGAACATCATCACCGACAAACGCAGGCGAACGCTCATGGCAGCACCCTTATCTTGATGTTGCGGAATTCCACCTTGTCCCCGTGGTCCTGGAGGCCGATGAAGCCATCGTCGACTTTTCCATAGAGAGGCATCGTGGCGAACTTGCTCTTTGCGACGCGCTCCTTCCAGTCAGCGCTTCCGATCTCGTACTCGAGCAGCCTGGTGCCGTTGAGCCAGTGCTCGACGTGGTTCCCGTTCACCAGGATGCGCGCCGTGTTCCACTGATTCGCGGGATGCACCACTCCGCGAGGCGCTGGATAGAGTCCGAAGTTGGAGCCTGCGGATGTGAGCGGCGATTTCCCATCCGCGTGTCTCTCGTCGTCGAGGATCTGCATCTCGGGCGCGCTTCGCCAGATGTAATCCCCTTCCTCGTTGGCGTGGTACATGACGCCGCTGTTGCCGCCTTCAGGTACGCGCCAGTCGATTGCGAAGTCGAAGTTCCTGTATTTGTCGGCAGTGATGATGTCGCCTGCGTCGTCACCTGACCGCGTCAGAATCCCGTCGATGACAGTCCAGCCGGGACCGACGGTCTGCTTCCGGTAGTTTCTCCAGCCGGTCGTGGTCTTTCCGTCGAAGAGGAGCTTCCATCCCGCCTGCTGATCAGCCGGGCTGAGCGAGTTGATCGACGGCGTTGTCGCTGTTGTTGTCGTGGCTGTCGTCGTAGTTGTCGCCGCTGACGTGTCGTTCGAGCCCCCGGCGGACGTGTAGCAGCCGCTTGCCGATAGAGCGCCGGCCAAAAGGAGCGAGACGATTGTCAGCTTGCGGGTGCTGCTCATTTCATGCCCCGGAAGAAGCGAGCCGAACATACCGCCGCTTTTCTCGTTGCGGAAGAATCAGTGACTGCACCTGGATGTTGAGACAGGACGTCTTCCTCTATACTTTCCGAGAGTCCGCAACTGGAGGGTTGGCAGAATGGCTATTGCACCAGTCTTGAAAACTGGCGCGGGCAACCGCTTGGGGGTTCGAGTCCCTCACCCTCCGCTCCAGCAAATCCCGCCGGCCTCGACCGAGCGCCGGCGAAAGCTCTCCGCGATCGGGGCGATTCTGACGTGCCCGTGTCACGCGGTCGGTCTGATGTTCGTCACCGGCGGAACCGCGCTGGGCACCTTTCTCTTCCGGCACATCGTGGTGATCGCCGTGGTGATGGGCAGCCTCTTTCTGCTTTCGTGCTGGCTTCTCTGGCAGACTCGGGATTCCCGCCGCGAGAATCCGGACTGCGAAAGCTGCTCAGTCCCCGAAGACTCTATCTCCCCATAGCCGCGAGCGCCTTCTCACCGGGCTTCGACAGTTGCAATCCCGGACCAGGTTTTAGTTTCCTCAAGGTACGGCTCGACGTCGGCGGGAGTTCCATCGGACCGCACCATCGGAAGCTCGACACCAACAGGGAGAGACAAGAGTGGCCAGGCAGATCACGGGAGCGAAGCTTTACCTGAGCGGCGGACACACGCTGCAGATCGGAGCGGGACCTGTGGCCGATCTTGTCGACCTTCTCGAGAAACGGCCCGAGGAGTACCGGAGGCTTCTGATCGTCGAAGGGAACGAGCTGATGCTCCATTGGACGCAGGTAGCGGCACTCCAGATCTTTTCGGCCGGGAAGTAGGGCAAGTCACGGTCAAACGAAAGCCCGACTTGCGCTTTCTAAACCCCAACGCTCAGATATAAGGGGCACATAAACAACCGATTCCTGGATGGCATGAGCATCCCTTTCGAGCGAGTAGCATTGATTGCGGTCGTCCTGGCAGGACCAAGCTGTACCGCGAAGAAAGAATCGAAAACACCGGCTGCCGCGGTGGACACTTCCGCTGCGAAGGTAGTCCGCACACCGTTTCGCGTTCCAGACGAGCGCGAGATAACCGACAGCATCACCCTCGCTTCGGTTCGGAGAGGGCGCGCGCTCATCCACAACACACGGGACAGTCTTCCCCAGCACGTGCGCGCAAATCTCGCTTGCGCGAGCTGTCACGCGGCCGACGGCACGACGCGTGACGCGATGCCGCTGGTCGGATCATACGCGCGGTTTCCGCAGTACCGGGGCAGAAGCGGTGGTGTGGACCTCATCGAGAACCGCATCAACGACTGCTTCGAGCGCAGCATGAACGGACGCGCGCTTTCAATGAACGGACGCGACATGCGCGACATCGTCGCGTATCTCGCATTCCTTTCGCGCGGATTCCCCGTCGGAGTCGACATGGAAGGCCAGGGCGTTCCCGCCCTGGAGCCACTCAAGGGAGACACTGTGCGCGGCGCCGCTGTTTTCGCTTCGACATGCGTCGCGTGCCACGGCGTCGATGGACATGGGACGACGGTCGCGCCGCCACTCTGGGGACCGAAATCGTTCAACATCGGCGCGGGGATGGCGCGGGTTAACAGCGCCGCGCGTTTCATCCACAAGCTCATGCCCCGGGACCGCCCCGGGATTCTCACGCCGCAGCAGGCGTACGATGTAGCGGCCTACGTAACCTCCCGCCCCCGGCCCGATTTCGCGGGAAAGGAGAACGACTGGCCGCACGGAGGAGCACCACCCGACGTCGCCTACCCGACGCGCGCAGCGCAGGCGCGCGCCAAGGCGAGCGCGCCGGTCAATTAACGGAATCAACCCATACCGAAGCGTCAGCGACGCAGGAGAAGATCATGTCCGATGACAGGAACAGAAGCCGCCGTGAGTTCGTTGAGAGAATGACAGCCGGCGCACTCGCGATCGGGGTAGGTGCAGGTTCCTTCCCGAGTGTCGCAGGCGCCGCCTCGATGCACAGCGTGAAGCCGAACGACGCCTGGCTCAACGGGATCAAGGGAAATCACGCCCAGATCTTCGACATGCCGTCGAACGGTGGTGGATTTCCCCTGTTCCACGTGCTGAACTATATCGACACATACAAGGGCGCGTTCGGCCTGACCACTCCGAACGTCGTCGCGATAGTCAGTCTCTACTCGATGACCACACCGGCCGGATTCAACGACGCAATGTGGGCGAAGTATCCGTTCGGCGCCGCGACGAGCACACTGACGCGTGATTCCAAGACGCCGGTGATGAGGAATCCATTCCTCGCGCCGGCGCCGGGAACGCAGACGATGGGAATCGATGGAGGGCCCATCGATGTCCCCGCCACAGCGACGATCGCCGCGCTGCAGCCGAGGGGAGCGCGATTCATCCTCTGCAACAACGCGTTCAACTTCTGGGTACAGCGGCTCGCTCAGGGCGGCGCCGGCAAGGAGGCGGATATCCGCGCGGAGCTCGAACGCAACATGATTCCCGGAGTCACGATCGTGCCGGCAATGGTGATAGCATTCAACCAGGCCCAGACCGCTGGAGCCAGCTACATGCACCTCTAGCCGCGCTTTTCGCGGGCATGATTATCTTGAGTCATGCCCGCAAGCGTCGATCAAACCCGCAGCTCGTTGCCAGAACTCGATGGCGACGAGCTGCGTCGTTATGGGCGGCACCTCGTGCTGCCTCAGGTGGGGCCGGAAGGCCAGCGGCACCTCAAGGCGTCACGCGTCCTTCTCGTCGGCGCCGGCGGACTTGGCTCGCCTGCCGCGCTCTATCTCGCAGCGGCAGGAGTTGGAACTCTCGGACTCGTCGATTTTGATGTCGTCGACCTCACCAACCTGCAGCGACAGATCATCCACGGCACGAGCGACATAGGCAGACCCAAGCTGGACTCCGCCGCCGATCGTATCCGCGACATAAATCCGCACGTCCATGTCGAGCAATACGATACCGCGCTCAACTCATCGAATGCTCTCGACATCGCGCACTCATACGATGTCATCGTAGACGGAACCGACAACTTCCCCACACGCTACCTCGTCAACGACACCTGCGTCCTGCTCGGCAAACCGAACGCGTTCGGCAGCGTGTTGAGATTCGATGGGCAGGCGTCGGTTTTTGCCACGCAGGACGGTCCATGTTATCGCTGCCTTTTTCGCGAGCCGCCGCCGCCGGGCCTGGTTCCAAGCTGCGCCGAAGGTGGAGTCCTGGGAGTGCTGCCTGGCCTGATCGGCACCATCCAGGCGACGGAGACGATCAAGCTCATACTCGGCGTAGGCGAGACACTGGCCGGACGCCTCCTTCTCATAGACGCACTCTCGATGCAGTTCCGCACGATCCTGATTCGACGTGACCCGGAATGCCCTGCGTGCGGCACACGCGAGATCAAGGAGCTGATTGACTACGAGGCTTTTTGTGGAGTCAGCCATGGCGAGGCGAACGGTGCCGACAGCGCGATAAGCGAGATCACTCCGCGAGAGCTGTCGGAAAAGATGCGGCGCGGCGACGACTTTCAGCTCGTGGACGTACGCGAGGAGTGGGAGTGGCAGATCGCGCGGTTGCCGGGTGCGCGCCTGATCCCGCTTGGCTCACTGTCCGATGCCAGGGCGACGCTCGATTCCGAGCGCGAGGTCGTGCTCTATTGCAAGACGGGAGTGCGAAGCCTCCACGCCGCGGAAGAGCTTGCGGAGGCCGGATTTCGGCGCCTGACGAGTCTCAGCGGTGGAATCCTGCGCTGGAGCCAGGACGTCGATCCTGAGGTGCTTCGCTACTAATCGGCCCGGTCTGCGGAGGCGTCGGGCCGGAAGAATTCCTTGATGCAGGCGGTCACAATCCTCGACAGAAAGGCGTCTCGCTCTCCGGTGGACGCAAGGCTCGCGACCTCGGGAGCGGAGTAGCAGGCTTCCTTCACGGTCACGATCACCTGCTCAGGAGTCCAATGGTCGCGACGCGCGAGCGTGCAAAGCTCGACGATGGCCGTGCCGGCCTCAGGCGTGAGGGTGCGCGTCGTCCGGCAGGAGGCAAAGGCCTCCCGCAGGCGATCCTTCACGTCCGCTGATAGAACCGGAGGTCGCACGAATTCGCCTGGTGGAGTCAAACTGCCATGCCGCGATGCGGACCCCATTCTATGGAGTCCCATGCGTTCTGACAACTATACGTTTACCAGGCGCGACCTGTTGGGTTTCTGCGGGCTGCCCGCATCTGCCGAAGAGCTCCAGCTCCCGTTCCCTGATCATCGAATAGCATTCGCAGGCGGACTGGGAGCTGACTTCGAACGCCAGCTGCGTGTAGAGCGAGATCGACGATAGAATCGGGGTTGAACCAGCCTCCCCGTATCAATACCTTGCGTGACCTCCCGGAGAGATGGCCGAGAGGCTGAAGGCACCGGTTTGCTAAACCGGCATACGTGGAAACGCGTATCGAGGGTTCGAATCCCTCTCTCTCCGTTCACGCGGGTCCGCTGAGCTTGGCGGGCCCGTTTTCTTTTTCATTCTGGTTACCGATGGCCATCAATGACCGATAAGGTTCGCCGCCCGCGGCTCCGCTTCGCTCCATCTCCGACCGGTTACCTCCACGTAGGCGGCGCGCGCACCGCGCTCATCAACTGGCTCTACGCCCGCCACTTCGACGGGGACTTCCTCCTCCGCATCGAGGACACAGACAAGCTGCGGAGCACGGACGAGAGCACGCGCGCAATCTTCGACGGCATGGAGTGGCTCGGCCTCAACTGGGACGAGGACGTCGTCCATCAGGGCGCGAATCTCGAGCGCCACAAGCGCGACGCGTATGCGATGCTCGAGACCGGCACGGCCTACCGCTGCTTCTGCACGCCTCAAGAGCTGGAGGAGCGCCGCCGCGAAGCAGAGGCGCGGAAAGCGAGCTTCAAGTACGACCGTCGCTGCGATCGACTCACGTCGGACGAGATCGAGCGTCGGGTCGCAGCGGGGGAGCAGTTCGTGGTTCGGTTCCGCATCCCGGATGGAACGACTGAGTGGATCGACATGGTGCACGAGTCGATCTCATTTCCGAACAAGGACCTGGACGACTTCGTCATCCTTCGTTCGAACGGCACGCCCATCTACAATCTCGCCGTCGTGTCGGACGACATCGCGATGGGCATCACGCTCGTCATGCGGGGCGACGATCACATCTCCAACACGCCCAAGCAGATTCTGCTGTACCGCGCTCTCGGTGCGGATCTGCCGGTGTTCGCGCACCTGCCGATGATTCACGGCATGGATGGGAAGAAGCTGAGCAAGCGTCACGGCGCGACCGCGGTTGGCGACTACCAGCACCAGGGCCTGCTCCCCGAGGCGATGCTCAACTTTCTCGCTCTCCTCGGCTGGTCGCCGGGTGGTGATCGGGAGGTGATGACGGTGGACGAGATGATCTTGCTCTTCTCGCCGGACGGATTGCAGCGGAAGGCGGCGATCTTCGATCCGATGAAGCTCGAGTGGATGAACGGACAGCACCTGTCGCGCGTCCCTCTGGAAAAGCTCGAGCCGCGCGTCACACCTGCGATGATCGAGGCAGGTCTGATCGACAGCGCGGGAATCGCTGCACGGCGCGAGTGGTACCTGGCGTTGCTCGATTCGTTGCGAGTGCGCGCGCGCACGATCGACGACATCGTCAGGCAGGCGAGGCCATATCTGCTGGAGTCGATCGAGTACGACCCCGAGGCGGTGGCGAAAAACTGGAAGGACAGGGGTGCCGCTGCCGACATTCTCCGGGCGACGAAGGACGCCCTCTCAGGCGTACCCGACTGGACTCCGGAAGCCCTGGAGACCGCCCTCCGCGGCCTCGCGGAGTCTGGCGGCATAGCGGCGGGGAAAATCTTTCAGCCACTTCGGATCGCCCTTACGGGGATGGCCGTAAGCCCCGGAATCTTCGAGGTTCTGGTGATGCAGGGCCGCGACTTGGCGCTCCGCCGGATCGCGGACGCGGTTGCATGGTTGGGGTCCAAAGCTTAGAGTATTGTCCGCTATCGAACAAAACTTCATTGACGCTCTGCCTTGCGTCGCACAGATTTGAATTAAATGAGAAGGCATCCGGCGCGAGCGCACGACGCCTTCCCTTTTTTCTGGAGCAGCAATGGCTGAAGCTCTGACGCCCTTGGAAGGGTCGGTTTATAACTATCTTCTCGATTTCACGGCCGAAAATACGTATCAGCCGAGCATTCGTGACATAGGAAAGAAGTTCCAGATCAAGTCCACGAAGACTGTCTCCGACCTGCTGCAGTCACTCGCCAGGAAAGGATACATCGAGCGCGATCCCGCCCGTTCCCGCGGAGTGCGCTTGCTCGGTTTTACTGGGGGAAACAAGACGAAACCGGTGCCCTACTACGGGAGAATCCACGCCGGCGAGCCCGCACTGCTTCCCGAAGATCGTCACGGCTTCATCACGATGGACCGTCGCTTCATTCCCGGCGAAGAGGTGTACTTCCTCAAGGTCAAGGGCGACAGCATGATCGGTCGCGCAATAAGCGACGGCGACTTCGTGATGGTCGATCCAGCAGCGAACCCCAAGGAGAACGATATCGTTGCCGCGCGCATCGGTGAGGAGGCGACGGTGAAGACGCTGACCCGCAACAACGGGACGGTTGTGCTCACCCCCGCGAATCCAGCTGACCGCGAGATCGAGATCAAACCTGGCGAGGATTTTGGAATCCTGGGAGTCGTATGCGGGGTTTTCCGTCCGTTCGTCACCATGGAAGCGATGACGGCGGAAATGTCGAAGAGCTGAGCCTACTGGCGCTCAGGTGGCGACGCGGCGGGCTTCTCAGCCTGCCGCGTTTGTTTTTCGGCGGCCGCTTTTTCTCTCTCCTTCCGCTCGCGGATGCTCTTCACCGCCTTCTTGAAATCCGCTTCGTTCATTCCGCGCTGAGCCTGCCAGAAAATGTCGGAGTGCAGCTGGTTCTGCGCGCGATTCCGATCGTTCATCGTCGGGTTTCCCGTCGTGTTGATCGGTAGCAGTGCGAGAAGCGCAGTCGGGATGGAGACCTTTCCAAGCCGGATGAATTGCGGATCTATGCCGTACTTCCGGCCTCCCCTTTCGAAGGTCCAGTCACCGGGTTTTCTCTGCCCCGAGGCGATCGCGACAGAGTCGTTGAACGGCGCGACTATGGAGGCGATCGCGCTGTCGAGCTTCTCCTTTGCACTCTTGGGGGCGGCGACAATGTCACCAGGCGCGACCCAGACGCGAGGATCGCTGTAGCTCGGACGGATTCCACGCGCAGGTCCGCCCGTCCCAACCAGTGGACCGCTTCCCTGCTCTGGCTCGGCGGATTGCGGAGCCGATGGAGGCGCAGGCGCTATCGTTGTCGGAATCGCAGTCGGTGCGACGAGCCTTTTGGGAGGCGTCTTCGACACCGGCCGGCCGTCGCCGCCGCTCCGTCCCGCAACCGGCGGTCCCGACGACTTCGGGAGACGCAGAAACCCGATTCGCTCCGCGGGAACCTCCGGCGAATGGGCGCGACCGAATATCATCATGAACGCAGCAGGCGACACGAGATAGCGCACCAGGGCGAACGCGAGCACCAGGTGCAGCGCGACGGAGAGAACGAGCGCACGCGAGGGACGTCTGGGCGAGCGATCCGGTTCCGGCGAGCGGGAGTCTCGAAGAGTGTTCATCGATTCACGGACACGCGACTCTGCTCAAGCCCCGACGCTCAAGCGCGTGAGAACCCGGCCCGCGCGAGCAGCGGCCTCGCGGATGCGTTCCGCCGAGGTCACGAACGAGACCCTGAAGAATCCTTCGCCACCTTCACCGAATGACGAGCCCGGCAGTACGATCACTCCTTCCTCCTCCATCAGAAACTCCGAGAACTCCGCGCTCGTGATGTGCTCCGGCAACCTGATCCACAAATACATCGTGGCCTTCGGAGCTACGCATTCGAAGCCGTTTTCGCTGAACGCAGCGACCGCAGCGTCGCGCCGTTCCTTGAACACCGCGACATTGCCCGGCACGAAGTCGGACCAGCCATCGAGCGCGGTGGCCGACGCCGCCTGCACAGCCATGAACGCTCCAGTATCGACGAACAGCTTCACCCTGGCGAGCGGCGCGACCAGCTCCTTCGCGCCGACCGCCCATCCGCAGCGCCAGCCGGTCATGTTGTAGGTCTTGGACATCGAGTGAAACTCGATAGCCACATCGCGCGCGCCGTCAATCTCGAAGATGCTGGGCGGTTTGTACCCGTCGAACGCCATCTCCGAGTAGGCGTTGTCATACACCAGGAGGATGTCGAGTTCCCGGCATCGCCTCACGACCGACTCTAGATAGTCCGTCGGCGCTACGGCACCGGTGGGATTGTTTGGATAGTTGAGGTAGAGAATCTTCGTGCGCCGAAGCACGCCGTCCGGCACAGTGCCGAGGTCGACGAGAAAGCCGTTCTCCAGCTTCAGGGGATATCGATAGGGCTCGCCGTGTGCGAGCAGCGTTCCGCCGACGTACGCCAGATATCCCGGCTCCGGAATGATCGTCACGTCGCCGTCCTCCGCGTATGCAAGCGCAACGTGCGAGATGCCTTCCTTGGACCCGATGAGGGGCACTATCTCCGCAAGCGGATCGAAGGCCAGTCCGAATCGGCGCTGCATGAAGCGCGCGATCGCTTCGCGGTATTCGACAAGACCGAGTCCGAATCCGTACCGGCTCATCGATGGTGTGCGCGCAGCGGAGGCGAGCCGCTCGACGGCGGCGGGCGGTGGCGCGAGATCCGCATCACCCGCACCAAGGTCGATCACGTCCATTCCGCGCGCGGCGAGCTGCCGCTTTTTCTCCGGGAATTTTCCGAGCGGATAATCGGGAAGCGTGAGCAGACGGTCGGCGTACTTCGGCATCAGCGGGCTTTCACCGGGTTGCTCACACTGCTCAACCCTTCGATCTCGACTTCGACCACATCTCCATCATTCAGCGGCGCGACCCCCGCAGGTGTCCCCGTCGCAACGACATCGCCCGGCTCGAGCGTCATTACCTGTGACACGTACGAAAGCAGCATCGGGATCGAGAACACCATCTCACTCGCGGAAGCGCGTTGCTTCTCCTCGCCGTTCACTCGAGTGACTATCGTAAGCGCGGAAAGATCGCCGTAGTCGGTCGCAACCGGGCCAATGGGACAGAACGTGTCGAACCCTTTGGCGCGGGTCCACTGACTGTCCTTCTTCTGAAGGTCTCGAGCGGTGACGTCGTTCACGGCTACGACCCCGCGTATCGCGCTCGCCGCCTCTGCTTCCGTCGCCTTCGTCAGGCGCGCGCCGATTACCACTCCGATCTCACCCTCGAACTCCACGCGCTCGGACTGAGGAGGAAGCACGATCGCTTCTCCGCTGCCGACCACACTCGTCGACGGCTTGAGAAAGAAGAGCGGTTCGACCGGGACCTCGTTGCCGAGCTCTTTCGCGTGTTCGCGATAATTGCGGCCGATGCAGACGATCTTGCCTGGACGGTCGATCCTGTGGTGAACCTTCGGCGGCAGCTCTCCTCCTCCGGTGAGCGGGTCGTCGAATCTCATGTCGGCCATCGCCACCTCGTCGGTTGCATGCGGCACGTCAGTCGGACACCGCATAGAACTCCCGCAGTTGCCTCGACACTTCATCCCAATGTACAAGAATCCGCTTCGCTGGAGGCAGCGCAGCGAGCAGCGCGGCTCCGTACTGCTTGGTGGAAACGCGCGGATCGGCGATGATGATCGCCCCTCTGTCGGTGGTGGAGCGGATGAGCCGGCCGAAGCCCTGCTTGAGCCGAAGCGCGGCGTGCGGCACCATGTACTCAGCGAACGGATCGCCGCCTCGTTCTGCGATCGCCTCGCAGTTCGCGGCAGTGATCGGCTCGGTTGGAACCCGGAATGGAAGCTTGGCGATGAGCAGCCCCCGGAGCGCATGTCCCGCGACATCGACTCCTTCCCAGTACGACGAGGTGCCGAGCAGAACCGCGCGTCCCGATTCGCGGAAGCGCGTAACGAGCGCATCGCGCGAATCCTCCCCGTGCACGAGCAACGGCCGTTCTGCGGCAACACCGCGCGCACGCAGCTCGATCGCCGCTTGCTTCACGTCCTTGTGACTCGTGAAGAGAACGAAGATTCCGCCATCGGACGCCTGAGTGAAATCATCCACCATTCGGATGACGGCCCTGAAATGGCCGGCGGGATCGACGTTCGGTGGCGGCGTATCAGTGGGAATCGCGAGCAGCGCCTGCGTCCTGAAATCGAATGGCGACGGAAAAGACTCGGTGACCGGCGGAATGCGCAGCTGGTCCACGCCAAGTCTCGCGCTGAGGAACTCGAAGCGTGAGTCGGTCGAGAGAGTCGCGCTGGTGACGACCGCCGTCTTGACCCTCTCGAAAAGATCGTCGCGCAGAATCGGCGCGAGGTCGAGCGGAACCCACGTTACGCCGACATTGCCTTCGCGACCGCGCGCCTCGAGCCAGCGAATGCGCTTGTGCGAATCAGGCCCGGCCTCGAGTGCGCCGTGAACAGCCCCCGCGAGCGCCTCGATTCTTCGACCAGCGCCGCGCAGCTCGCTCACCAGCGCCATCGTCGGTTCGTCGCGCTCGAGCTCTGCTTCGAGTCTCTGGCGAATCAGCGCGATGCTGTCCGCAAGAAGCGCGGACTGCCGGACGAAATCCGTCAAGGCTGCACCAAGGCCGGCGCGCCACACGGGATGGTCCGCGAAATCATCAGTGAGCCTCACCACGGGCTGAGAACTTTCACGAAGCACCGCCTCGAGAAGATCGAAAACGACCCCGCCTTTCTCACGCACCGCATCGACCGCCGGCAGTATGCGCTCATTGAGAATCTCCAGACTTCCCGAGCTGAAAAGCTGGTCGCGGTGTTTCAGCAGCCGCTCCTGGAGAGCGGCGAGCAATCCTCGCCCGGCACGCCTCGCTGATTGCGCGCGCGCGAGCCGCGACATCAGGCGCTGCAATCCGCGGCGAGTCGCAGTCTCGCCAAGGTGCGACGCCGCTGCGTCCTCGAGGTGGTGTCCCTCGTCGATCACGAGGCGCGTGTACGCCGGGATCACCGCCGCTTCATCCCAGATTCCCGCGGCGCGTCTCACCGCGACGTCCGACATCAGCAGGTGATGATTGACCACGACCACTTGCGCCTGTGCCGCTTCGCGCCGCGCCTGAAAGAGAAAACACGCATCGTAGTGCGGACATTCCGTTCGGATGCACAGGTCCGGCTCGGCGGCAACTTCATCCCAGACTTCAGCGGACGGGGGGAAAGGCATGTCGCTCACCGATCCGTCCTTCGTATCGCGAGCCCAGTCGGCTATCGCATCGAAGCCGCCTGCGTAATCGGCGAAAAGAGTCGGACCGACGAGTCTTGCCTGCTCGAAGCGCAACAGACAGAGATAATTCCGCCACCCTTTCAATAGTGCGAAGCGGACAGGCTGCTCGTCGCGGAGCGCATCTGCGAGAAACGGCAGATCCTTGCGGACGAGCTGTTCCTGCAGGTTGATCGTGTTGGTCGAGACAACCGTCGGCTCGCCGTGGAGCGCAGCCCACCGAAGAGCGGGAAGCAGATAGCCGAGTGATTTGCCGACCCCGGTTCCCGCTTCGATCAAGCCAACGCCTCCGTCGTTGTAGAGCGTGGCGATCGTTCGCGCCATGTCGCGTTGCGCCGGACGGTCCTCGTACTGTCTCATCGCCGCCGCGACAGGCCCCTCTGGGCCAAGGTCCGCGGCTACTGCTTCCGGGTCGAGTTGCGCGGGCTCCGTCGTGGCGCCTGGAAATGCAATCACTCCTCGTGCGCCAGTCGGTACGCGAGGTTGCGGGGCGCGCCGTATTCGGTCGTCAGGCGCTCGACGCACTCGCGGGCGGTGATTCCATCGGCGCGCATGCGCCGGAGCGCCTCACGAAGAACATCTTCATCCGGCAGAGCCGGGCTAGTGCCTCCGATCAGCAGCACCACTTCGCCGCGCGGTGCAGTCGCCTCGAACCGCGCTGCAAGCTCGGCAACTGTACCTCGCGCGAATTCCTCGAATTTCTTGGTGAGCTCACGCGCCACCACTGCCGAGCGGTTGCCGGCACCCGCGTCCGCGAGCTCGCGCAGTGTCGCGCCGATTCGGAGCGGAGACTCGTAGATGATTGCCGTATGTGTCATGCGCATGATGTCAGTGAGCGCGCGCAGCCGATCCCTGCCCTTGCGCGGAAGAAATCCGAAGAAGGTGAATTGCTCGCCTGCCATTCCAGACGCGACGAGCGCCGCGAGAAGCGCTGACGCTCCCGGAATCGGGATGATGTCGATTCCTTCCGCGATCGCCGCTGTCACGAGCCGCGCACCGGGGTCCGATAGCAGCGGCGTGCCCGCATCGGTGATCAACGCGATCGCTTCTCCTTCGAGCAGCCGCCTCACCAGACGCGGCGTCTCGCGAGCTTCGTTGTGCTCGTGGTAAGCCGAGCAACGCGTTCCAATTTGATAATGGTCGAGTAAACGCCTCGAGTGACGCGTGTCCTCCGCAACGACGAGCGCGGCCGAGGACAGAACCTCGACCGCGCGGAAGGACATGTCTCCCATGTTTCCAATGGGAGTGCTGACGACATAAAGAGCACCCGCCACCGCGGGCCCGCCCATCAGCGATCCGTCGGGCCGCTCAGGCCGCGTGCTGCTTGAACTTGGTTTCCAGGTGAGACTTCGGTACGGCGCCGATCACCTGGTCGACAAGCTTCCCGTCCTTGAAGAAAAGAATCGCGGGAATGGAGCGAACCTGGAAACGCGCGGGCGTTTGGATATTCGTGTCGACGTCGAGCTTGGCGACCTTGGCCTTGCCCGCATATTCGAGCGCGAGCTGGTCCATGACGGGAGCGATCAGGCGGCAGGGGCCACACCACGTCGCCCAGAAATCGACGACAGCGAGGCCCTCGTGCTTCTCGATTTCGGCCTCGAAATCGAGATCCGTAACTTCGAACGCATTCGACATTCATCACCCTCATCGGCAGGGATGGCCCTACCTGGTCACTGGATTAAGTTTGACTTTCTCTTCCACCGAAATCTAATGCAAGATCAAGCCCCAAAGGGGCCTCGAATCGCGCACGTCGGGCTGGCACTCGGATCGATTGCTGAAGCCTCATTTTTCTATCGTGAAATACTGGGAATGGAGGCCGCCCAGATGAGCGATTCCGATGGGGCGAAGATCACTGCGTTCCAGGCGGGAGAGTCGCTGGTGGAATTGATGGAGGCGGACGGTGCGGACACGCCGGTGGGAAGGTTCATCTCGAAACGTGGGCCCGGCATCCATCACGTCTGCTTTGCAGTGGACGACATCGACGCGACCCTCGAGCGATGCCGCACGGCCGGCATACGACTGATCGACGACACGCCTCGCGTCGGCGCAGAGGGCAAGAGGATCGCTTTCATTCATCCCGGCTCGACAGGGGGGATTCTCGTCGAGCTCTCCGAGCACTAGGCAGTCACGCCGGTAGGGCGTGACGGTGATCGCTATCGGTTGCTGCTGTCCCGGCAGAAGTCCCGTACCGCGGCGATCTCCATGTTGTCGATGTAATACCGGTTCGACGGACCCTGGATGGCGTAGAAGCGTGGAGTGCGCGTATTGGACCCGCGGGTCAGCTCTGTCGCAACCACGCGGTGGCCGCCTTCTCCCGGCATCTCGCTCAGGATGCGAAATTTGTCGTGGTTGAAGTAGCATTGGAGGATGATCAGCCGCTTCTCGAGCTCTTCGCGGTTCATGTTGTCGCGCGACGGTCCTCTGCTCGTTCCGAAGATTACGGACATTGCCTGGATGTCCTGCGCGTGAACGGCGTTGAGGAACGCTTCCACCGCGCTTCTGGGTGAGGAGGCGCCGGTCATCGTCGAGCTGGTGCGCGCACGCGCGGGCGCGGACCCGGGAGATCCGACAGGCCCTGAGCTCGTGGTGGTGGTCACCTTCGGCGCACACGCGACAAGCAGGAAAAACGCAAGCAGACTTTTCTTCACATCGTACTCCACGAAAGTTGGTGCGAACCTAACCGGCGGGATAAATGCCAGCAAGACATCTGCGTCTCTATGTGAACATAGATCATGTCGCGACACTGAGGCAGGCGAGACGCGGCGATGAACCGGATCCGGTCGAAGCCGCGGCGATTTGCGAAAAGGCGGGCGCCGATGGAATTACCGCGCACCTGCGCGAGGACCGCCGGCACATACAGGACGCCGATGTCGAAGCATTGGCAACCTCGGTGAAGACTTACTTCAATCTCGAAGCCGCGTGCGCCGACGAGATGATCGCGATCGCGCTTCGTCTGCGTCCGCAGCAGGTCACGCTGGTGCCCGAGAAACGTGAAGAGATCACCACTGAGGGCGGGCTCGACATCGTTCGCGAGAGCTCGCGAGTCGCAACCGCGATAGGCCAGCTGCGTGCTGCCGGAATCCGGACGAGTCTGTTCATCGATCCGACACCTGAGGCGATCGCGCAATCGGCAAAGCTCGGCGCCGATGCGGTCGAGCTGCATACGGGAGAATACGCGCGCCGTGCAAACGATCCAGCGACGCTTCACGCTCTGGCCGTAGCTGGCCGCGAGGGCGTCGCAGCCGGGCTTGCCGTCCACGCCGGACATGGCCTGACGGTGCGTAACGTCGGCCCGGTTGCAGTCGTCCCGGAGATAGAGGAGCTCAACATCGGGCACTCGATCATCAGCCGCGCCGTTTTTGTCGGCCTTGTCGAAGCCGTTCAGGAAGTGAGACGGGCAATGGACGCGGCGCGCCTTCACGCCGAGATTTGAACGCATGCCAGACACGGATGACCTGGTTCCGATCTCCGACCTCTTCTTCGATGGGCCGGGCCCGCATGTCGTGCGCGCGGGCTTCACGTCGCAGACGGCGGCCGAGGCGAAGTTCACTCCCGCGCGGGGACTTGAGCTTCGCGCGCTTCTCAACACCAGCATCTCGCAGCTCGGCGCGGTGTCGGGCGAGACTCGCCGGCGGACTCCCACTCCTATTCCGCTTCCCCCGCCGGTCGACATCGACACGCTTGTCTATCGCGGCCGCGCGGCACTCGAGAGAGCGGTCGAGATCCGGAACGAGATCCGGAACAGCGGCAGGCCTCCGAGGCGAAGCGCCATCGAAGAGCTTCTCGATCTCGTCGAGCAAGCAGCAAAGGAGTAGCAGCTGAAGCTGAGCTGGCGCAGCTCCATCGGCATCGCGCTCTCCGCGGTGCTGCTGTGGTGGACGCTGCGCGACGTTTCCCTCGCGACGGTGTGGGGTGAGCTCTCCCACGCGAGCATCCCTCTGTTCCTCGCATCGGCTGCCTGCGCAACGCTCATCTTCCCGCTCCGCGCGCGCCGCTGGCGAACAATCCTTCAACCGGTTGCGCCCGACCAGCCGTTCGGCCCGCTCTGGCGCTCCACCGCCATCGGGATGATGGCGAACAATGTCCTCCCGGCGCGCGCGGGAGAGATCGCGCGCGCATACGCGCTGACTCGGCAGACCAATATTCCCTTCGCGACATCGATCGCATCGCTCGCCGTTGACCGGCTGTTTGACATGCTGGTGCTGTTGCTCCTCGCTGTCGCGGCATTCATCGATCCCGCATTCCCGCGGGAAGCACGCATCGCGGGGCAGACGCTCGGCCACATAGCGCAGGGATCGGTGGTGTTCGTCGTGTTACTGCTCGCCGCGCTGTATGCGCTGGCATTCTTTCCCGCACAGATCGTCAGACTCTTCGAGCTCTTTGCACGCCGCGTGTCGCCGGCGCTCGAGGGAAAAGGCAAGACAGCGCTGGTCAAATTCAGTGAAGGCCTGAGCGTGCTGCGCAGCCCGCGGCGCTTCAGCGCAGTGCTGGCGTGGACGATCGCGCACTGGCTGCTCAACGCGTTCGCGTTCTGGCTCGGTTTCAAGGCTGTCGGCATGGCGCTGCCGTTCTCAGCCGCTCTCTTCCTGCAAACTCTGATCGCCGTTGGAGTCGCGTTGCCCTCGGCTCCGGGATTCTTCGGCGTCTTCGAGAAGCTTGCGACAGTCGGACTTGGCATTTACGGCATGCCGGCCGTGCAGGCAACGAGCTGGGCGATAGGATTTCACATCCTGAGCTTTATCCCGATAACGGTCATTGGCCTGTGGTACTTCGCGCGGCTCGGACTTCACCTCAAGGAGATCGACACGGCGCGAGAGGAAACCGCGTGACCGGCCCTGCGGTGAGAGTCGCTGCGCAGGCGAAGCTGAATCTTCATCTGAGGGTGCTCGCCCGAGAGGAATCGGGATTTCATTCGCTCGAGACAGTTTTCCACCGCATCGACCTGGCGGACGACATCGTCGTCGAGGTGACGGAAGGCGAGCGCACGATCGACGTGGCTGGAGCGGACGCAGGGCCTCCTGAGTCAAACCTCGCGCTCCGTGCCGCCCAGGCTTACGCGTCGCAAACTGGCTGGCCACTCGGCTTTCGCATCCTGCTCGACAAACGGATTCCAACTGGTGCAGGCCTCGGCGGAGGAAGCGCCGACGCCGCTGCAGTGCTGCGCGCCCTGGACTCGATGTCGCCGAATCCAATCGGCTCGCATGCGCTGATGCTCATCGCGTCTTCGCTTGGATCGGACGTGCCCTTTCTCGCGAGCGAGGCCGTCATGGCGCTTGCCTGGAGTCGCGGAGAGCGGATGCTCGCGCTGTCACCGCTGCCGCAATACGACCTGCTTCTCATGGCGCCGGACTTCAGCGTCTCGACCTCGGACGCTTATCGCTGGCTCGACGAGGATCGGGCGGCGACAGTGGACGATGCGTCGCACGTGGAGCTCGATCCCATCGCGATCGGTCCTCTCGAGCTTTCCAGCTGGACGGCGGTCGGGAAATTCGCGCGCAACGACTTCGAGGGTCCGGTGGCGAAGAGGCATCCGGCGCTCGCGGGCTATCTGGAACGCCTCAGGAGCTCGCGCGCGGTGTTCGCGCAGATGACGGGATCGGGCTCGACGATCTTCGGCGTTCTCGACTCACCGCCGAACTATTCACGCATTCCCGACGAGCATCGGGGACGCGTGACGACGACGCGCACGTCGATCGACGTTGTTCAGCCGATACGGGTCGGCTAGCTTTACCGCGCTGCCCCCTCGTCCAATGGCAGGACATCGGTCTTTGGATCCGAGAATGGTGGTTCGAATCCACCGGGGGCAATCGGCACCCTGTTTACCCGAGCAATTGAACTAGGGTCAGCGGTCACTTAACTTTAAAGGCTATCGCGGCAATGGACGGACTTTCCGTACCGAGTCACGGCGTAAAACTTCTGGTGGGGTCGGGCAATCCAGCCCTCTCGGAAGAAATCGCCCGGGCGCTCGGAGTAGATCCGGCCAAAGCGACGATCACCCGGTTCGCCGACGGTGAGATCTTCGTCCGCATAGACGAGAACGTCCGTGGCAACGACGTTTTCATACTGCAGCCGACGAATCCGCCGGCCGAGAACATCATGGAGCTGCTGCTCCTGATCGACGCGGCAAAGCGGGCGTCGGCTGCGCGGGTGACGTGTGTAATGCCGTACTACGGCTACTCGAGGCAGGACCGAAAGGACCAGCCGCGAGTTGCAATCGGCGCAAAGCTCATGGCCAACATGATCGTGACGGCCGGCGCGAACAGGGTGCTGGGTCTCGATTTTCACCAGCACCAGCTGCAGGGGTTTTTCGACGTGCCAGTCGATCATCTCTACGCGGCGCAGGTGTTTGTGTCGCATTACAGAAAGAAGCACCTGCACGACCTCGTCGTCGTCGCCCCGGACGTGGGCTCGGCGAAGATGGCCCGGGGTTTCGCGAAGCGGTTGAATGGCTCACTGGCCATCATCGACAAGCGTCGTCCGAGCCCGAACACAAGCGAAGTGGTGAACGTTGTCGGAGAAGTCGAAGGGCGGGATTGCCTTCTCACCGACGACATGATCGATACTGCGGGGACCGTGTCAGAGGCCTCGCGCGCGCTGAAGGATCTTGGCGCGAAAGATGTATACGTCTGCGCGACACACGCGCTGCTTTCCGGCCCGGCCGTGGAGCGGCTGTCGAACGCGCCGATTACGGAGGTGACGGTGACTGACTCTGTCCGGATTCCACCGGAAAAGCGGTTTCCGCAGCTCAATGTGCTGTCAGTCGGTGAATTGTTGTCGAAGGCAATCAGGTACATACACAGCGAGCAGTCCGTGAGCTCGCTTTTCGAACAGTAGGTCAGGGGGAATACAGCAATGGCATCAGCAAATCTTACCGCCAGCGTTCGCGACAATCGCGGCAAGGGCGTTGCACGCTCGCTTCGCAGCTCGGGCCGCGTACCGGGTGTCATCTACGGCCACGGCCGCGAGCCGCAATCACTTTCCATCGACACGCGCGAGCTGGAAAAGCTGCTCTCGCACATCTCGGCGGAGAACACGGTCATCGACCTCGCTGTCGATGGCAAGACTGCGCGGACACTGATTCGCGAGATCCAGCGCCATCCCTTCAAGCGCCAGATCCTTCACGTCGATTTCCAGGAGCTGGTGGCCGGCGAGAAAGTCATCGTTCGACTGCCGATCGTGCTCGTCGGTATTCCCGATGGAGTGCGCGTTGACGGCGGAATTCTCGATCAGACGATGCGCGAGCTCGAAGTCGAGGTGGATCCGTCCAACATTCCGAACCACGTCGAGCTCGACGTGACGAAGCTCACCATCGGAAGCTCGGTGCACGTCAGTGACATCCCGCTCCCCGAGGGAGTCGAGGTCGTCGGCGACATGGATGCTTCGGTGTGCGTCGTCTCCGCTCCGCGCGCTGTCGTCGAGACAGTAGTCGCCGAGGAGGTCGAGGCGGTTGCTGAGCCCGAGGTCATTCGCAAGGCCAAGACTGACGAGGAAGAGGTCGGAGAGAAGTAGTCTCTCCGGATTCCCCTTGAAGGTAATTCTTGGCCTCGGAAACCCGGGGCGACAGTACGAAGCGACACGGCACAACGTCGGCTGGTGGGTACTCGACCATCTCGCCGACGTTTGGCGTTTCGAGGGATGGAAGCGCGACGGCGAGGCGCTCGTGTCCACGGCGGGTGTCGGCGGCGCACGGGTGCGCCTGATCAAGCCGCTCACGTACATGAACCTGAGCGGTACCGTGCTCAGGAATTACCTGCGCAGGCCGTTCTGGACTCCTCCGAAGGATCTGCTCGTCGTCGTGGACGATGTCGCACTTCCCGTCGGGCGATTCAGGATTCGCGCGCGCGGAAGCGCAGGTGGACACAACGGACTTCGCAGCATCGAGACGGCGCTTGGAAACCAGGAGTATCCGCGGCTTCGCGTCGGTGTCGGGCCGAGCGAGGAGAGAAGGAACATCTATCACGACCTTTCCGATTTCGTTCTCGCTCCATTCGCAGGCGACGAGCGGGAAGAAATCTTCGGCTTGATGCCCAGGCTCGACCCGGCGATCGAAACATGGATCCGAGAGGGAACCGAGCGCGCGATGAACGCACACAACCGCGACGGCGACGGCGCGGCTACTCAATAGAGAATGCTGAAGCTCGGAATCGTCGGGCTTCCCAATGTCGGGAAGTCCACATTGTTCAACGCACTGACTGCGGCGAGGGCTGAAGCGGCGAACTATCCGTTCTGCACGGTCGAGCCGAATGTTGGAATGGTCGAGGTGCCTGACCCGCGGCTGGATCGGCTCGCCGACATAGTGCAGCCAAAGAAGACGGTGGCCGCTGCGGTTCAGTTCGTGGACATCGCCGGGCTCGTGAAGGGCGCGGCCGAAGGCGAGGGGCTTGGCAACAAGTTTCTCGCCAACATTCGCGAGACCGACGCGATCGTGCATGTGGTTCGCTGCTTCGAGGACGAGGATGTCACTCACGTGATGGGCGCCGTCGATCCCGTGCGCGACCGCGAGGTGATCGAGTTCGAGCTCGCATTGTCCGATCTCGCCGCGGTCGAGAAGCGCCTTGACAAGACGCGCCGGACCGCCCGCACGGGCGACAAGGACGCGCTGGCCGAGCTTCCCTCCCTCGAGAGAGCTTACGAGTTCCTGAAGGAAGGCCGCGGATTGTGGGAGGCGAAGCTCTCGCCCGACGAGATCGCGGCTCTCGCACCCCTTTCGCTGCTCACCAGCAAGCCGGTGCTGTACGCCGCCAACGTGAGCGACACGGAGTTGCACGGCGACGAAGGCCCGCACCTGCGCGCGCTTCGCGAAGCCGTGCGCGCGAGCGGAGAGCATGCGGAGGTCGTTCCCTTCTCCGCGAAAATCGAAGCCGAGCTCGCCGAGCTGCCGCCGGAGGACCGGCCGGAGTTCCTGTCGTCACTGGGTCTCGAGTCGGCTGGACTCGATCGGCTGATACACGCCGGTTATCACCTGCTCGGCCTGCAAACGTATTTCACCGCAGGCGAGCAGGAAGTTCGCGCGTGGACGATCCACCGCGGAGACAGTGCTCCGAAAGCAGCTGCCGTGATTCACACCGACTTCGAACGTGGATTCATTCGTGCCGAGACCGTCGCGTACGACGATTTCGTCGCTAACGCCGGCTGGAAGGGCGCGCGAGAGAAAGGTGTTGTCAGATCAGAGGGAAAAGAGTATCTGGTCGCGGACGGAGACGTGTTGCTGTTCCGATTCAACGTCTGATTTGTTTCTTGACATTCGCTGCACGCGGCCGGACGTTGGCGTGTCCTCCTGGTCGCAACTTCCATTGCGCCTCGACAATCCATCCTCATTCCCTGCGAGATCCCTGATGCGCCCAGCAGCAACAGTCACTGCCGCGATTGCCACTACATTCCTGTCTCTCGCCTGCTCCGGAACAGAGCCGACGGCCGTCACGATGACGCCGCGCGCGCCTTCCTTCGCGAAGGGGGCGGAATCGGACGCTGTCTACAGCCCGGTGCTCGACCGTGCTCGCCAGGCGTACCTCGCAAGAAATCCCAACGTGGCTTTGTGGAGCGCGGAGCTCCGCGTGAAGCAGGGCGCCGCCGGCTGGGAGGGAAAGACGACTCTCATCGCAAACGATAGAGGGCACACGTTCGGCTCCGAGTTCGTGGAGCGCGATCCGCGGCGCGGCGGCGGGGCCGACATCACCTACCTCGTGGACCAGAGCGACGGATCGGTCCTCTCGTTCGTCCCACCGAGCTCGGTCTTCCTGCTGCCGAACTCAGTAACCGAGCCCGAGGTCGACGCCTCGATGGCTGTCTGGCAGAACAAGGCCGGTTGCGCGGCGCCTGCTGCGACAAAGGTCGCCGACAACGGCGCGGATCCTGATCTGGTGGACGGCATCGTCCTGGCCGATGCAGGGCTCATCGGAACTCCTTTCGCCGACGTGACGCATGCTGGATGGCTGTCCTCCGCATTCTTCAATGCTCTCACTCCGGGCGGGGCGACGTTCATTCTCGGCGCGACGTTTACCTTCGTGTTCATCGACGGCGACGGGAATCCGACGGACATCGACCGAAATGGAGTCGCGGACGTTGCCTTCCGCGAGATCTACTACAACCGGAGCTTCCCCTGGACCACCAACGCGTCCAACGACTTCTCGGTGGACATTCAGAGCGTCGTGATCCACGAGTCGGGCCACGCATACGGACTGGGCCACTTCGGAAAGGTCTTCCTCGACAACAACGGCTTCATCAGGCATTCACCGCTGGCGATGATGAACGCGGTGTACGTGGGTTCGTTCCGCAGGCTCACGGGCACTGACAACGGCTCGTTCTGCCAGATCTGGGCTAACTGAGAAAAAAGGTTCAGGGGGTCAGCAGACTATTTCAGCTGGCCCCTGATCTCGCCCGCAGGATTCGCAGTCGTGTGGACGTTGATGTAGGAGTTGCCGGTCAGCAGGAGCGTTTTCAGCGACGCCAGTGTCACTCCCGCCGGCAGAGTGGCCGCGGTAAGTGAGCCGCTGGCGAAGACTCCGTTCACTGCTCCCGTCGGCGGTGTCGTCTGGTAGAGCGTGACAACGATTGGGCCGGCGACTCCGACTGCGCCGCTGTGGATGTGCGCCATCGTTATTGCGGTGATCGATGTCACTGCGAGCTGATAGTCAATCCGATCGGCAAAGACCACAACCTGTGCAGTGCCGCTCGCAGTCGTGGGCTTTGGAGCCGGGACCTCGTTGGCCGGCGAGAGCGAAACGAGGTAGCTCTGCTCCACGTCGAGACCGCCCGTGGAGCTCCCTCCCCCGCATGCCATCAGTGCAAGTGCGACCACCGTCATCTTCAAATAGTTCATAATCCCTCTCTGTATTCGGATGTACCAGGACTGATTGCGCACTGCGGACTGACTGCGAATTGCGAACCAACTGCGAATTGCGAACCACGGCCGGTCCGTTGCCCGCTGCCTCTCCGCCGGATATCTTTCGAGTCCACGAAAAACGGCCGCGCTCGCGGCCTTCACACCTTCCCCCCACTCCGGCAACCAGCGGGGGGCGGAAACAGGACCACAAGGAGGATTGCCTACCGATGTCTCGGAATTACGAGGCGGTGTACATCTTCGATTCGACCCTCGAAGACCCCGCAATCAACGAAAAACTCACGCGCTTTCACGGGATGCTCGCGTCGAGCGAGGAGCCCGAGGTCAGCCATTGGGGCCGGCGGCAGCTCGCCTACTCGATCGGTCCGCGTGAGAACGGCTACTACGTCGTCTCCCGCTTCTCCGCGGACCCGACCGTGCTCCCCGAGTACGAGCGCGCCCTCAAGCTCGATGACGGCGTCATCCGCTATCTCATCACGCTCCACGAGCACGAGGTTGGTGCTCCTGCGATGAGCGAGGAAGAGCTCGCCGCACAGGCGGCGCGGCGTGACGATGACGACGACGACGAGGATTAGCCCACAATGAGAAGACCACAGAAGAGCTGCCCGTTCTGCGAAGGACGGGTCCGCTGGATCGACTACAAGGACGATCGCACGCTCGGCCGGTTCATCACCGACCAGGGAAAGATCCTGCCCAGCCGCTTGAGCGGAACGTGCGCACGTCACCAGCGCCAGCTGTCCACGGCGATCAAGCGTGCACGGTACCTGGCGATTATTCCGTACCTGAAGGGACACACCGCGTAACATGACGGCTTCCGCCCCGCCGGCTCCGGTCAGGGGATCGTGGCGGAAGCTCGCGGTCGGACTGGGCGCGTTCATGCTCGCTCCGTTCGTGCCGGCGATGCGCGTCATTCTGCCGATCGAACAGACGCCGCTGCTGCTCGTCGCAGTGGTAGCGGTGTGCGCCCTGGTGGGCTGGAAGAACGGCGGACGAATATGGCTGGCCGTGGTATGGGTGGCGATTGCCGCTCTGCTGCTGTCGTCGGCTGTCGGCCCGCCGGACAGCCCGTACAACTGGCTTGCCCGAGGGTGGACGCTGCTGCTCGCCGCAACCTTCGGACTGGTGAGCATCGTGGTGGCAACCGAGGCGTTTCTGCCCCGTGCGCTGTCGGCGCTCGCTGCTGCAATCGCGCTCGGCTTCGCGCTGGTGCTCGTGTCGCCAGGCGGACCGTCGCGCATCGCAAGCGCCATGGCCACCGAGTACAATCGGCGAAACGACCAGTCGATCAGCGCGCTTCGCGAAGTGACTACTCAGCCCGGATGGAAAGAAGTGGTGGCCGGGTCCCCGTCATTGCAGCGGCTGACGGAGGAGAGCGAGATGCAGCTGGCCGCGATCCCGCGATGGTCGTCCGTGCTGGTTCCCGCTTTGCTCGCGCTGGAATCGCTCGCGGCGCTCGCACTCGGATGGTCGCTGTATCACCAGATGAGCGCCGTTCCGATCGGTCCGGCGCTCGGCAAGCTGCGCGACTTCCGCTTCAACGACCAGCTCGTGTGGGGAGTGGCGGTCGGTGCATCGATCTACCTGCTGCCGGCATTCGCGGAGGCAAAGAATGCGGGGCTCAACCTCCTCGTTTTCTTCGGCTCTCTCTACGTGCTGCGCGGAATGGGCATTCTCGCATGGATGACGCGAACGCGGGCGCTGCGGTTCATGCTGATAGCACTGGCGGCACTCGCGTGGCCGATCGTCGCGGCGCTGGCGCTGGGGATCGGCCTCGGCGACACGTGGCTCGATCTTCGAGCGCGCGCGCCGGCGAAACCGTCCTGAGAATCGAATAAATTTCATCGCGGCCGCGGGACGGGCCTCGAATCACCTTTCAAATGGAACTCGCACAATGGAAGTCATACTTCGACAGGCAGTCGAGAAGCTCGGTCATCCCGGGGACATCGTGAAGGTCTCGCCCGGCTACGCGCGCAATTACCTGCTTCCCCGCGGCTTCGCCTACGAGGCGACGCCCGGCAACAAGAAGCGCATCGAGCAGGAGCGCCAGCGCCTGGACGCAGCGGAGGAATCGCGTCGCGGATCGGCGCAGGAGTATGCCGCCAGGCTCGAGCAGGTGTCGCTCACCTTCTCGGCGCGAGTCGGTGAAGAGGGCAAGCTCTTTGGCTCCGTCACTTCGGCGGACATCGTGCAGCAGCTCGCCGAGCAGGGGTACCAGGTGGAGAAAAGGCAGATCGAGCTCAAGGAGCCGCTCAAGGCGCTCGGCGTGTACAGAGTGCCGATCCGGCTGCACGCCGATGTGCACCCGGAGATAAAGGTCTGGGTCATCAAGCAGTAGAGACTGCGTGATTGTGGCTTGTGAAATGCAATTATCTGGCTAACGGAACCTTCTGCACGCCTTTATGATATTGATGGTGGCGGCTTGAACCGCCACCGGAAATCTTCAACGGAGCCGAATGGCGACCTCTGTCTCTCCTGCAACACCCGCCCGCGAGCCCGCCCCCCCCGCGATGCGTGCAGCAACTCTTTGTCAGGACATGAAAGCCAACGACGTCGTGCTGCTGAATCTCCACGGCGTCACCGACATGACGGACTATTTCGTGATCGCCAGCGGGACGTCAGACACGCACGTCAGGGCCATCGGCGAGCACCTCATCGCCGAGCTCAAGAAGGAGGGGGTAAGGGTACACCATGTCGAAGGTGTTCAGCAGGGTAGATGGGTACTGCTCGATTTCGTGGATTTTGTCGTGCACATCTTCCACCCTGCGCTCCGCTCGTTTTATCAGATAGAGCGTCTGTGGAGCGACGCCGAAGTAGTGCCAGTCGTCTAACGGTCTTCGGGAGCGACAAATGAAAGCGGTACGTGTGCTGGCCCTCAGTGTTCTCATCCTCGGCGTACCGCGGCTCGAGGCGCAGCAGTACTTCGGCCAGAACCAGGTGCAGTACGAACATTTCAAGTGGCGGGTGCTCGAGACTGAGCATTTCCTGGTTCACTACTATCCGGAAGAGAAGCAGGCGGTCAGCTCGGCAGCGCGAATGGCGGAGCGCTCGTACGCCCGGCTGTCGCGCATCCTGGGCCACCAGTTCCGCGAGAAGAAACCGATCATCATCTTCTCCTCGCGCGCGGACTTCGGACAGAACAACGTCACCGGCGATCTTGGCGAGGGGACGGGCGGTGTGACCGAGTCGGGGCGTCACCGGCTGATTCTTCCCTTCACCGGCGATCTGGGAAGCTTCGAGCACGTGCTTGCCCACGAGATGGTGCACGAGTTCCAGTACGACGTTTTTGCGAGGGGCCGCGCGGGCGCCAACCAGCAGACACTCGAGCGGATCAATCCTCCCCTCTGGTTCATGGAAGGAATGGCCGAGTACCTGTCGATCGGGCCGAATCATCCGCTGACCGCGGGATGGCTCAGGGACGCAGCCGTGTCGGGGAGCATTCCAACGGTTGCCCAGATGACGGACCGGCCCGACAAGTATTTCCCGTATCGCTTCGGCGAGTCGTTCTGGCAGTATGTCGGCGAGCGGTGGGGTGACGCGGCGATCGGAGAGATCCTGCGCAACACTCCAGCTGTCGGCGTGGAGCGCGCGTTCCTTCGCGAGCTCGGCATGTCCCTCACGGACATTGGCGCCGCATGGCGTGAGGCCGTCCAGTCCCAGTATCTCCCGGCGGCCGCAGTCTATCAGAGGCCTCAGGCCTTTGCCCAGCCGCTCCTCACACGGCGGAAATCAGGCGGAGAGATCTTCCTGGCGCCGGTCCTCTCGAGCGATGGCAATTACATCGCGTTCCTCTCCAACGGAAATCAGAAGCGGGGAGAGTTGTTCATCGACCTGTGGCTCGGCAACGCCCGCACGGGAGAGAGAGTGAAGCGGCTCGTGAAGAGCACCCTCGATCCCAACTTCGAGGAGCTGCGGCTTCTGTATTCACAGAGTGCCTTCTCCAACGATGCCAGAACGCTCGCGTTCACGGCGCAGCGCAGCGGCAAGGACGTGCTCTACCTGCTCGATGTGCCGAGCCGGAAAGTGGCGAAGCGGATCGACCTTCCTCTCGACGCGGTGACCGCACCGTCGTTCTCTCCGGACGACAAGCGAATCGTGTTCAGCGGAACTCAGGGCGGAGTCACCGACCTCTACATCGTCGGCGTGGACGGAAAGAATCTCCGTCAGCTTACGAAGGACATCTACGGCGATCTTCAGCCGAACTGGTCGCCCGACGGCACTCGCATTGCGTTTGCGACCGATCGCGCACCTCCGACGGATCTCGAGCGACTTCGATTTGCAAAATGGCAGATCGCGCTGATCGATCCCGAGACGAGTGCGATTGAGGTGGTTCCGGGACAAGCCGGCCTCAACCTCAATCCATCCTGGGCTCCGGATGGAAAGTCGCTCGCGTACATCTCCGACCGGACGGGCGTTGCGAACGTCTTTCTGTACGACATGCAGGACAAGCAGCAGTACCAGCTGACCAACGTATTGGGCGGCGTATCGGCGATCACCGAGTACAGCCCCGCGATCACATGGGCGAGGGGCGCCGATCGGATGGCGTTCACCTATTACGAGAAGGGCGACTACACGGTCTGGACGATGGACAACCCGCGCTCCCTGAAGCGCACGGCGTTCACGGAGCCCGGTACGAAGTCAACGGGACTCGTGATGAACGTCCCCGCGCTTCCGTCTGCCGCTCTGGCTCCTCTGACCGCCGCCGATTCGACGAAGCGCGAGGCCAATCGCGGCAGTCAGTCCTCGATCTACCGTGCGCCTACGGGCTCACGAGCGTCCAATGAGCTCTCGAGCGGCGAAGCGAAGGCCAGCGAGATCGAGCAGACGACCGTAGCGGTGCTCAACGCGAACCCTGATTTTGCGCTGCCTGACACCACGCGCTTCCGCGACTACCCGTACTCGGTGGGATTCAAGCCGGACTACATCGCTCAGCCGGAAGTAGGATACGGCACGGGCAATCAGTACGGACTGAGCGGATTCAGCGGCGGCACGACGATCGTTCTGAGCGATCTGCTCGGGAACAACAACATCGCACTGTCGGCGTCGGTGTATGGACAGCTGCGCGACGCGAGCGTGTTCGCCGCGTACGCGAATCTCAGTCACAGATGGCAGTACACGGTGGGCGGTTATCAGCAGCCTGTGTTCCTTCCGCAGAGCGGAGGGGACTTGCTGCAGCTGCCTGACCGCGACGTGTACACAGTTCTCTTCACGCGTTACGTGCTCCGCAACGCGTTCCTGACGACGCAGTACCCGCTCAACCGCTTTACACGCTTCGAGGCCGGCGCGCAGTTCAACAGCATCGGACGCTCCGTCATCTCGCTGTCGCAGGAATGCTTCGTCAACGGCTGCACTGCGCCCGAGATCAACGACGTATCCAACGCGCCGGCGTACAATTTCTTCTCGCCGTCGCTCGCCTTTGTGTCGGACAACACTCTGTTCGGCTACACGGCTCCGGTGATCGGTCGCCGGTTCCGGTTCCAGATCTCACCGTCGGTCGGAAACCTCCGCTGGGTGGAGTATCTGGCCGACTACCGCCGTTACGATCCGATCATCTTCAACACGATCACCATTGCCACGCGTCTCCTGACGAGCATGTCGATGGGGCGGGATGAGAGTGCGTTTCCGAAGTACGTCGGTCGCCCCGAGTATGTGCGCGGATACGACAAGGCGAACTTCAGCGGCTACGAATGCACCTCCTACATCGGCGGCGGAGGGTCGTGCGAAACCGAGCAGCTCGTCGGAAGCCGCGTGGCCGTTTTGAACGCCGAGATCCGGTTCCCGATCATCAGAAGGTTCGACCTTGGCTCGCTTCCGGTCGGCCTTCCGCCGATCGAAGGACTCGTGTTTTACGATGCCGGACTCGCATGGAGCGCGGGCCAGAAGGTTTCGCTTACGAAGCCGGACAATTATGATTTCACACTCCAGCGCTTCCCGCTCCGCAGCTATGGAGCGGGTCTCCGCGTAAATCTGTTCAACCTCGCGATTCTCAAGTGGGATTACGCGATACCGCTCGATCAACCTGGACGCAAGCCGAACTGGACTTTCTCGCTGGGCCCGAGTTTCTAGAGTTTCGTCCCGGCTGATTGCGCTGACGCTTGTCGTCGCCGCGTGTAGCGGCGACCGGCAGGCGTCTCCTGGTGCCAGGACCGGGTCAGCCGCACCGGGTCCCGATCAGACAGTCCTCCGCATTCCGCAGGCAGGGGGCACGGCGCGCGCCTACATCTACCCGCGGCTCGATTCCGCAGTCTGGGCGGCAGGCGGAGCGCCGTCGGTGGCACGTGTTCTCGGATTCGACCCCGACGAAGGCGTCGTGACATTCCTGGACGACAAGGGCCAGCCACGACGGCTCGACCTGCGGGCGAGTGAGGTCCGTATCGCATCAAAGGCGAAGCTGACATCCATAGCGTCCGTGAACGGGACCGAAGTCTACGGCATCACTCCGACCGGAACCGTATCACGAATCACTCCGACCGGAGACTGGACATTCGAGCCGCCTTCGCCCGCCCGATTCGTCTTTCCACAGCAGAATGGCTCGGTGGTCATCGCGGGTAACGACGGCCGCGGCACACAGCTCTGGCTGATTCGCCCGACCGACGACGACATCATCAAGACCGCTTCCCTGCCGCTCGTTTCGCGCGGCGTGCGAACGCAGGTTGGTGACCGCATCTACTTTACCGTGGATACCGGGCTGATCGGTGTGCGGACCCAGGACCTCGCCCGCGTCAAGAGCATTCGCCTCGACAAGCCCGTCACGGCGGTCGCGCCGACGCCGAGTGGCGACCGCCTCTACGTCGCCCTCGAGGGAAGCAACGTCCTGTCGGTCATCGACCGCTACAGTGAGTCCGTCGCCGCCACGGTCAGGCTTCCGAGTCCCGTGTCCGAGATGCGGATGGATCCATTCGGGCAGATGATTCTCGCCAGGCCCGCGGACGGAAACGATTCAGCGTGGGTAATCGCGGTGGGCACCAATCGTGTGACCGGGACAATCAGCGCCGAATGGCGCAGCGATCTTCCCGCGTTCGCACCGGAAAACCAGATCGCCGTCGTCCGCGGAAACGATGTCGTCTTCGTCAACTCGTCCAGGCTGGCGGATTCCCGCACGATTGCCGGCGGTGCGAAGGATTTCTGGTACTTCTTCGCCTGGAACGGATTCCGGCCACGCCCTGCCGAGCTCGACAGGCCGGTCACTTTCGAGAGGGGAGAAAGCACTCTCGTCCGGGACAGCGTGGTTTCCATTCCGGCGCGCGACAGCACCTTCTCACCACCGTTGCGTGATGCCACGCCTACGATGGTCGAGCCACCAGCCGCCGTCGCACCCAGGCCGCGCGGCTACATGGTGTCATTCGCCGCGGTGCTCATGGAACAGAAGGCGAACGAGACCGCCGCGACAATTTCAGTGAACGGGGTGAGGCCCCGCGTCGTCCCGACGCGGACCGGATCGACTACTATCTATCGTGTAGTGCTCGGCCCGTACGCGAGCCGCGAAGAAGCGGAACGCATGGGTCGAGATTCCAGGAGGCAGTACTGGGTGTACGAGGAGACGCAGTGACCGATCCGGCGCGCGCACCAGGGGGATCATACCAGGGCGCCGGCCGTCAGGCGGCCGTCGCCCTTCGCGGATATTCATCGGTGGTCGTCACATCCGATGACATCGTCGCGGCGGCGCACGCCGCCATCGGAATCGCGCTCGCCGAGAGTGCGCACCGCCTGGTGATGGTAGCCGACCTTGGCGGCGAGACGGCGCCACTCCAGACGCTGGTTCGGGAAGACGACTCGCACGGCATCTACGACAGCTTTGAATTCGGCACTTCATTCGTTCGCGTCGCGCGCGAGGTGGAGGGAACGAGGAATTTCTTCGTAATGCCGAGCGGCACCGAGTCAGCGGCGACAGAGACGATAATCGGAAGTCCCAGGTGGCAGACCTTCGCATCGGAGTTCGCGAGCGCCGACGAGCTGCTGCTGATCGTCGTGAAGTCGGATGCACCCGGGCTCGACCGCCTCGTGAGCTACGTGGACGGCGTCGTTCTCGTGGGAGTGCAGCGTCTCGAATCAGCGCCCACCGCGCACATCCTGACGAAGATTCCTCACCCCACCCTCGTTGCACCTCCGCGAATCGACATCACACGGAGACCCGACGCCTGGTCGAAAGAGAAGATGGGTCTGGCGGCGGCAGGACTCCTCGCGCTTGGGATCGTAGGAGGTGCGATGGCCGGGCGCCGCGGGGAATCCGAGGACGCAGCCGGCGTACCCGCCGCTGCTTTGTCCGATTCCGCAGCGATTGATTCCGCCAACGCTCGCAGAAATGCGATTCTCCCCTCGAATCCGCAGGACTCCTCCACCGCGGCGGCGTTTTCGGTGGAGATTCTCGCCTCGAATACGGCCGAAGGTGCTAATTTTGAGATTCAGCGCCACGGCTCTTCCATGCCCGCGGCGACCGTATCACTCGTTCCGATCGGAGACACCGAGGCCACTTGGTACAAGGTTCATGCGGGTGCCTATGCGGACAGCGCTCAGGCGGATCGGCTTCTTGCGACACTCCGCCGCCGGCGACTGGTGCCTGACTCGGCGGGTACGGTGGTGCGTGCTCCGCTCGCCCTCCTTGTGGACAGCGTCCCGGCGCAGGCCGGCATGAGCACGCGCGTGAGAGAGAAGCTGCGAGAGCTCGAGTCAAAGGGTGTGCATGCCTACGCGTTGATGCAGCGCGACGGAAGCGCACGCGTGTATGCGGGTGCATTCGAGCGCGCGCAGCAGTCCTCGCTCGCGGCCACGGCGCTTCGCGTTGCGGGTCTCTCACCGGTGCTCGCCTACAGAACGGGGAGACTCCCGTAGTGCGACTCACCAAGCTCGAGATTCAGGGATTCAAATCCTTCGCTGACGAGACCGACCTCCTGTTCGAGCCCGGCGTGACGGCGATCGTCGGACCCAACGGCTGCGGCAAATCCAACATCATCGATGCAGTGCGCTGGGTACTCGGTGAGCAACGCGCGCGTCTCTTGCGCGGCGCGAAGATGGAAGAAGTGATTTTCCAGGGATCTTCGGCGCGGCGCCCGGTGAACATCGCCGAAGTCTCGCTTCACTTCGAGAACGAAGATGGGGCTCTGGGAGTTCCCTACCGCGAGGTCGTGATAACGCGCCGTCTGAGCCGCTCCGGCGACAGCGACTATCTCCTCAACAATTCGCCGTGCCGCCTGCGCGACATCCACGACATGATGCGCGGCACGGGCCTCGGCGCGGACTCCGGAGTCGTCATAGAGAGCAGGATGATCGACGCTCTGCTCTCCGACCGCCCGGATGAGCGGCGCGAGCTGTTCGAGGAAGCCGCAGGGGTTGGATTGTACCGGGATCGGAAGCGCAGCACGGAGCGGCGCCTCGAGGAGACCGCGGTCGATCTGGGGCGGCTGGACGATCTGATCTCCGAAGTCCAGACGCAGGTTCGGTCACTCGGGCGACAACGCAAGCGTGCCGAGAAGAATGTCGAGCTCATGAAGCGCCGCTTCACAATCGAGATAGCGCTCGCCGCGCGCGAGATGGACGCATGGCGCGGCGAGCTCGATCGCCTCGAGACTCGCGTGGCTGAGCTTCGGCACACGGCTCCGCAGGCCGAAGAGAGCGTCGCTGCCGCGGAAGCCGCGCGTGACGCCGCGCATGGCGCGCGCGCAGCCGCTGAGGCGCGGCGCAGCGAGATCGCACGCCTTGCCGCAGAGCAGCGTGAGAGCACGCAGGAGCTGCGGGGCCAGATCGCTGTCGCGGAAGAACGCCAGCGCAATGCCGAAGCGCGGCGCGAGCGTGCGGCGCAGGAGCGGCGCGAAGGCGGAACTACAGTGGAGCGCGTCAACGAAGAGCTCGAGCGCGCAACGGCGCACCGGGAGGAGCTCGAGTCCGAGCTGGCTCTCGCCAACACCGCACTCGCAACGCACGTCGCTGAAGAAGAGTCGGCGCGTGCCGCTCTCGCGGCCGCGCGTGCGGCTGTGGAGACGGCTGATCGCGCTGCTCGCGAGATGCGCGAGCTCGCGCACCGTCATGCGCTCGACCGCCAGACGGCGGAGCGTGAGCTGCAGGAGTTATCCGGCCGCCGCACCACGCTGGCGGATGAACAGACTCAGCTCGTCGATGCCGAAACCGCGATTCGCCGCGAGCTCGCTGAAGCGGAGGGGTCGCTGTCCGCTTCGCGCGAGCGAAGCTCCGCACTTACCGAAGAGCTCGCATCTGCACTCACCTCCGCGCGTGCAGCGCGCGAATCGGACTCGGGCGCACGCTCTGCACTTCTTCGCGCCGAAGAGGCACAGACCGCGCTCGAAAGCAAGCTCAACGCCCTCGAGGACCTGGAGCGCGAGCGTGTCGGTCTGGCGCCGGCCGCCGCAAAGCTTCTGCGTGAGAGACAGCGCTTCGGCGAGGGGAGTGTCCTCGGACCTCTCAGCGATTTCATCAGCACCGAGGCGGAAGCGGCGTCTCTGGTCGAGCGTTTTCTCGGTCCGACGGTGCATGCAGTGCTCGTGCGCGACAGTGCAGCCGCCGAATCCATTCGCGCGTGGCACGCAGCCACCAATCCGGGACCGCTGCTTCTTCTTCCCGCGGACGCGGTGGGCTCTGACGGTAACGGGGACTCGCCGGATGACGATCTCTCGCGGCTCGTGAGCACCGAGTCGCCGGCCGCACACTGGGTTCGCACGCTGCTGGGGCGTGTGCGCACGATCGAGAACGGCACGGGATTCGTCGACGCGCGCGGCGCGGTTTGGCTTCCGGCGAATGTCGCCGGCGCGGGTCCGTTGCGCCGGCGCGCCGAGATCGGCGAGCTCAGACGCGCGAAGTCCGCTTCCGAGAGTACCCGTGCATCGGCCGCAGCAGCAGCGGTGGCGGTGCGCGCAGAGCTCGAAGCGGCGGAACATGCGGCAACGCGGGCCCAGGAGAGCGCGCACGCCGCTTCGCGAGAGTCAGCAGAGCGCGAAGACCTGTTCGCTGCGATCAACCGGCGGCATCATCGCGCACTCAAGGAAGTCGGAGACGCCTCCGCGCTTCTCGAGCGCCTTGCCGCGCGCGAGCTGTCACTAAGCGACAACATCGCCCGCATCGCCGAGGCGATCTCGGAGAAGGAAGCCGGGGTCCTTCACCTCGACGCAGGTGTCACAGAAGCGCGACACGCTCTTGCCGAAGCGGAGAGGCGTCACGATGAGACACGCGACCAGCGCACGGCAAGTCAGGTCGCAAGCGCCGAGGCGCAGGCGCGCCTTCTCTTCACGAGCGATCGTGAGCGTCATCTGCGAGAGGAGTTTGCCACTGCGAACAACCGCCTCGAATCGCTGCAGTCGGAGCTCAGCACGCTCTCAGCGGCTGATGGAGAGCTCGCCCAGCAGCTCGCTACGTGGCAGATGGATCTCGAGGCACAACAGGCGACTCTGGAAGACGGGGAGACACGTCTGGCAAACGCCGAGCTCGCGGTCAAGACCTCTGACGAGCGCCTGGAATCGGCTGAGCACGCGCTCACGGATATCCGTCACCGTGCGACCGCTCTGACCGAGGAGCTTCATTCATCGGAGCTCAGGTTCACCGAGCTGTCGGCGCGGCGGACGATGATTCGCGAGCGGCTCGAGACCGAATGGAAAAAGCCGCTCGAGGACTTGATGCGCGACGCTCAGCCAGTCGAGCTCGATGATGAAAGCCTCCGCGCGGAAGCGATGCAGCTTCGTGACCAGATCGATGCGCTCGGTCCAGTGAATCCACTCGCGATCGAGGAGCACGAAGAGGAACAGAAGCGGCTGGAGCTGCTCACTTCGCAGAGAGCTGACCTCGCGACGGCAAGGCTCTCGCTTCAGCAGGCGATTCGCGAGATCGACACGACGGCGCGGGAGCTGTTCCTGACGACCTTCGCGCAGGTGCGCGAGAACTTCCGCCAGATTTTCATGACGTTGTTCGGCGGAGGCGAGTGCGATCTCCGGCTGGAGAATGCGGAGAGTCCTCTCGACGGCGACATCGAGATTCACGCGGCTCCGCGCGGCAAGAAGACGCAGCGCATCCATCTGCTCTCCAGTGGTGAGAGAGCGCTCGTCGCTCTGTCGCTGCTGTTCGGAATCTTCCTCACCAAGCCCAGCCCGTTTTGCCTGCTGGACGAAGTCGATGCCCCACTCGACGACGCGAACATCGGGCGCTTCGTGAAGATGCTCAACGAGTTCAAGGCCAACACCCAGTTCATCGTCATCACGCATAACCCGCGCACGACGACAGAAGCGGCCGACGCAGTTTACGGCGTGACGATGCAGGAGCCCGGCGTATCGTCCCTGGTGAGCGTGCACATGCGGGGGCAGGCCGTCGAAGAGGCGATTGCGGGCACGCTCACCGCCCGGGAGCCCGTCGCCGCACTGAGCGCCTGACATGCTGGTTGTGATGCAGCACGGCGCGGCCGCGAGAGAGGTCGATCGCGTGGTCGCCGTGATCAAGGAGATGGGATACGAGGCGCGGCCGATGCCGGGTGCGCAGCGGACGGCGATCGGGGTCGTGGGCAATGACGGGCGCATCGACGCATCGAGGCTCGCCGCCCTCGAAGGCGTGGCGGAGATCATCCACGTCACGCAGCCGTACAAGCAGGTGTCCCGCGAATGGAGACCCGAGAGCACGATCGTCACGATCGCATCCGGTGTCTCGTTCGGAGGCAACGACGTTCCCGTGATCGCCGGTCCCTGCTCCGTCGAATCGGAGCAGCAGATACTGGAATCGGCACGCGCGGTGCGCGAAGCAGGCGGTACCGCTCTGCGCGGAGGTGCTTTCAAGCCCCGGAGCTCGCCGTACGCGTTTCAGGGACTCGGTAGAAAAGGACTCGAGCTCCTCGCGTTTGCGCGGCGCGAGACCGGACTGCCGATAGTCACCGAGGCGATGGATGCCGAGGGCGCGCATCTGGTGGCCGAAGTTGCCGACTGCATCCAGATCGGCGCCCGCAACATGCAGAACTACTCGCTGCTCAAGACAGTCGGCCGCATCGGCAAGCCTGTGCTTCTCAAGCGCGGGATGGCGGCAACGATAACCGATCTGCTGCTGAGCGCCGAATACATTCTGTCCGAAGGGAACGACAAGGTGATTCTCTGCGAGCGTGGGGTGAGAACTTTCGATCCTGCGACGCGCAACATGCTCGACCTGACGGCGATTCCGACCGTGCACAGGCTCTCGCATCTTCCGATCGTCGCAGATCCTAGTCACGGAACCGGAATCCGCGAACGGGTTACGCCAATGGCGCGCGCGGCCCTGGCAGCGGGAGCGGACGGCGTACTCGTCGAGATGCATCCGCATCCCGACAACGCGCTTTCCGACGGTGCGCAATCGCTGTATCCTGAGCAGCTCGTCTCATTGATCGTGGAGCTGCGCGCTGTCGCGACCGCCATCGGCCGCCGCGTGACTCCTCCGGTCGATTTCCTGACTCCGTCGCCTTCTGATGCCTCGAGATCAGGAACGGTGAAGGCGGCGCCGGGTAAGCATTGAACATGAAGAACATCATCGCAGCAATCGCCGCCTTCGCTGTAGCGACGGGCGCTCAGGCACAATCCTCCGAAGCGGTGATGAACCGCGCAGTGAAGACATACTCGGAGATGAGCAGCCTTCGCGCGGAGTTCCGGCAGACGATCACCAACCCGCTTACCGGCACGAGCTCGGTCTCGCGAGGGGTCATGCTCCGGAAGGATCCCAATCTGCTGTCCATCAACTTTTCTGACCCGAAAGGCGACCGAGTCGTCTCCGATGGCAAGACAGTGTGGGTCTATATCCCGAGCAGTGCGCCCGGACAGGTGATAAAGATGCCGGCCGGCGGAAGCGGCTCGATGGCTATGGTCGATCCAGGTGGAATGTTCCTTTCCTCGCCGTCGTCCCGCTACACCATCACGGGCGCAGGCACTGCGACGGTCGGCGGACGGAAGACCAGCGTCGTCAATCTCGTTCCGAAGAAATCCAACAACGCCTTTACGCGCGCGAAGGTGTGGGTCGACGCAACCGACGGGATGATCCGACAATTCGAGGTAGTCGATGCCAACGGGCTGACGCGGCTCGTGACCATCACGTCGATCAAGCCAAACGCCTCGATCGCGGCTTCCGAGTTCAGGTTCACACCGCCGAAGAACGCGCGAGTTCTCGATTCGACTGCACTTCCCAGCATGTAGAGTGGAGCGCCGCCCTGTCAGCGCGGGCGGTGACTAGCGAAGCAGAAGCAGTCTCTGAATCTCCTCGAGGCGAGCCGGATCAGTCCCGCGCTGCCTGGCCATTTCCAGAGCGGTCAGCGAGAGCCGCTTGTACACGGCCTTCGCTTCCGGCATTCCCCGCAATGCCGATAGATGTCGCATCACGGTCTCCGCATCGCCTCGGACGATGGGGCCGGTGAGCGCGTCGAGTGGAGCAGTGTCGCCGATGTTCGCCACCGCCCCCTCCATCAGTCCGTGAACCGCCTGGTGCGAGCTTTTCAAGGGGATGCCGAGACTTCGGAACAGCTCGCTCGCGAGCTCAGCCAGCACCACAGGGAAGTTCGAGCTCATCACCGCTGCCGCGTGATAGACGCTCTTTTTTCCTGGCGGGATCTCGAGCGTGCGCGCACCGATGTGGCCTGCGAGCCGGCGGGACGTCGCCCGCGCCTGGTCATCTCCGTCGATGCCGATCCACGCTTTCTTGAGAAGCTCGGCCGCGCGATCGGGATTGGAGAAAGGGATCAAGGGATGAAATGTGCCGCCGCTCAGTCCGATCTCGGACAGCCGCGGAATCAAGGCAGGCTCGGCGCCTCCCGACGTGTGGAGAATCACCGTGCCTGAGGCAATTCTTCCCTTCCCCGAGCGCCCACGCTCATCCATCAGCTGTTTCACTGCATCGTCGATCTGCTCGTCGCGCACAGCGACAATGATCGTGTTGGTCTCGCTGATCGATGCGGGCAGCGCTCCGCTGGACGTGGTCCAATGAGACGCGCGATGGCCGTGCAGCCCGAGAACGTCGAGCCCGGAAGAGCGAAAGGCGCGGAATAACCCGCGCCCCACCTGTCCAGCCCCGACGATGAGAATGCGCTCGCTCACTCGCCGCCTGCCGCACGCGGCGGCTGTTGCTGTTGACGTGCCTGAGCACGCTGCAGAAGCGCCTGTTGAGAGACCGCGCCAGTGGTCAGCTCGAGCGCAGTAGCAATCGCCTTGTCGGTCGCCACTCGCCGCTTGAACTCGGCCTCGGGACCGAAGACATAGCGCGCGATGTCGTACGACAGGAGCGTCCCCACCACTGGCGCAGACTCGTCGAATATTCCCCTGTCCATCACCACTCCGCGCGCGACCATCCTCTTCCAGACTTCGTCGAGCATCTGCTGCGTGATTGTGAACTGCGGTGACGCAACGCCTCTGGTCGCCTTGAGTCTCAACGCATAATCAGTCAGCGCATCGCGGAAAAGGCTCACCTTTCGGCCGAGCACAGTCTGGAGCTCGCGAACCGCAGCCGAGTATGCGCTGTCGCTCTCGATGACGTCGGGAGTGATTCCGCCGCCGTCATGCACGATCCGTCCCGAAGCGGTTCGGTATCGGCCACCAGCCCTGGGCACCGGCGCTTGACCGCCGTCGTCGTCATCCCGATCGAGCTTCCTGCTGATGGACCTGCCCGACGGGGTAAACCATCTGGCCGTGGTGATCTTGAGGCCTCCATCGGGACCGAGGGGAATTATCGATTGAGCGCTTCCCTTTCCGTACGTCGGCTCTCCCACGATCAGAGCGCGATCGTGATCCTGAAGCGCACCCGCCACAATCTCCGCCGCGCTCGCACTCTTGTCGTCGACGAGCACAGTGAGCGGAAGACTGGGCCACCGCTGCGACGTGCTGTCGGAGTAGTCCCGGTTTGCTTCGGGAGTCCTGCCGCGGAGACTCACGATCTTCTGCCCGTTCCCCAGGAACAGATCGGCTACGCGTGTACCCTGCTCGAGCAGACCACCGGGATTCGCGCGAAGATCGAGGATGAGCGCCTTGGCACCGCGTGACAGGACAGCGCTCACGCTCCGCGACAGCTCCCTGTCCGACGAGTCGCTGAACGCCTTGAAGTCGATGTATCCGACGCCGTTCGGAAGCATTGCAACCCGACGCACCGCGCTTTGATGCAACGGCTTTCGCACCAGTGACAGCGGGATCACAGCAAGAGCTCCGGGCCTTTCGATCCGCAGCGAGACCGCAGTTCCCGGCTTTCCGCGGAAGGATTTGGTCGCCTCTTCGAGCGTCCACCCTTGCGTCGAGCGCCCGTCGACCTCGATCACCCTGTCGCCCGGCTGAATTCCAGCGCGCTCCGCCGGGCTCCCCGGTGTCGGCGCGATGACGACAATCCATCCGTCACGCACGTCGACCTGAAGTCCGACTCCCGCATAGTTGCCCGACGTAGTCTCGTTCAGTCGCCCGAGTTTCTCCGGCGCGAGAAGCGAGGTGTACGGATCCTCGAGCTCGTAGAGCATTCCTTCGACGGCCATCCGGTACATTCTCGGCGAGCCGATCGAGTCGACGTAATTCCGGTCGACGTGCCTGAACACTTCGTCAAACAGGCGCGCCGCTTCGGCCTTCGTCTTCACCGGACCGGAGCGAGTTCCCCGCTCGAGCAGCCATCCGCCGGCGACGAGGGACAGCAGGAGGAGTGCTCCGACGGAGATCGTGCGCGACCGAAGTCCGGGATTGATGTCGAGCATCAGCTCGCTCTCGAGTTGGACAGCATCGCAAATCGTTCAGGCAAGTTTCGCGCGAGTGCTTCGAGCACTCGCTGATGCACCTGGAGAGGCTCACCGCGCCCGTCAATCATCACGACTGGCCCGACTTCCGGATGCGCTTTCTGCCAGTCGCCGCCTGCGAATCTGGCGAATGCGCGCTCGACGCGGGAATGGAATTCCTCTCCTGACTGTTCGATGCGGTCATGGCCGCCTCTCGCAGACGCTCGCTCGAGTCCATCAGCCGCCGGGATCTCGAGCACGATGTTGAGGTTTGGCACAAGCCCGCCCGTGGCGAGGTCGTTCGCGGAGCGAATCTCCTGCTCCGGAAGACCGCGGCCGTCGATCTGATAGGCGTAAGTCGAGAGAAAGAACCTGTCCATCAATACAACTACACCGCGATCGAGCGCAGGGTCAATCTCGTCGCGAACGAGCTGCGCGCGAGAGGCCATGAAGAGGAGAGCTTCCGCTGAGGGCGAGATGTGGCGGGCCGGGTCGAGCAGAATGTCTCGAATCGAGTCGCCGAGGAGCGTGCCACCGGGCTCGCGAAGCGGGAGAACCTCGAAACCTTCGCCTTTCAGCCGGCCGGTCAAAAGCGTGAGCTGTGTTGTCTTGCCGGCGCCCTCGGAACCCTCGAAGACGATGAGCTGCCCCTTCCTCACCGCGACTCCGCTTCAGGAAAGCGTGATGATGGAGCTGGTCCCCGCCTTTTTCATGCCTTCCATGATCCAGTTGTTGACCTGGTACATGACCTTGTCGAAGTTCTCCTGCGCGGATATGGCGCGCTGGTAAACCGGGTTGGTCTGCACCTTTGCGAGCAGATCGTCGAGCTTCTTCTCCATCTCAGGGGTCGGCTGCTCGCCGCGCTGAATCATCTGCTGCGCTTCCATGCGGATCTTCTCCATGTCCTGGAGAACCGTAACCGCCTCGCGATCGCTGTTGAGAGCCTCGCTCGATCGCTTGACCGCCTGGTATTCGGGACTCTGACCGATCACGCGGCCAAGCTCGCGCGCCTTCTCTTCCAGCATCGCTTCTCCTCTCTTCTGGTTGCGTCAGATGCGCGACGCGAAAACGAATCGCTCGCGTCCGGCGAGGTCGAGTCTCACGCCTACGTCCATGTAGGTTCCATGCCGCATCACCATCTCGGCGACGAGAGAGGCGCGCCTCTCGTCGACTTCGAGCGCCAGCAGACCGCCGGTCATGAGATTGCGTGAGCCTGCACGCACGAGCTCTTTTGTGGCCGCCAAGCCGTCGTGCCCGCTGAACAACGCGATCGGGGGCTCCCAGTCCCGCACGCTGGGCGGAAGACTGTCCATCTCGGCGAAGGAGACGTACGGGGGATTTGACGCGAGGACCGCGACCTTCTGTCCACCAAGCGGGGCGAGGAGCGAGCCCTGACGAAAGTCTACGCGTACGCGCAGCGCCGTCGCCGAGCGAGATGCGTTGATCCGTGCAACCGTGAGCGCGTCATTCGATGCGTCCGTTGCAATCACCGATTGGAAGCGACCTTCGCTGGCGAGTGAAAGCGCGATTGCGCCGGACCCGGTTCCGATATCGGCCGCGGTGCCCCACGGGCGCCCATTGCGAAAGACCTTTTCCATTCGGAGGAGTATCTCTTCGACGAGCAGCTCGGTCTCCGGGCGGGGAATGAGGACTCTCTCGTCGACGACCAGATTCAGATGACGGAAAGCGACGCAGCCGACCGCATAGCCGAACGGTGCGCCTTTCACCATGCGCTCGGCGGCACGGGTAGCGGTGACGGCGGCCGTTGAATCGACTGCTGCTTCGCGGTTCATCACCGGCCAAAGCCGGGGAACCTCGAGAACGGCCGCGAGAATGTCGGTAGCTGTGCGTCGCGCGTCAGTTATTCCAGCGAGGTGAAGCTTCGAGGCCAGCTGCTCGACCACGGACGAGACGGTCGGTTTGGACTGCTGGACGGTATTACTCACCAAGGCGGTCCTCGACGTCGGCGTGGCGCAGCGCATCGACGACCGGCTCGATGTCGCCGTCCAGCACCTTCGTCAGCTCGTGCATCGTAAATCCAATGCGGTGATCGGTTACACGATTCTGGGGGAAATTGTACGTGCGGATCTTGGCGGATCTGTCTCCCGTTCCCACCTGCGTCTTGCGCATGCGCGCGCGCTCCCCTTCCTGCTCGGCCAGCCGCGCGTCCAGGAGACGCGCGCGAAGCACCTCCATCGCCTTCAGCTTGTTCTGGAGCTGCGACTTCTGGTCCTGCTGGCTCACGACGATTCCGGATGGAATGTGGGTGATGCGCACTGCGGAGTCCGTGGTGTTCACGCTCTGCCCGCCGGGTCCAGAGGACCGGAACACGTCGATGCGAAGATCCTTGTCCTCGATTCTGAGATCGATCTCCTCCGCCTCCGGCAGCACTGCGACAGTCGCTGCGGAGGTGTGGATGCGACCCTGACTCTCCGTGACGGGCACGCGCTGAACGCGGTGCACGCCCGATTCCCAGCGCATTGTTCCGAACACGCCATTTCCCTTCACCTTGAAGACCGCCTCCTTCACGCCGCCGAGCGTGCCTTCGGAATAGGAGATCATCTCGATGCGCCAGCCCCGCTTCTCGGCGAAGCGGGTGTACATGCGGTACAAGTCAGCGGCAAAGATAGCAGCTTCGTCGCCGCCCGTACCGGCCCGTATCTCGACAATGGCGGGCCGGTCGTCAAGGGGGTCCGGGGGGATGAGGGCCGGCTTGATCCGTTCCTCGAGCTCGGCGATCGAAGCCCGGAGCCGGATTTCCTCGGCCCGGGCTTCGCTCGCCATCTCGGGGTCATCAGCAAGAACGAGCTCGTGAACCTCCGCGAGCTCGTTCTCGTATTTCTGGAGAAGATCGGCCATCTCGACGACGGGGGCCAGGTGGCGGTGCTCCCGGCCGAGCGCTGTCATGCGCTGGGCGTCCCTGACGGTTCCGGGATCGGAGAGCTGCCTCTCGACCTCGCCGGCGCGGTTTAGCGCGTCAGCGAGGCGATCCCTGAGGCTCAGACCTCAGGCGTCGCCGGCGCGGCGTCGCGGGTCTTGGGGGCGTACTTCTGGCGGAACCGCTCGACGCGCCCTGCCGTGTCCACGAGCTTCTGCTTGCCGGTGAAGAACGGGTGGCACTGGGCACAAATGTCGGTGTGTATCTCCGCCTGTGTGGAGCGGGTCTGATAGGTGTTGCCGCAGGCGCATTTTACGTTCGCCGTGGCGTACACCGGATGGATATCGGATTTCATCTTCGGTACCTCTTGGGATGGCTTTTAGTGCAGCTATGAAAGATGGCAAGATCGGAGTCCCTTTTCAACTGGCCACTCGGACTGCGGGGACTCGGACTGTGCTGCGGACTGCGGACTAGTGCGGACTGCGGACTAACTGAGGAAGGCGGTCCGAGTCCGCAGCTACTTCGCAAACACCTGATCTACCGGCGTGATCGTGATGCGATCGGCCGTGATGCCAAGCTTCCTCGCTCCGATGACCTTGTCTTCGTCGAGCAGCTCCTTCGGCTTCTCCGCGTCGTACTTGATCGGCGAGAACGCGTCGGCCAGCAGCTGGCTCTTCAGACCCTCCGCGTCCTTCGTGATGATGACGACCGACAGATCCGTCGCCGAGAGGTGCTTCTTCAGAGCACGGTTCACGTCCTCGCGGGTGAGCTTCTCCAGCTGCGATCTCATGTAGCTCGTGTACTCGGGCATCCCGTACCACCTGGAGTCGAGGGCATACCCGACCTGCTGATCCTGCGTCTGCGTCATGACGTAGACGTTCTTCATCAGGTACTGCCGCGCGGACTGGAAGTCCTGCTCGGACATTCCCTTGTCGATCAGGTTCTCGAGCTCGGTTGTCGCGATGCGGAGCGCCATGTGCGCGTTCTCGGGCACGACTGGCCGGATCCAGATCTCGAAGATTTGCCCACGTCTGGCGATGTTGGCGTCCGGAAAGAACTGGAACATGCCGCGCGGGAACGCCTCGATATAGGCGTAGTCTCCGTAGTTCATCCCGCGGATTCCGCGAATCCGCTGAAAGAGGTGCGACTGCGACATGCGGTGCTCACCGAGCCACGCGCGTGCGACGTTGAGCGCTGCAAAGTCGGGATGAGTCCGCGTCACCTCGATTGGCAGGCCGAGCGAGATTCCTGTGGCGCGCGTGTCCTTCTGGATGATCTCGACGTTCATGCCTTTCGATCGAGTACCAGTGAGCGCGGGACGCGTCGACGGGGCGGGAGTGCCCGCGGGCAGCGTCGCGAGAGCGGTGCGGAGCTGCGTCACCATCTGGTCCGACACGTCTCCATTGATGCCGATCGCGAGGTTCCCACGCGTGTACTGGTTGCGAATGAAGCTCTTCACGTCATCGAGTGTGATCGACTGGATGCCGGCAACGGTTCCGAGAACCGGATGCGAGTATGGAGTGCCCGCAAAAATGTTCGTCTGGAGCCGCTCCTTCCCGAGCTCCTCCTCGTTGTTGGAGCGCAGATCCTGAGTCAGTGCGTTGATGAGGCCGTCCTTGTTCCGCTTGAAGTCCTCCTCGCGGAAGCCCGGATCGAGCAGCATCGGGAGGGCGACGTCAAGGAAGCGATCCCAGTTGTCCTTGTGGATGGCGCCAGTGAACGTCGTCATCTCCTTGTCCACCTGGCCGCTGAAGCTTCCCGCGACCGGATAGAAGGCTTTGCTGATCTCGTCGAGCGTCATCGCGCGCGAGCCCGCGCCGGAGATCATGCGCGCCGAAAGCGCCGCGAGACCTTCCTTGCCCGGAGGATCATCCGCAGACCCGACGTCGAACAGGAGCTTGAGGCGAAGCTGCGGCAGGGGATTCTTCTGAACGATGACGCTGGACATTGCGATCGCGCTGGCTCCGGCATTGCCGTTCGAGCCGACTGTGGTCGGAACCATCCACGGAGCGGTGTCGCGTGGCTTCGTCGGAGGATTCATCGCCTTGGTCGCAGCAGCGGGGGTCGCCGAAGCGAAGCTTGCGATCTTCGGGATCGAGCTGATTGCAGGCGACAGTGCGGTGCTCGACACCGTTGCGACGATGAGCCCGTTGTCGGTGAAGTACTTCTGTGCGACTCGGCGCAGGTCTGCCGGCGTCAGCGCGTCATAGAGTGCATAGGCGCGGTTGATCGTGTTGTACGAGCGGTTGTAGCGGACGAAGCGTGCGAGTGTCGACGCGATGCGGTCGGTGTTGTCGAGAGACCGCGCGAACGAATAGCGGGCGTTCGATTTCGCTTCCGCGAGCTGCGAGGCGGAGACACTGGTGCTCCTGGCCTCCGCAATCGTCTTGAGGATCTCGTCACGCACGTACACGATGTCCTCCGGCTTCTTCACGCGGGTGAAGATCGTGAAGAGCTCGGGATCTGCATTGCTGGTGTTGCCCGCGCCGAATCCATCCACCTTCTGCTCGCGCTGCACCAGCTTCTTGTAGATGTCCGAGGTCGGTCCAAACCAGAGCGTCGCAACAAAGTCGAGCGCAGCATTGTCGTTGTTCGTCTCGGAGAACGCGGGGTTGTGGAATGCGACTCCGAGATATGGGAGGGTCGGGCTCGACCAGCTCACATGTGCGTATTTCGGCCCCGTTGAAGGCGGCTCCGGCGGGATTGTCGCCTTGTAGCTGCCCCTCTGCCAGCCGCCCCAGTACTTCTGCACGAGGGGCATCACTGTCTCGGGAGTGACGTCACCGGCGACGATGATCGTCGTGTACTCGGGCCGGTACCAGCGCTTGAAGAATTCCTTCGAGTACTGGTACTGATTAGGCATGTCCTCGATGTCCTTGATGAAGCCCATCGTGGTGTGTTTGTACGTGTGCCTGGTGAAAGCAGTGTCCCGCATCGCCTCGAACAGCTTCGACGTCGGATCGGCGGAATTCTTGTTGTACTCGCCGAGGACCGCGCGTGCTTCCGTCTTGAACGCCGCTTCAGGGTACTCGAGGTTCTGGAACCGGTCGGCCTCGAGCGCCAGCATGGACTCGAGGTCTTCCTTGGCGAACGTGATGTAGTAGTTCGTGAAGTCGTCGGTCGTGTAGGCATTCTCGCGCGCGCCAGCCTTCGTGATGAGTTCGTTCATCTGCTCCTGCGTCTTCGTCTTCGTTCCCCGAGACATTATGTGCTCGAAGAAGTGCGCGAAGCCCGATTTGCCCGGCTCGAACTCGTTGCGCGACCCGGTCTGAACGGGGATCTGCAGCGACACGATATTGGGAAAGCCCGTCGGGACGATGATCACCTTGAGGCCGTTGGGAAGGGTTCGCTCGGTGACCTTGAACGGCAGGATATCACGCGAAGGCGACCCTGCTTTAGCCGCGGATTGAGCCATCGCCGGAGCAGGTGACCCGACGAGGAGTCCAGCAATCGCCGCCGCGGCCATCGCAGCTGGAGAGAAACGAGGATAGTTCATTGCCTTTTCCTGGTGGGTGGGATTGGTCGTGACTCCCTAATTACCCACGGGAGCCATGAAGTTGCCAGTTTACGTGATTATCTCGTCGCTGCCTCGTAAACCGGGCGCCCGGCGACGACTGTCATGACGACTCGCGCATCACGTATGGTCTCGGGAGGAATGCGTGTTATGTCACGGTCGATCAGCACGAAATCGGCGAGTTTCCCTCTTTCGAGCGATCCCTTGATCCCTTCCTCGAAGGACGCATACGCGCCGTCGATGGTGTACGCGCGAAGCGCCTCCTCGACGGTGATCTTCTGCTCGGGAACCCAGCCGCCGGGATTCCTGTCGTCGAGCGTGCGACGGGTGACCGCGGCATAGATGCCTTCGAGGGGACTGGGCGGCGCGACGAACCAGTCGCTCCCGAAGGCGAGTCGCGCGCCTGACTCGAGCAGCGATCTGAAAGCATATGTCGTCTTGCTTCGTTCGGGACCTATCACCTTCTCGGCCCACCTGCCGTCATCTATGGCGTGATACGGCTGCATGCTCGGGATCACACCCAGCTTTGCGAAACGCGGAATGTCAACGAGGGCCAGGTGCTGCGCGTGCTCGATCCTGAAGCGTCTGTCGCGCGGACCGTTCTCCCGCGCCACTCTCTCGAAGATGTCGAGCTGTGTATGGATCGCGCGGTCGCCGATGGCGTGAACGATCAGCTGGAGTCCGGCTTTGTCTCCTTCCGAAGTCCAGCGATAGAGATCCTGCTCGGTCTCGACGAGAAACCCCGAGTCCTTCGGCGTGTCGGAGAACGGCGCAAACATCGCGGCCGTGTGAGAGCCAAGCGAGCCATCGACGAAGCCCTTGAGGCCGCCAATGCGAACCCAATCGTCCCCCTTTCCTCGCTTCGCCACGGTGTCGCGCAGGCGCTCCCACTGCGCTATCGGCGTAACCGCGTAGATGCGGGTGATCAGGGCTTTGGCCGCGTGGACTCGCTCGAAAGTCGCGAGGTCGTCGAAGCCGCCCATGTTGTGGATCGACGTCACGCCTCGTTCCGCGACGTAGCGCATCGCCGCGGCGAGCGCGCGATCGTTGAGCTCATTTGAATGAGGCGGCTCCACGGCATTGACGTACGATTGTGCGTTGTCCTTCAGAATGCCTGTCGGCTGGCCAGAGGCGTCGCGGACGATCGTTCCGCCTTCCACTTCGGCAGTGGCCTTCGAAACCTTCGCCGCGTCGAGCGCTGCGCTGTTGGCGAGCGCCATGTGTCCGTCGAGACGAGAGACCCACACGGGATTGTTCGGCGTCACCGAGTCGATCCAGTCACGGCGTGGGAGCTCGCCGCCCCAACGCTGGTGATCCCAGTCTCCACCGGTGATCCAGGCTCCCGGCGTGACCGTAGCAGCGTATGCCTTGATCCGGGCTATGAACTCCGAGGGCGTCTGCGCATCGCGCAGCTGAACCGAAGCGAGACGGAATCCTCCGTCGACGAAGTGGACGTGCGAATCGATGAATCCGGGCGTGACGAGACCGCCGCCTGCATCGATCACCCGCGCAGACGGCACGCCCCGGGCGAGCTTTGCAATCTCCGCGCTGGACCCCACCGCGACGATCCGGTCCGCGCTCACCGCGAGACCCGTCGCCCAGGGTTGTCCGGGATTGGCGGTCCAAATGCGCGCGTTCACGATCGCGAGCGTCACATCATTGCGCTGTGTCATGGTAGTTGCGCATCCAGAGAGCGGGATGAGAGCAGTTGCGACGACGACCGCTCTAATGCCACGTCTCATACTCGAGCCGCTGACTCTGATGGAATTCTCTGGCGTGCCAGCAAAAAAAGCGCGGCCGCCAGCCCGAGGTGCAGTGGCATTGCAAAGGCGATCACGTCGCCGTTTACCTGATACATCGAGGGCAGAATCTGCAGGAGAAAGCCAAGCACGGAAAGCGCAGCGACGAGAGCAGCCCCAACGAGGAGGGCGCGAGACGGCGCCACTGACGGCGAGCGACGCCTCTTCCAGATGAGATGAACGAGCAGCACTGCCACGACAAGCGAGAGCGGATTGAGCTGGAGGACATTCTCGTTGCGATAGCTGTAGATGTGGTCGGTGAATCCCCACAAGCCGGCGAGCAGAGTGCCGGCCAGACCTGCGACGACACTCCACAATGCGCCGAGAGCAAGCGAGCTACCGCGCCTGCCGGCGGACAGGCCAACCTTCCATAGTGCGAACCCGAGGGCCAGAACTCCTGCAGCTAGAAGCAGGTAGCCAATGATTCCGCGATGAACCTCCGTCGCCTCCGCAGGACGCGTTGCCTGAAAGAGCACACGCTCGTTCTTCGCTAGCGGAGCCGCCGCTCCCCCGCGATCGACGGTGACAGATTTCAGCCGGTCCTTCATCATCACCGGAAGGAACATCTCCTCCCACGCACTTATCTCCCGGTCAGTCGGCTGGCCCAGCCCCATCATCGTCCCGGTGAAGATGGGCCAATCGTCCTGCGTGAGTCGCGCGGTGTGAAACCTGTACGTAGTGTGCGACGGTGTGCCGGTGGTCGCGTGGCGTATCACACCACCTAGCGCGCCGTCGATGGCATCGCGCACGCGGGTCGAGCAGTTGTCGCGAAAATAGTCGTAGCGGTAGTAGCGATTCTCCGGACGAATATTCCACGCGACGAATTCAGCGAGTCGCTGTTTTTCCTCGGGAGTCATCTCGAGCTCCTGCGACCATACCGTCCGGTTGGCACGACGGTATGCGTCGACAGTCTCCGTGAAGTCGAACGCGCCCATCGAGTAGAGCATGCGACCCTGCACGAAGCGGGGAATGAAATCCTTGTCGGCGAAATCGAAGAGACCCCAGTTATAGGCGATGTCGGTGTGATTCGCCTCGTCGTGGATCCAGATCGCGTTGTGGCCGAACCGCTCCCAGACCTGGTCGCCCGGACCCATGGTGAGCAGATGGACGGTTAGCTGCGAGCCTGGCTCGGAGGGCGTCGGCTGTGCCTGCGCGCTTCGCGCAGCAATTGCCACCACAGCGAGCGCCGCGAGAGTACGGCAGATCACAGTCGGATCTCGCGACCCTCTTCAGCCGACTTGTAGATCGCTTCCAGGACGCGCATCACCTTGAGCTGCTCGTCGGGAGGCTCGTAGGCGGCCTCGTTGTGGAGCAATGCCACGAAATGCGCGAGCTCCGCGCGGTAGGATTGAAGGAACGCGCTCTCCTTCGCCGCGGCTCCCGAAGGCGAGACGTTGGTCGGGCGGCCATTGAGCTCCTTGACGACTCGAAGCGGAGCGAGCCGCGCACTGCCGCGCGAAGAGATCACCTCGAACCACCATCGCTCCTCCTGGCCGACATACGACCACGAGACGTCGATGCTGAAGCTGATCCCTGCTGCGCACTCGAGATGCACGAGCATCGTATCCTCCACGGACCCTTCTCGCGCCTTGTCCATGTGCGCCGTGACTCGCACCGGATCGGGAAAGTCGGCAAGCCAGAGGCAGAGATCGAGAAGCGGATAACCGTACTCCAGAAACGCGCCTCCTCCGGCCTCCGCTTTTCTATTCCGCCACCCCTGATGGCCCGCGCGAAACTGGTACTGCCCCGCTCGCATTCCCATCACCCGACCGAGCTCTCCTCCCTGCAGAAAACGGCTCAGCTGCTGCACATCGCTGCGAAAACGATGGTTGTTGCCGACCACGACCTTGCGGTCCGCCGCCTTCGCAGCGTTGAGAATCCGCGTGACTCCACCTGACGTCAGCGAGAGCGGACGCTCGCACAGAACGTGTACCCGCTGCTTGAGCGCGCGCAGAACGTGGGGCTCGTGAAGGTGGTTCGGCGTGGCGATGACGACTGCGTCGAGCTCGTCCGAATCGAGAAGCTCGTCGATGTCGGTGAAGATGTCCGGCACACCGAGCCGCTGCGCGAGTGCGCCTGCCTTGGGCCCGTCGTTGTCGCAGATGGCGACGAGCTGGGCGCCGCGAATGCGGGCCAGCACCGGAAGGTGCGCGAGCTGCGCGATCGCCCCGGCACCGACGAGGCCGAGCCGTATCGGAGTGCTCACGTGTCGAACATCTCGAGCTCGGGTGAATTCATCCGTTGACCGGTCCCACTGTCGTGCCCCGATAGTATGTGGTGAGAATCGTTTTGTAATCCTGCCCGGCGCGTGCGCGTCCTATTGCGCCCCACTGGCACATGCCGATGCCGTGTCCGTAGCCGCGGCCCTGAATGACGAGACGCGAGATTCCACCAGTGCCGTCAGGCATCGTCTCGGCGGTAAAATATGTGCTGTTGAGGAGGCTGCCAGTCGGCGTGCGAAGAACGAAGCGCACGTCGTTTCCGCGCACGACATAGTTGCCGCGCGCGGTCTGGATCGAGACTGAAGCGACGCGATCGGAAGCGGTCCTGCCGTCGATCCGGAAACCAGTGATCCGGCCAAGCGAGAGCCGCGGCGCGCTTGCCGATGCAGCGACCGGAGGCTCCGACGCTGGAGTCACCGATCCGACGTACTTCTCGAGAGTGGCCTGAAGTTGATCGCCGTCGAACGTTGCGGTCCAGCGGAAGCGGGGCGACGGATCGCAATAGTACGAATCGGTGCCCGGTATCTGGTCACTCACCGGCTGCAGATAGGGCTGGTCCGGCTGGCGCCACCACACTTCTCGGACGCCCGCGGTACTGCCGCCGCATGTCGAAGAATATGGAGTGCTGATGATCCGTCCCGCGTACTTGATGACCATGTCTCGCGTCGATGCGACTGCGGCATCCGGCATTGGCTTCTCGGCATCAACACCTCCGTACGCCTGGTCCTGGACCGAGCCGTACATGTCGAAGCCGCGATTGCCCGCCTCCTGCATGTGGATGTACGTGTAGCTCCGCGCGGCCACAGCCTGGGCCTCGACTGCTGCTTCCTCGCCCGGCTTCCGGTCGCCGATCTCGAGCGGCACGACCCCGCGGAGGTACGACTCAACCCCCAGCCGGTTGACCACGAGTAGGCCACCATTGTTCGGCGTTATCACGAGCTCGCCACGATAGCGCTTCCCTTCGTAGGTGACATACGATCCCGGAGTCGTCGCGCGAACGAGAAATGGAGCCGGCTTCCGCGGGGTCACCGATCCGTCCGAGCGAACCACGACGAGCTGTCCGCCGCGCGGCTCGATGCGCATCGCGTCGCCGCCAGCTCCCTTCACCACGAGATCGGAGCTGTTGCGCGAGTAGACTCGCCATGCGCCGCTGCCGCCTACCCTGGCGCTCTCGTCCGATGTCGCGAGAGCAATGCGAACCGGCTGGTCGCCGTCGTCAACCACAACGTCGTCGGTACCGCGAGACAACGTCGAGGCGCAGGCCACAGCGCCGACAATTGCCGTAAACAGAATCCTATGCACGGGCTGATCTCATCGCTTCCTCGAGTCGTTCCAGAGTCTCTGCAACTTCACTGTCGCCATGGGCTGCCGATATGAATGCCGCCTCGAACGCGGATGGAGCGAGATAGACTCCGCGTTCGAGCGCCGCACGAAAGAACCGCCGGTACATCTCCAGGTCGCTTTTTTTCGCATCCGCGAAATTGCGAACCGGTCCCGGATGAAAGAAGAATCCCCACATCGAGCCCGCCGCATCCGCGGTGAACGGGACATCGAGCCGAAGCGCGATCCCGCGCAGCCCCGAGACCAGAGTCTCTGTTCGTCTCTCCATTCGAGAGTGAAGCTCCGGAGTCAGGGCCGTGAGAGTCGCGTGACCTGCAGCCATCGCAAGTGGATTGCCAGAGAGGGTTCCCGCCTGATATACGGGGCCGCGTGGGGCAACCTGTTCCATTATCCCGCGCCTCCCGCCGTATGCAGCAGCGGGTAACCCCCCGCCGATGACCTTCCCGAGCGTGGTCAAGTCCGCTGTCACGCCAAAGCGCTCGCGCGCGCCCGACGGCGCGATGCGGAAGCCGGTCATCACTTCGTCGAAGACGAGCAGTGCGCCAGTCTCGTCCGCGATCGAGCGAAGGCCCTCGAGAAATCCCGGCACAGGAGGAATGAGGCCCGCATTTCCCACCACGGGCTCGACGATGATGGCCGCCAGACCGCCCTTCGCCATTCTCGCCATCGAGCGAGTCGCGTCCAGATCGTTGAACGGCACCGTGAGCGTGAGCGCGGCAAGCGTTGCGGGAACGCCCGGTGAGTCCGGCAAGCCGAGTGTCGCCACACCCGACCCGGCCTTCACCAGAAACGAATCCGCGTGGCCATGATAGCACCCTTCGAACTTGAGGATTGCATCGCGGCCGGTGAACGCGCGGGCCAGCCGTATCGCACTCATCGTGGCCTCGGTGCCACTCGAGACGAAACGCAGCATCTCGACGTGAGGCATGCGCTCGCGAATCAGCTCGCCCAGGGCTACTTCGAGCGCAGTGGGCATTCCGAATGAAGTTCCGTTACGCATCGCGGCGTCGAGCGCGTCGAGAACCATCGGATGCGCGTGGCCGAGCACGAGGGGACCCCACGAGAGCACGTAGTCGATGTATTCCCTGCCGTCCGCATCCCAGATGCGCGCGCCCTCGCCTCTTTCTGCGATGACGGGCGCTCCTCCGACTCCACGGAACGCGCGCACCGGCGAGTTGACGCCACCCGGAAAAAGGTCCCGCGAGCGGCGAAGGATCTCGGCGGAGCTTGTCGCCGTCTCTACGGCCTGCGTGACTGACATCCGCTAGCGGCCATAGCTTCCTACAGTTGCAGCCATCGGGAGCGACCGACTCGGAGCAGAGGCTCGCGACTTCGCCGCAGTCTGGATGCGTCGCACGACTGTCGCGCGGAAATCGTAGTCGTCCACGATCTCCTCCGAGACGACATCGGCGAACTCTCCCGGCGGAACGGGCTCGTCGATGAACGTCACACCGTCTATGTCATCAGCCTGCCACGGCAGACGGCCGACTGAACGTCCGGTTTCGTCGGTTCGATCGACGAGCAGCCTCGCGACACTGCCAAGTCGCGACTCGTATCGCTCGGCAGTGATGACACGCTGGAGCTCGGTGAGGCGCTCCAGTCGCTCGCGCTTGAGCGCATCGGGAACGTCGTCGTGCATCGTCGCCGCGTGCGTGCCTTCCTGAGGCGAGTAGGTGAACGCACCGACGCGATCGAACTGCGTTTCCTCGAGAAATGCGAGCAGCTCCTCGAAATCCTGCTCCGTCTCTCCGGGAAAGCCGACGATGCACGTCGTGCGGATCGCGACCCCCGGCACCGCATCGCGGAAGCGGGCGACCCGGTCGCGAATCACGCGCTTGCGCTCGGGACGGCGCATGCGCGCCAGGACGGCGTCTGACGCGTGCTGCATCGGCATGTCGAGATACGGCAGAATGCGGCTCTTCTTCGCGACGACATCGAGCAGGCGCGGCGTGATGCCAGTCGAGTAGAGATACAGCATCCGGATCCACGGTATCGACGTCTCGGACACGAGAGAATCCAGCAACTCCGGAAGACCGACTCCGTCGCGGATGTCGCGGCCGTAATGAGCGAGGTCCTGTGCGACGAGATTTATTTCGCGCGCACCCTGGAGCTCGAGAAGCTGCGCCTCGCGAACGATCTCGTGTCGCGAGAACGACCGGTGCTTCCCGCGCATGAGGGGAATCGCGCAGAAAGCGCACCCGTGGTCGCACCCCTCGCTGACCTTCAGATAGCGCACGTGAGGCAGGTCGCCTGTGTAGATGCGCACACCGGGATGAAGCGTCCCCGGATCGTCGTCGAGCATTCCGCGTTCGGCAAGCTCCTGGGCGAGTCGTCCGCTCTCCGACGCTCCCAGAAAGAGATCCACTTCAGGGAGAGCGTCAGCGAGCTCGGCCTTGTGCCGCTCGACCATGCATCCGACTCCGACAACCACCTGACACGCACCGTCCGACTTGTATCGCGACGCTTCGATCATCGCGTCGATCGATTCCTTCTTCGCCGCGTCGATGAAGCCGCACGTGTTGACGATGATCACGTGCGCCTGGTCGAGGTGCGCAGTGTATTCGCCGCCGTGATCCGCCAGCTCGGCGAGATAGCGCTCGGTGTCAACGGTGTTCTTGTCGCAGCCAAGCGTGATGAAGCCGATTTTCACGCTATCTGTAGTTCCCGAACTTGAGCTCGACGCCGAAGTCCTTGCCGCGCAGCAGTCCCATGGCTTCCTGAAGCTCATCCTTCGACGGAGACGACACGCGCACCTGGTCTCCCTGGATCGCGGCCTGCACCTTCTTGAGCTTCGCTTCCTTGATTGCCGCGGAGACTCTTTTCGCGGTGTCGCCATCGAGCGCCATCTTGAGCTTGATCTGGCGCGTGACCTTGTCGCCGCCCGCGGGCTTTACGTCTCCGATGTCGAGATTCTTCACTGGCACGCTACGCTTGATCAGCTTCGACTGCAGGACGTCGAACAGCGCATCCATGCGGTACTCGCTCTCCGCGGTCAGGTCGAGGGTGCCTTCCGTACGGCTGAATTCGATCGTGGCGACCGATCCCTTGAAGTCGTATCGCTGCGATATCTCCTTCTGCGACTGATTGACGGCGTTGTCGACTTCCTGGAGGTCGACGCCGGTGGTGACGTCGAATGAGGATTGGGAGGCCATCCTCGCAATTTAACGACTACACATGCCCCTCGCCTTTAGCCGAGGAACGACTCCAGTGCCCGCCGGCGGGAATTGTGGCGAAGCTTGAGGAGTGCCTTCTCCTTGATCTGCCGCACGCGCTCACGCGTGATGCCGAGCAGAGTGCCGATGTCCTCGAGCGTCATCGGATCCTCGCCATCGAGCCCGAAGTACAATCTCAGGATCTTCGACTCGCGCTCCTTCAAGCCCGAAAGACTTTCTTCGATCGCTTCGGTTAGCGCCTTCTCGAAGGTCTGCTCGTCGGGCGTCCGGTTGGTCGTATCAGGCAGATAGTCGAGCAGACGATTGTCTTCACCGGGGGTCATCGGCGCGTCGAGCGACAGATGCACCTGCGAGATGAGCATCGTCTTCGCGACTTCTTCCTCGGTGATGTCCAGACCCTCGGCGATCTCGCCGTGCGTCGGCTGGCGCCCCAGCTCCTGGAGCAGCGTGCTCGCGCGCTTGCCGATGCGGTGCAGTGCGCCGGCCCGGTTGAGCGGAACCCTGACGATTCGCGACTGTTCGGCGAGCGCCTGGAGAATGCTCTGGCGGATCCACCACACCGCGTACGAGATGAACTTGATCCCCTTCGTCTCATCGAACTTGTGCGCCGCGCGGATCAGGCCGAGGTTGCCCTCGTTGATCAGATCCGAGAGGGAAACTCCCTGGTTCTGATATTTCTTCGCGACGGAGACGACGAAGCGCAGGTTGGACCGGACGAGCTTGTCCAGCGCTTCCTGGTCGTTGATGCGGATCCGTTGCGCGAGAGTGACTTCCTCTTCGCGCGTTATGAGCGGATAGACACTGATGTCACGAAGGTATTGGTCGAGCGACCCTTCGTCGTACTGCGACTTGCGATTTACCGAGACCGCCATACCTGATGCTGCTCCTTGCTACGACCGCGGTATAATGCCAGACCCCGATTGCGAGTGAGAGCCGGGCTCATTGAATCATCTCGCCGAACCGTTTCCAGCGAACGCGAGTGATCCAGTCGAGTTTCACGGCGCCGTCTGGATTGTAGCTATAATAGACCACAAGGGGTTGGCCGCGCACAAGTGAGTCGGCGACGAATCCCCAGTATCTGCTGTCGAGCGAATTGTCCCTGTTGTCACCAAGAACGAAGTAGTTACCTACAGGGACGACCAGCGGGCCCCAGTTGTTACGCGACGGGTGGTATCCGGGCCGCGCCTCAAGAGTCCCCACTCCCATCGGCGACCGCGGAGCGGATCGCACGGGCTCCGACGCGTTGAGCAGAAACGCGAGCTGCCACTTGAACTCGTCGTCGGATACGTCGGAGCCCGGAGCAGTGTGAACGACGTATCTCTCGCGCTGAAGAACGCCGTTGCGTATGAGCACGCCCTGTCGCATCTCCAGCGTGTCGCCCGGCATCCCCACGATGCGCTTCACGAAATTCTTCGTGTGGTCGACTGGCCACTGGAAGACGATGATGTCGCCGCGCTCGGGAGTGCGAATCGCCGGAAGTTTGACCCTGGTGAACGGCACTTCGGCGCCGTAGACCATCTTGTTGACGAGAAGAAAGTCTCCAACCAGAAGCGTTCCCTCCATGCTTCCTGTGGGGATCTTGAAGGCCTCCACGAAAAACGAGCGGACTACCAGAAAGAGGGCGAGCGCGATCGTGACCGACCTGAACCATTCCCAGAGGAATGACAGGGTTCCGCCTTGTCGTCTGTTCGCATGGTCGAGCGCACTCGCCCGTCGCCTCTCCGTGAACCTCATCAGCCTCCGCGTCTCCACTGCCTAGTCCGGTGTTCCAAGATAATTGTCAATCTGCGCTCGCTGCAGCGTCCCGGAGAAATCTGCATAACCGACTTTCGTCTCGGAGTAGAACTCGTACACCTGCCAGCCGCCTTCGCGGTGACCGTTGCCGGTCTGCTTTACACCGCCGAAAGGAAGGTGTGCCTCGGCGCCGATCGTTGGAGCGTTCACGTATGTGATGCCGTTGTCGAGCTCGTTCAGCGCCCGGAAAGCGACGTTGACGTTGCTCGTGTATATGGAGGACGACAAGCCGTACTTGACGTCATTATTGACCGCAAAAGCGTCGTCTGGCGTGGACACGCGAATCACCGAAAGCACGGGCCCGAAGATCTCCTCCTGCTCGAGCCTCTGTCCTGGCTCCACCCGCGCGAAAATCGTCGGCTCGTAGAAGTTTCCCTTGTCGAGTCCGCCACCTGTCGCCCGGCGGCCGCCGCAAAGCAGGTCATCCCCCTCGGAAACTCCAATGTCAACGTACCTCTCCACTTTCTCGATCGACGACTCGTGAATCAGTGGACCGACGTCGGTCCCTTCCTTCCTCCCGTCGCCGAGCCGCAACGCCTTCGCCTTGTCCAGAAGCATTCCCAGAAAACGATCGTGAATCCCCTTCTGCAGAATGAGTCTGCTCGTGGCAGTGCACCGTTGCCCCGTCGTTCCGAACGCTCCCCACAAGGCTCCCTCCAGCGCGAGATCGAGATCGGCGTCGTCCATCACTATCTGCGCGTTCTTCCCTCCCATCTCCAGCGACAGCCGCTTGTGCATCCGTCCGCACGTCTCGCCCACGATGCGCCCGGTCTCGGTCGAACCCGTGAATGAGATGAGCGGAACATCAGGATGCTCGACGATGGCGGATCCGGCTTCCTCACCGGTTCCGTGCACGAGCTGAATCACCTCGGGCGGCAGTCCGGCCTCGAGAAGAATCTCCACCAGTAGAGCGCCCGTGTGCGGCACGTCCTCGGCGGGCTTGAAGATCACGGAATTTCCGCAGACGAGCGCCGGAAACATCTTCCACGTTGGAATCGCCAGAGGAAAGTTGAAAGGGCAGATGAGGCCCGCGACTCCGATCGGCCGCCTGTAGCTCATCGCCCACTTGTTCCGCAGCTCGCTCGGCACTGTGTGCCCGAAGAGCCGGCGTCCTTCGCTCGCGGCGTAGTAGGCCGTGTCGATCCCTTCCTGAACATCGCCCCTCGCCTCGGTGAGCGGCTTCCCCATCTCGCGCGTCATGGCGTCGGCGATCTCTTCCTTGCGCGCGCTCAGCTTGTCGCCGACAACACGAAGTACGTCACCTCGCGCCGGGGCAGGAGTGGCCCGCCACTGCGCAAATCCCCGCTTCGCGCTTTCCACCGCGCGCTGCACATCCGTAATCCCGGATCGCGGAAATGTGCCGATCAAGTCCTCTCTGTCGGCGGGGTTGCGGTTCTCGAAATATTCGCAGGAATCCGGAGGCACCCATGCGCCGGCGATGAAGTTGTTGAACTGTTTCATGTATTGTCAGCGTCTATGAGTGCTCGCGCGTCAGCGCGTAACGCTCGATTTTCTTGTAGAGATTGGAGCGCGGCATCTCCACCGCGCGCGCGGTCTCGGAGACGTTCCAGTCGAATTCACGGAGCTTGCTCAGTAGGTACGCGCGCTCTGCAGCCTCCTTGAACTCCTCGAAGGTCTTGAGTGCGGTGAGTCCGCCAAGCCCCGTGTCGTCCGCGACACGCGCGCCCGCGAGCCGGTCAACGTCCTTCGCGGTGAGCTCGGAGCCCGTCGCGAGAATGAGCATTCGCTCGATCGTGTTGCGGAGCTCACGCACGTTGCCCGGCCAGTCGAGCGACGTCAATCGCTCCAGCGCCGACTCGCTGACTCGCCGCGGTGTGAAGCCTTCGCGATCCGAGAGAACAGAAACAAAATACTCGACGAGCTCGGGAATGTCCTCGCGGCGCTCGCGCAGAGGCGGCACGTGTATCGGGACGACGTTGAGACGATAGTACAGATCCTCGCGGAACCGTCCGGCCGCGATCTCCTGCTCGAGATTCTTGTTGGTGGCCGCGAGCACCCGGACGTCGACGGTGATCGGCTTCGACCCGCCGATCCGCGTGAGGACGTTGTCCTGGAGCACGCGGAGCACCTTGGCCTGCGCCGCCAGGCTCATGTCCCCGATCTCGTCGAGGAACAGCGTTCCCTTGTTGGCCTGCTCGAATTTCCCCGCGCGGTCGGCGATGGCCCCGGTGAATGATCCCTTCATGTGACCGAACAGCTCGCTCTCGATCAGCTCGCCCGGTATTGCCGCGCAGTTCACCTCCACGAACGGCTTGTCTGCGCGCGTCGAGTAGCGATGAAGTGCCCGGGCAACGAGCTCCTTGCCGGTGCCGTTCTCGCCAGTGACAAGAACCCGGGCAGGTGTGGTGCCTACTTTCTCGATCCGGGAAACGAGTGAGCGCATGACAGGCGAGTCGCCGACGATCTCGTAGGGCGAGCCGGAGAAATTGCGCAGCCGCGAATTCTCCTCTCGGAGATTCAGATGATCGAAGACGTTGCGCAGCATCACCAGAATGCGATCGGTGTCCAGCGGCTTCTCGAGGATCTCGTACGCGCCAAGTTGAGTCGCCTCGACCGCGGTACGGATCGTCGCATGCCCGCTGATCATGACGACCGTCGCGATGGGATCGATCTCGCGAATCTTCTTCAGCGCTTCCATGCCGTCCATTCCCGCCATCTTCACGTCGAGGAAGACGAGGTTGGGCTTCCATCGCTGGTATTCCGCGATTCCTTCCGCGGCGTTCGACATCGCGCGGACTTCGTAGCCTTCGTACTCCAGAAGCTGGCCCAGCGCCGCGCGGATGCCCTGCTCGTCGTCGATCACGAGGATGCGGCGATTCATGGATTGCTTCGATACACCGTGATGCGGCCGTTCGCGATTCTCACGTCGCCGATATACGGGGGAAGCTTCATCGGCAGCGCATCCTCGGCGAGTCCTTCGGGCATCTCTCCCTTTCTCATTCGCTTCACGAGGCGGGGAATCAGCGCCGCGGGGACAGGGAACGCTCCCACCCTGATGTCCTTGATCTGGAACTCGCCCGATCCCGGGCGCAGCACGCTTATGGTACCGCCGAGCTGAACGGTGTCGCGCTCGCCGAGAAGTCCCGCAAGCGGGCCAAGTGCTTTCGCTCCGCCGAAATCCTTGAGAGCTATGTTCGCCTTCACGTACAGACGGTCACCCTTCACCGACGACGTGATGTCTTCCGACGAGGCGGGAAGCTGCTTCGCCGCCGCCAGGAAGATGTACGATGCGGCTTCGCCCGGACTGAGATTCACGAATACCGGACCGCTCCGGCTCGACAGCGATTCTACCGACCGCTGTCCACGTGTCGCCTTGTCAGGGGTGAGGGCTTCCCAACCGCCCGGAGAGTGCAGAACAGCAGAAGTGTCCACAGGAAGTGGGCTGCCCGCGTAACGCCTGTAGGTCGCCTCGAGGCGGTCACGATTGAACCAGGCGAGGACGCCCAGGATAAGCAGAAGTACGAGACAGCCGAGCCTGCGAAAGCAGCCGAACATTCAGTATCCGTGCGTCGGGGTTTGGAAGTCAGGGAATATCCCCCATCGACGGCCCCCTGCAAAGGCCGCCAACCCGTGTAACGGGCAAACCCCGCGCCGGATTCAGCCTCCGGGCGGCCCGGACCTTCCCGGTCCCTCGCCGTCGCGGGGACGCTGAAACGGCTCCTTCACTTCTTTAGGTACCTTCGCCCACTGCTCGGGAGTGAGGACGCCTTCGAGGTCCTTGACTGCCTTCTGCGAAAGGGCCCGCCCCTCCTGAATTCTGCCGCGCATCCGCATTCCCAGCTGAAGCGGGTCGGCGTTGCGCGCGTCCGATCCACCGAGAGTCTGAGCGAGCGTTCCGATGAGAGTGTCCGCTTTCATCTGCAGTGAATCACCCATCGTCTGCAGCTTCGATTTCTGCTCGGGAGTCAGCTCGAGCTTCAGTGAATCGCTCATCTCGAGAACCTGCCTGAACGGATTCGGAACGGCACGAGCGAGACGCTCGCGGAAGTCGCCCGCCGAAGGACGCCCTCCCCCGCGACCACCGAACACCGCGTTCATCTGCCGCCGCGCGGGATCCACGCCAAGCGCAAGGCGTGCCTGCACCGCGAGCTGAAACGGCACGCGGAAAGCGTTGCGAGTTCCGTTCGCTGCGCCGAAGTGCTCGTTCACCTGATATATGAAGCCCTCCTCGGCTGGGTCGAAGCCGCGGACGTAGAGCAGGGTCCGATCGGGGAAGACAGGCTGGCCCCACCCGCGAAGATTGTCTCTCCCGTGAAGCAGCTGATCGATGCCGGTGAGTGTGTTGAGGCCAAGAACAGAAATCGTGAGCTTGCGATTCAGACCGAACGCGGTGGGCCTGAAGTTCGCCTGAAGGTCGAACGAAGGTGACCATGGAACTGAACAGCTGTTGCGCGACGCGATTGTTTTCATCTGGCTCACCAGGCATTCGCGCGCTCGTTCCGGCGCGGTCGCGAGAAGACGCGACATTCCGTTGCTCAACGCCGTGTCGCCGGCGGTCGATGGATCGAACACGAATGGCCGGTCGTTTCTCAGCCCGTCGCCATTGACGTCGCCGCCGACGATCGGCGTGAAGAATCCGCCGGATGTCAAGCGCGCGATTGCGGTGAGTTCGATCGCGGGCTTGATCGGCCACGTGATCGTGCCGAGAAGAGAGTGCCGCCTCTCCCGATCGCTCGTGGCGCGCTCGGCGAGATTCGGATTCCCCGCCGTTGACGCGCCTGACCCGCCGCCAAATCCTCCCCCGCCTCCGCCGAACGTCGAGATTCCCTGTGCCTCATCGGTCGAGCGCGTGTAGGTGTACGACGCGTTGAAGACGAGCGCCTTCGTGGTTATGCCGTTGAAGCTTGCGGTGAGCTGCTTCGTGTTCGACTCGAGGCCGGAGTTGATCTCGCTGACCACGCCGAAGCGCGGCTCAAGGCGCGAACCGGTGAGCGAGATGGCGCCCGTTTGAGGTACGATCGATGTGACAGGAGCGAAGACCGGACGTCCTTCCTCTCCGATGAGTGCAAACTTCGGCGTTGGATCGAGGTTGAGATCACGAGCGCTCGTCTGCGCCACACCCCGCGCAAACGAGGCATCCACCGAGAAGTTGTACCGCTCGGCGAACCTCCGATTGACGCCGAGCGAGCCTCGCCAGGCCCGCGGAGCGGCGAAGTCGTCACTGAAAACGGTGACGTTGCGACGCACGGTCCCGAACTGCTGGCTCGCGCCGTTGCACGTAGAGGGAACCGAGGATAAATCGTCGATGAAACGCTCCCAGTCAGGCACTGGCACGGTGGACCCGACGCAGACGATTTGCGACTGACCATTCGAGAGACCGTTTGCATCAGCCGCCGACGCGAACAGCTGGGACGATGCCTTTCCGCGAAACTCGCCGATGCCGCCGCGAATGCTGCCGAGTGCCGGCCCGCCGCGTGATGCGCCATAAGTGTAGGTGAAGCCGACGCGGGGACTCACGTGAATTTCCGAAGGGAACCTGTCAGTTCGAAGTCCGAACAGCGAATCGAGCGCCGGGTTGAACGCGGGCGCATCGGGATACGCCGAGCTCTCGAGCCGCGCGCCGTACGTGAGCTGTAGCTTCGGCGACCTGCGCCAGGAATCGCCGAGATAGATCGCGCCGTTCAAGCTGCGTGCATCCCGGTCGCGACTGGCAAGCGTGCGAGTGAATGAAGCGGGCAGTCCGGTCTCGAAGTCAGCGAGAGAGTTGAACGTGAATGTGCCGAGCGCGTTGTTGAACGAGCCGTTCGCGCTGCGCTCCTCGTTGAAGAGACCGCCAAGCTTGATCCGGTGCGCTCCGTTCTTCGACACTCGCGATATCTCGTCGCTCAGCTCCGTCAACCGGCTGTTCGATTCCTGCGGCAGCGATGGATTCACACCGAACTGAAGCGTGGAGACTCCGAGAGCGGCGTCGGGAAGATTGGACGCAACGACCACGCGGCCCGAGGGAACTCGCAGGTACGGATCCGTGTTGCGTGAGTCGACCGACGAATAAACCCGCAGCTCGTTGATGAGAGATGCCCAGTGAGATGTGAGCGTCAGCATCCCTCCGCCTCCGGACGACTTGGCGTTGCCACCGCTGTGCGGCACGGCAAAAGGAGAAATTCTGCTCGCGTCCTGAACCGAGCCGCGCCAGTCGCCGCGCAGCATGAGTGTGTGCGCTTCGGCGAGGTTGTAGTCTACGCGCACCAGTGCCGAGGCGTTGTCGTTGAGGCGCTCTTCGGGAATCAGCGCCGAAGTCGGCTGAAGGCCGAACCTGTCGAGCAGTCCGATGAATCTCGCGACCGAGTCACCGTTGGTTCCGAGTCGTTGAAGCGCGAGCGGATCGGCAGCGAGCAGCGATTGCAGCGGGTCGGTCCGACGTGTGAAGGACACAGCACCGAACGTGAACAGCTTGTCCTTGATGATGGGCCCGCCGAAACCTCCGCTGATCTGGTTCTGGGTGTACTTCTGTGAGAAGGCGTTCTCAGGATCGTCTACGAACTCGAGCGACGGGTCACGCAGAGAGTAGTTGACCGCCCCCTGGAAGACATTGGTGCCGCCGCGGGTCGTGCTCGCCACCTGTCCGCCGGTGAACTGTCCGCGCGCGACATCGTACGTGCTGGTGATGACGCGTGTATTCCTCACGGCTTCCTGCGGAACGCTGCCGGATCCGAAAGTGAGTCCGTCGAGTGTCAGACTGTTCTGGTTTGCCGGTTGTCCGCCTACAGAGAATGAGGCGGGTGTGGAATCGGTCGCGGCGAGGCCAATGACACCCGGCGCGAGAGTCGCCAGCGCATTCAGATCTCCCGCTTCGACAGGCAGCCTGTTCACGAGGCCGGGTGGCAGTCCGCGCTCCGTAGATCCCGGCTCCGGACGTTGTCCCTGCTGCTGCCTGTTGTTCCCGGCGCGCACCTGAACGCTTTGAAGCACTGTCACATTGCGGCCGAGCACGACGTCGCTGACGAGTCGGTCCTCGTCCGCCTGTCTCGCGACATTCAACGTCTGCGGGGCGTACCCTAAGGAGGTTACCTGGAGCCGATAGTTGCCACCTCCGTCGGGAAAGAGAATGGTGTATCGGCCGTCAGCATCTGTGACCTTCGTGCGGGTGATCTGCGTTTCCGTCGAGGTGACGGCGATTCTGGCGCCCGCGACAGGAGCTCCCTCGGGTGAAGTCACCTTGCCCATGATGATGTCGGTCGTCGACCCGACCTGGCCGTCGACTGCGAAAGGAGTCAGAAAGGCCGTGAGTATCAGTACGATGCGCGCGAATGATTTCATGTTCTCGTTGTGTTCCGGAAGCGCCACCAGGGCGGATAACCTTTCTACGCGGCAGATGCCCGCGTTGTTGGGGCATCCCTGCGCCGCGAGCGGCGAACTGGGCGTCCGGCCGTTAGCTTCTCTTCACCGATGAGCGAGACCGTTCTTCCGCGCAGGACTTTTTTCAACCGCGTCGCACTCCCCGTGTTTTCCTGGGGCCTGCCCTTTCACAGCCTCCTCGTTGCCGTTCTGTTCGGCGGCCTTGGGCTGTCCGCCGGCACGGTGCGGACGCTCGCAGCGTGGAAGGAAATCGCCGTCATCGGCCTCGTGCTCATCGTCATTTTGCGTGCCGCAACAGGAAAGGGTCCGCGAACCGCTGTGAGCTGGGTGGACCTCGCGGTCGCGTCACTGATGATGATCGCGTTCGCGTTTCTCATTGGCGGGAAGGCTCTTCTCAGAATCGAGCTGCCGTCCGGAGCAGAGCTCTACGGAATTCGCGACATCGCCTTCTTTCTCCTTCTCTACTTTGTCGGCAGGGCCAGTCCGGAGATCGTGGATGATCCGCAGACACTCCGGCGACTGTACATCATCGCGGTGCTCACGAGCGCAATCGCAATCGTCGAGCGACTGCTTGTCACGCCGGACATGCTGGTGCTGCTTGGCGTCGCATCGTACTTCCAGGATTTCCTGAACGTTGCCGCGTTCACCGTCGGCAACGAGTACGGATTGCCGATGAACTACTGGACCCGCATCGGCAGCGTGGAAATGCAGCGCGCAGGCTCTGTCTATCTGTCCAGCCAGGGTTTCGCGGTGCCTTTCCTGATTCTTGTTCCTGCTGCGACAGCGTGGGTCTTCGGCGCGCGCCGCATCACACTGTCGATGAAGATCGAATACGCGATCATCTGGATCGGCCTGCTGCTCAGCATCACACGGATGACTGTAATCGTCTGCGCCATTCAGCTGTTGCTCATGATCCTGATGCTGCGGAAGCCGGAGTGGGCCGTGGCTGGACTGATCACGGGATGCGTCGCCGTGGTCGTCTCGATGGTCATCATTCCCGGACTTCCCGGGTTCGTGTGGGACACACTCACCTGGCAGACGGGCAGCAGCGCGTCACACGTGAAAGATTGGAGCAAGGGCTTCACCGCATTCTTCGAGCACCCGTTCGGATCCGGACTCGGCACGACCGACCAGTCCGCGGTGCGATTCGGCATCGACCCTCTCACAGCGGACAGCGGCTACTTCAAGTACGCAGTCGAGCTCGGCATCCAGGGTCTCGTGGCGCTAATGGCGGTATTCATCGGGATTCTCGCCACGTCATTCAGGGTCGCACGGCGCGCCGGCACTCACGCGCGCCGTCTCATGGGCACTGTCGTGTTGTTCACTACGCTGGGTGTGATGCTGAACGCCACCACTGGCGTCGTATTCAACGCCCTCGTGTTGTCGTATCTCTACTTCTGGTTCGCGGGCGCTGTCGTCACGATCGCACAGCAGGAGTTTGCGACCAGCAGAGCGACCGAGCAGCGCTCGCTCGAGCTTTCGCCCGCCTGACCGTGCCTTCCCGGCCCGCAGCGTCAACCGCCGGTGGCTCGCTCATCAAGTCCATCGCCGACAACAGTGCCGGCGATTCGCTTGCCACGCGGATGCGCCGCGCGCGGTTTGCACTCTTCCTGTCACTGCTCGAACGACTGGAGGGCCACGTCGAGATTCTCGACATCGGAGGGACCCAGGAATTCTGGGACCTCATGATCGCAGGTGACCCCGGGGACATTCGCGTCACGCTGCTCAACATAGAGCACCAGACTGTCACGTCGCAGAAATTCGTGAGCGCGGTTGGCGACGCGCGGGCGATGCCGGAGTTTGCCGATAAATCCTTCGACGTGGTTTTTTCGAATTCGGTGATCGAACATGTCGGGAGCTACGACGACCAGTACCGGATGGCGAGCGAGGTGCCGCGCGTCGGAAAGCGATACTTCATCCAGACTCCCAACAAGCGCTTCCCTCTCGAGCCGCATTTCCTCTTTCCGTGGTTCCAGTATCTGCCGTCAGCGGTGCGCGCCCAGCTCGTTCACCGGTTCGACATTGGCTGGTACAGGAAGATTCCTGATCTTGCAGCGGCACGAGCCGAAGTGGACTCGATTCAGCTCCTGACACGCTCACGATTTGAGAGACTCTTCCCTGGTGCCTCGATACACGAAGAGCATGTGGGACCACTGGTCAAATCGTTCGTGGCCTACGGCGGCTGGTTGTAACGCTCGCCAAGCCCGGTTTCAGGGCGGCGCCGCGACCCGCAGATGGCGGG
>JBDTRZ010000002.1:0-103569 GCA_039931395.1 Gemmatimonadales bacterium
AAGCCGCATTCATGCGCGCATCGCCTGAATTTCAACTAGGCGCGGGACATTCTCCACTATGCACCGCTTTATTTCATTCCTCCTGCTAGTGGGTACAGTCTCGGCCTGTGTCAGGTCACTTCCGTCACCATCTTCCCCGACAGCCAGTACACAGCCACAGCCAATTTCTAACTCGCCAAGTTCATGGATACTTTCCCCTGGTAGCGAACCGCTTCCCTATACCTCTGCCATCACAGCCTTAGTTACCTTCCAGTCTGATTCCGGAACTCTCCAGGACACAGTCACCGCTCAGGCAACATTTGCCCTAACTCTCACCAAGATCTCTGGTTCTGCTTCTTTTACAGCCAAGATCGAGACATTTACTACCCGAACCGGCAACAGGATAGCAAGCCCTTCCCAAAGAGCCGACCTACCTATTCAGTTCACCGGTCGATTCGATGGTCATTCTCTCTCCCTCAGCTCAGCAGTTCGTCAGGAAAAGTCCATTTCCATCGATTGCACAGATCCAGCATTCGCAGCTGTCAGTTTAGTGCAACATGCGCTCCTTTTCCTGCCGACTCAGCTTGTAAAAGACATGACATGGCAGGATAGCCTTTCAGCCAATGGCTGCAGCGGGCCAATACCAATAATCAGCTCCATTAACCGTAGCTATCGAGTTGTGGACGAAGTCGAGTACCATGGCCGGAGTGCATTACTGCTCGAGAAGAGTGAGCGAAGTATTTCCAGCGGTGAAGGCTCACAGGATCAGCACAGGATCAGCACAGGATCATGATGAGGAGCCAGAGCTCTGGATCGAGCAGACTCTTCGTTGATACGAGAACAGGAGCTCTTATCGAGTCGCAGGGTGAGTACCGAACCGTGGTCGTCCTTGTCTCGTCGGGCCGTGAGCGTCAATTCAATCAGGCCGTACGTGAAACGATCCTACGATCTGGATTACAATAGTAACGAAAAGACGCTAATTAGGGTTCAAGGTCCGGTTTTCTCAGACCCCAAAAAGTATCTATTCGTTACTAAACGGGCTGTCGGTTAATCAACAAGCCTCAATGGCATGACCAGGCAGAGGTAGGTCGACGGATCTGACCATCCTTCCGGCTCGAGCGTAGCAGCTCTTTCCGGAGCCTTGAGGGTTATACGCACCTCGTCTGTTGGGATATACCGCAATATCTCCAACAGATAGCTTGCGTTGAAGCCTATATCCAGCTGATCACCGGTATACCGAATCGGCAATTCGTCCTGGGCTTCTCCAAGATCCGGAGTCTGGACACTGAACTTCAGCATTCCCGAATTGAATGATAGCCTTATTCGGTGAGTCTGGTCCGAGGCTACAACAGACATTCGCTTAAGCGCACTAATCAGAGCAACCTTATCAGCAACAGCGACCCGATCATTGTCCTTCGGAATCACCTGCTCATAGTTCGGATACGGTCCTTCGATCAGACGCGTATAGACCGCTGTAAAGGGCGATCTAAAGCCGATATGGTTCTCCCCTCGCCCAATCTCGAGGTCTTCCTCAGCTGGAAAAAGCCTCCTTACCTGCTCCAGTGCTTTCGGCGGAACAATCAAGTCATTCGAAGGAGCAGAGTCAGACGTAATAGGCACATCCATTTTCGCCAGACGATGCCCGTTCGTCGCAACCATGCTCATCCTTTCCGGCCGGAGCTCCCACAACACTCCATTAAGAATCGGACGACTTTCTTCCGTCGACACAGCAAACGATGTATGAGAGATCAGCTTCTGCAAATCTCCAGACTTGATCCGCCAGCTATCATCAAACTTCACAGATGGAAACGTCGGAAATTCATCCCGTGGAAGCCCCAGAAGCTTGAACCTCGACCTCCCGCATTCCAGTGTAATTCGCTGTTCCCCTACTGCTGCAATCCGCACCGGAGCCGGCGGTAGCTCTCGCGCTATCTCAGAAAGTTTTTTCGCCGGAATTGTCACCGCTCCGGCTGTCTCTACGTCAGCTGCTACCTCCGTACTGACAGCAATATCCAGATCTGTCCCGGAGAGCTTGATCCCGCGGTCCGTGGTTTCGACCAGGATGTTCGCCAGGACAGGAAGCGTCGTCTTGACGGGTATGCTTGCCGTCACGGCGTTCAGGCCTTCCTGAAGCTTCTCACGAGAGATTGTAAGACGCATCCCTGGTTTTCCTGTGTGGACAGTTTTCGCTGTTGTACTACAACTATTCTATGTAATTACAAAAACAGTAGTCGTAGTAGAGGCTGTGGAGATGTTGATGAAGTGCCAGAAGTTATTGCATACCGGGCACTTCCGCTATCAGAGAGAATGTTGAGTAGCATGTGATTTGGAATTGTTTATCCGGGAGAATCCTCATTGATATGTGAGGTTCACTATAACCGGAGAGCTTCCAACACGGATCGGACCTTATCGACTCGTGTTTTGAACAGAGCATCAGTCTGGGTGGCGCCGGTGATTTTATCGATACTGTGAATAACGGTTGAGTGATCACGTCCGCCGAAAGCGTTGCCAATTTCCATCAGTTGAGTGCCAAGGAGCTCCCGTGTGAGGAACATGGCTATCTGACGGGGAAGAGTGAGGGTTTTAGTCCGGGTCTTTGAGCGGAGACCCTCTGGAGTGACGCCCCATTCTCGAGCGACAATTTGTTGTATGCTGGCTATGGAGAGGGATGGCTGATTGTTGTCGCTGGAGGTATCAAAGCTGCGAAGCTTGTCTCGGAGTGCTTCACGTGCGACATCGACTGAAACATCCTGGTGCTTCAGAGAGGCATAAGCGAGAAGCTTGATAATGGATCCTTCGAGTTCGCGAACACTGGATCGTACATTCTCGGCGATGAAACGAATGACATCATCCGGGATTGTATGCTCGAGATGGTCGAGGTGTGCTTTTTGTTTGAGAATGGCGACACGATGCTCGAAGTCTGGAAGTTCAATGTCTGCCACCATTCCCCACTGAAACCGGCTAACTAGACGACCTTCCAGACCTGCAATCTCAGACGGAGCACGATCGCTAGTCAGCACGATCTGACGTCCAGCCTCGTAAAGGGCATTGAATGTGTGGAAAAACTCCTCCTGGGTAGCCTCCTTGCCTTTAAGGAAATGCACATCGTCGATAAGCAAAAGGTCAGTTTCCCGGTACTGTCTTCGGAAGGCAGCATTGGACCGGCCTTGAATAGCTGCAACAAGCTCGTTCGTAAACTGTTCAGTTCCAACGAATGTGATTCGAATTTGTGGATTTCTGGCAGCAATATCGTGAGCGATTGCTTGCATGAGGTGAGTTTTCCCCAAGCCAGTATCCCCATAGATGAAAAGCGGGTTGTAAACTTTGCCAGGGGCTTGGGCAACAGCGTGTGCTGCTGCTGCTGCTAACTCATTTGACTTTCCGATTACGAAGTGATTGAAGGTATACCGGTCGCTGAGTTGTGCCAGGTTGGCGCTATGCTGGCTCCTTGCTGTCGCTAGAGAGCCAGCTGGGGGTGCGACAAAGAAATCCATCTGGGAGCGCTTCTTACGCTCTTCGTGCACCTTGAAGACCACTTTCATAGGGTATCCAAGCGCTATCGGAGCGTAAGCTGCAAACATGTCCGAGTGTTTTGATTCATTCCAGTCGGCTGCAAACTGATCCGGAACACCGATGGAGATGATGTTGCCGTCAATGCTGAGTGCTTCAGTGGGCTCGAGCCAAGTGCGGAAAGTCTGTTCTGGAATATCTTGGCGAGCTCTGTCGAGCAAACGCTTCCAAGCTTCGGCGGGAGTGAGTGACATAGGGGACGCCAACCGTAGCCCATGATTGTGGAAAAGTCAATCAGGCTCCTGTCACTCCACTATAGACGGGTTGTCGTATCTTCCAACAGGGATTAGTTTTAGGGGCTATTTACGTTTCAAAATTCAATCGGCAATTGGAGTACTAATGGGCAAGCCAACCTACCGTCCCCGGAATAAGCGTCGTATTCGCTCACACGGGTTTCGGGAAAGGATGTCAACACGGTGGGGTCGTGACGTTTTGAGCCGCCGTCGTAAGAAGGGAAGAAAGCAGCTGACAGTCAGGCTGCCGAGCAAGTACGCCGGCGCCTAAGCGGTATGGCTATCCGCGGAGCTCCAGGCTCACGCGGGAATCAGATCTGGGGATCGTTAGAACAGCAGGGAGGCGACTGCGTACCGAGCATCTCGATGTTCGGGCCACCGACTCCCTGCTTTCGCATGTAAGAGTAGCTGTAATCGTAGGGAAACACGGCCACACGATCGTTGAGCGGAATCGTTTGAGAAGACGTCTTCGTGAGCTTGTGAGGACCAGGATGGTTCCTGTTCTTGGAGAGGTGAATGTTGTGGTTCGTTCTCTTCCTTCTGCGTATGAAGCGACCTTTGTGCAGTTGAAGGCTGAGATGGAAGGCGCTGTGATGGAGCTTTCACGGAAAAAAGGCTGATGAAACAGCCATTGGTTCTTCTGGTTCGTGGTTACCAGCTGTGGGTTTCACCACTGTTTCCTGCTGCGTGCCGTTATTATCCAACCTGCTCTTCGTATGCGATCGAAGCCATCGAGAAACACGGTGCACTCTCCGGTAGCTGGCTTGCAATTTGTCGAATCGCGCGGTGTCATCCCTTCAGGCCGGGTGGTTATGATCCGGTCCCCTAAATGGATAAAAGACTCTCAATAGCACTTCTCCTAACCGCAATAGTAGTTGCGGTTACACCAGTACTTTTTCCTACGCCGCGGAAGACTTCTCCTGCCGCTGTTACTTCTCCATCGTCGAAAGCAACGACAACTCCAAGCCTATCCAAAGAGACTACAGTGACTGCAGTATCCCCATCGTTGCCTGTTTCTCAATCTTTAGCAGACTCGAGAGGACCAGATTCAGCATCGTCCGTAGTGTCGAGCGGTGAGCCAGTACGGCCAGAGATTACAGCAGTCTCGACGACAAAGGCCACCTACAGGTTTACCAGTGTAGGAGCAGCTCCGGTTTCAATCACCATCCGTGACTATAAGAACCTGGCCTCAACCGGAGGGATGGTTGATCTCAAGGCACCGGGACGGCCACTCCTGCGATACTTCCTTGTATTGCAAGGCGACACGATTCCGCTTCATCAATTGCCATTCCAGGTATCGACCAAGACTGGGTCAAATGGTGATCAGGTCCTGATCTATCGCACTTCTGTAAACGGGACCGGAGTTACCGTTACGTATGACATTACGCCAGATAAATACGTGGTTCATATGAGTGGTGTGGTAGAGGGTGCGACTGGTCCCGCTTACCTTCTGGTGGATATGCCGTCGACTCTTCCGGCGACTGAAGCTGACACGCTTGGCGACCTCCGGACACTCTCGTATTCATTCAAGCCAATGAGAGATCACGCGAAAGGCGTTCCTTTTGCGAAACTCGATCCGGGTGAGAAAAAGCTTGAACCCGGGCCTCTGAATTGGGTAGCTGTTCGAAACAAATACTTTGTTGTAGGACTTCTCAATCCTGCAGGAGCGACATTTGAGGAAATGACACTGACCGGAGGAGCCCGGACCTCGAAAGTTGCCACGACAGCATCGGCTATAGTGGTGAAGGCCATTGAGAATGGCTCGTTTGCGTTTGACATTTATGCAGGTCCTCAACAATCGACCCAGCTGCTTTCAATGGGTCGAGACTTCGATCACGTGAATCCCTACGGCTGGAGTGTTCTACAGCCTGTGGTCAATCCAATTGCGGCACTTTGTATCAAGCTGCTTCTCTGGATGCACGATCACCTCAAGCTGAGCTATGGGTGGGTGCTCGTCATTTTCGGGGTGCTGATTCGGATTGCTCTCTGGCCCCTCAACCAAAGCGCAATGCGCTCCAGCATGAAGATGCAGGAGATCCAGCCTCGGCTCGCTGAAGTCCAGAAGAAATACAAGGACAAGCCTGAAAAACAGCGCGAAGAGATGATGAAAGTTTACAAGGAAGCTGGTGCCAGTCCTTTCACCGCGCTCTCTGGCTGTCTGCCGATGCTGATACCGATGCCGGTGCTGTTCGCGTTGTTCTTTGTATTTCAGAACACGATCGAGTTCCGTGGCGTTCCGTTCCTCTGGCTCACCGACATTTCCATCAAGGACCCGCTGTATATCCTTCCTGTCCTGATGGGCATCTCGATGTATCTGCTGTCGTGGATCGGGTTGAGAAATGCGCCGCCGAATCCGCAAGCGAAAATGATGAGCTACATGTTTCCGGTCATGATGACGTTTGTCCTGGCGAACATGGCTTCAGGGCTCAACCTCTACTATACGGCTCAGAACATCGCCGCACTTCCACAACAGTGGCTGCTGGCAAGGGAGAGGCAGAAAGCCCGGCGAGCCGGATAGGATCAACGCCAAGTGCGGATTACCTATATTGGTCACGCAACGTTACTAATTGAGATCGGTGGGAAGACGTTTCTCACCGACCCCAACTTCGATCCAGCCCTTGGCAGGGTTCTACCCCGGGTCAGTGCTCCCGGAATTCCACTGCACGAGCTCCCGCACATCGATGCAGTCTTCGTGACACACGCACATGCCGATCACCTTTCGTTCGATTCTCTCGATGGCCTTGCTCCGAACGTGCCGATCTTTGCTCCACCGGCAATAGCGAAGTGGCTCAATCGGCGGGGATATGCCAAGGTCAGTGCTCTTGGACCTGGCGAGGTAGTGCATACTGGAGATGTAGAGATCCGTGCCGCGTCCGCTATGCACAAGGGACATCGATACGGCGTCGACCGCTGGCGGAGCGCTGCTAATATGTATCTATTTGATACGAAATCAGTCTCATGCTTCTTCGCCGGCGATACCGCTCTGACGCCGGATAGCACTCTGATGATCGACCACCACCTCTCTCCCCAAAGCCGAAGGCTGGACATGGCCCTGCTCCCGATCGGTCATGCCCCGTGGTGGAAGCTCTCAGGATTCAGGAAGGGTCATCTCACCAGTGACGATGCGCTCACTCTTTTCGACCGACTAGGTGCGAGGTATCTGATTCCCTACCATTGGGGAACCTTCGATCACATTACGTCGAAGGCTCACGATGCCATAGACCAGCTGCGCCAGCAGCTGCATGGTCATGCGAGAAACGCAGATGTGAGGATACTGGAGCCTGGAATGGCATTCGAGCTGCCAGTAGCGGGATGACTGAAATGCCGGCGTTGGCTGAAAGCATCGCCGGAGGTCAGGACACTATCGTTGCCGTTGCGACGCCCCCTGGACGAGGAGCGATTTCCGTTGTTCGAATGAGTGGACGTGATGCGTTCAGAATTGCCGGTCAGGTGGTGGTTCCGTGGCCCCTCGAGTCACGACGTTCGACACTTTGCAGAATTCTCGATCGTGAAAAGAGTCACGTTCTCGATCAAGCACTTGTAACGGTATTCACGGCTCCCGAAACCTTCACCGGGGAAGATCTGGTCGAGATTTCTGGTCATGGTGGCCACTATGTACCAGCCGTCGTCATGGCAGCATTGGTATCCTGTGGTGCAAGGCAGGCACTTCCCGGTGAGTTTACTCGTCGAGCCGTCCTGAATGGAAAGCTCGATATCGTGCAGGCTGAGGCGATTGGAGATCTGGTCGATGCCAGATCTGAAGCGATGCACCGGACCGCTGTCAGACAGCTGGATGGCGGGCTTTCACGGCGTATCGATGCGCTGAGAAACAACCTTATCTCTCTGGAGTCACTCATTGCCTATGACATCGATTTTCCGGAAGAAGATGATGGTCCCATTTCGAGAGAAAGGGTCACGGCGGAAGTCGAGATTCTGCTGATTTCACTCGATGCACTTCTGGTAACAGTGCCTGTTGGAGAAATGATTCGTGAGGGAGCGGTTGCTGTCATTGCTGGACAACCTAACGTTGGAAAGTCATCGCTCTTCAACGCCTTATTGGGCCAGTCCAGGGCAATAGTGACGGAAATCCCCGGTACTACACGAGATGCGATCGAGAGCTATCTGGAAACGAGCAACTGGCCGGTCAGACTTGTAGATACAGCGGGATTACAGGATACCGCTGATACCGTAGAACGAATCGGTATCGAGGTAAGTGAGAGGTATCTCGGTTGGGCGGATATCGTTCTGGCATGTGGCGATACCAGGGAGTCACTGTCGGCTACGGTCGCAGCACTCGGTGAAATGACCAATGCCGCGACGATCCGCGTGAGGACCAAAAGCGATCTGGACGACGGTCTCCCGGTTTTTGAGGCGGAAGTATCGGTAAGTGCAGAGACGGGCGAAGGGCTTTCAGCTCTGCTGTCGCTGGTCGACGACACCCTGTCCACCAAGGTGGGAAAAGGCGTCGCCGATATGCCGATCCTCACGAGAAACCGTCACATCCATGGCATACGTCAGGCGCGCTCGGAGATTGCGGCATTTGGAGAGGCATGGAAGGAGGCAATACTCCCCGCACCGGTAGCGGCAGTTCACCTCAGATCTGCAGCCATTGCTCTTGAATCGCTGATTGGTGCGGTGAGCACTGAAGATGTGCTCGACCGCGTGTTCAGCTCTTTCTGTGTAGGGAAGTAGAAGGCCTGGAAGCTAAGCCGTAGCGGCTGCTTCCCCGGAAACGGCAGCGATCTCTGCCGCGCTTGCCCGTACTGTCCAGGCAGCGCCCCTTGTCGCCATTGCCTGCTCGACCATGCGTGCGCCGATGTAGTAGCCACACCTGTCGGGCAATACGTAGTCCCCGATACGACGGGCATCTTCACTCATTCCGTCTGAAAGATATTTGAGGCGGAGACCGAGCCCGGTCTTGTCAAAGTTCCCAATGAGTGATCGGGCGACAACAGGGCCCATCTCCCGAATCCGTGCGTACTCTCTCCGGTCGTAACCATAGTACTCCCAGGAGGCATGTCCGGGGCTGATCATGCGCGAGACCTGCACGGCAATCCCCTCGTTTATTAAGAGCTCGCGAAGCGTTGTCCGTTTTCCAGTCTCCCAGTACGAGTAGAAACCGTTCGCTTCCTGGATGTGGGTCTTCATCTCGCTCCGGCTACCGGGTGATGTGTACCGGACTCCGTGCGAGATCTCGTGTGAGAGCCAGAGTGGGATGAGCTCAGGATCGAGACCCAGACCTCGGGTCTCAGGATTGGCTACGCTGGTGAAATGTTCGAGGCAGACAAAGGCGACTGCACGACCATTGACCACGAGCTCTCCGGCATTTGCAGCTCCCACTCCCACCATGAGGACCACGTCGATGTCGGAATCGATCTCGAGGAGATTCCGGCATTGATCCTCGGCATTTCTGGCAAGGGTCACCACATCCATCCGCTCGAGCATCGTCCGAAGATCGTTGCGTCCAGCCAGAGCAGCTGATTTCACCACCTCGGAGAAGTGCGGACTCTCGGGCTCGACGACGTAATTCACCCAGTAAGCTTCGAGGAGACTGCGGTGGTTATCGAAGTAGCGGAGATAGGCCGCGATGCGATCGGTGCTGTTCAGTACTGCAAAGAAATCGGGCAGCAGGTTGATCAGCATCAACAACCAGGTCGTGAGGTGGGTGTGGAGCGCAGCGCACTCGAAGGAATGCGAGAAAATACTCTCACCTGATTTTTCCAACAAGAGCGATCGCGCTTTGCAGTGAAAGAAATGTGTGGCACAAAAATCCCTTTTCTCGAAAAGCGGTAGCCATACAGAGGGTGGAATGACGACGCTGCGTCAAATTGAGCTGTACTGTCCAATCTGCGGAAACAGCTTTTAATCGAAGGCGGTGGTTACTACCAACGCCTTCGGGGGAAAACGGACTGACTTTCACGAGCGTGCAGCCGGTACCCAGCCTCTCGCCTATCTGATTCACATGTGCAGCGAGTGCGGGTACTCAGGAGGCGAGAGGGACTTCAGTCATGAAGGCGAGGTCAGCCCTCTTCTCAAGGAGCATGTCCTGAACGAGCTCGGCCCTTGTATCACTTCAGGATCGACGGGCTCGGGGAAATACGAAGCCGCTGCAAAGGTTGCGGAATGGCAGGGAATGGAAGAGAGGCATATCGCCGACCTTCTCCTCCGTGCCGCCTGGTGCTGCGTGGATGAAGGTGATATCGAGGCCGAACGATTCTTTCGCCGGCATGCTGCCTGGATGTTCGAGCGAGCCCTCTCGAAATACGACGGTGTTACGAGTGACGAACGGCCGGTGCTCACGTATCTGGTGGGTGAGCTATGGCGCCGGATTGGCGACCTGAGTCAGGCTCGAAACTGGTTTGACCGGGTCTTGGATGAAGTTGCTGATGACGGATCACAGCACTGGATCCTTGCAGCAGCCGAGCAGCAGCGTACCGACCCTCAGGAGTGGTTCGGCTAGCAGGAAATTCAGGGACTAGCGCGTTCCGAACAACCTGTCGCCGGCATCGCCGAGCCCGGGGAGGATATAGCCCTGCTGGTTCAGCTCCCGGTCGAGCGCTGCACAGTAGATCTGAACATCCGGGTGTGAAGATGCGAGCCGACGGACACCTTCAGGTGCGGCTACGAGGCAGAGAAAGCGAATTCGTGTCGCTCCGGCACGCTTGAGTGAATCGACAGCTGCCGCGGCGCTCCCTCCCGTGGCAAGCATCGGATCGAGTACAAAGAAGTCCCTTTCCGCGACGTCACCGGGGATCTTGAAGTAGTAGTCGACGGGCTGCAGGGTATCGTGATCGCGGTAGAGGCCGATGTGACCGACGCGAGCAGCGGGTACAAGGCGAAGAATGCCTTCGACCATGCCAAGTCCAGCGCGAAGAATGGGAACAAGGGTGAGCTTTTTCCCGCTGATGTGTCTTCCAACGGTTGGCTCGAGCGGTGTTGTCACGTCGAGAGCCTCCACCGTCAAATCGATGGTCGCTTCATAGGCCATGAGCATCGCGATTTCGTCGACGAGCTCCTTGAAGATCTTCGTCGGCGTATCGCGGTCACGCAGGATGGTCAGCTTGTGCTGAACGAGGGGATGCCGGATAATTGTGAGCGTCGGAAACTCTGGTGTGTATTCGATCATCGTCTAGCAACGCTCTCCCTGAGAATTCTGTTCGTACGCTCATCTGAAGATACGATCCTCGTCCTAACATATCTTCATCTCCCGTCTGCATGAAAGAATACCAGGCCGTAGTGGTGAGGCTCACCAAACACACGCGAGAAGACGAAGACACACTCACCGACCTTCTCAATGAGCGGAGTCGCGGTGGGTGGGAGCCGGCCCTGATGTCGCAGGATGAACAGCGCCTGACAATCCTCTTTCAGCGCAGCGCAGTAGCCGAGGGGTAACCGCAAATTGGAGATCACATTTGTAGGCGCGGCCCGAGAGGTTACGGGCTCGTGCCATCTTCTGCACGTCAATGGACACACGGTTGCCCTAGACTGCGGAATGTTTCAGGGAAGGCGGAGTGAATCTGCCGAGAAGAACAAGACGCTTCCGCTGCCGATCGCGGAGCTCGATGCAGTGGTGTTATCCCATGCCCATATCGACCACTCTGGCCGTCTTCCGTTCCTGATAGCGCAGGGGTACACCAAGACCATCTGGTCCACATCCGCCACGCGCGACCTCTGTGCGGTGATGCTTGCGGACTCCGCGCACATCCAGGAAAAGGATGCGGAATTTCTGGCCAAGAGGGAGAAGGAATTCGTGGAGCCACTCTACGGACTTCGTCATACGGTCCGCACGATGGAGCTGATGGTCGGAATGCCATACAACAAGCCCTTCGATGTGGTGCCTGGAGTGCGTGGTACGTACGTGGATGCGGGCCATATCCTTGGCTCCGCCTCCGTAGTTCTGGACTGTACAGAAGGGGGAGTCACCAAGAGGCTGGTATTCTCCGGCGATGTCGGCCGGTCCGGACTCGCGATCATTCGGGATCCGGTTCCTCCCCAGGGTGCAGACGCCGTGATCATTGAATCCACATACGGAAACCGTGACCACGAGTCGGTCGATGGTGCCCGTGCGCACCTTGCGGCGGTTGTCAGGACTACGGCGGCGCGAGGGGGACGGATCATGATTCCGGCTTTCGCCGTGGGCCGGACGCAGGAGATGCTCTACACGCTGCATTCGCTGCTTCGTGAAGGCGCAATACCGTCGCTCCCCGTATATGTGGATAGTCCTCTGGCCATCGATACAACGACGGTTTTCCAGATGCACCCGGAGGCTTTCGACCAGTCCGAGGACATGGTGAAGCGTGTGCAGGAGCTTTTCGACTTCCCACTATTGCACTACACCCGCGATGTCGAGGAGTCGAAAGCGATCAACAGGACCAAAGGCCCAATGATCGTGATAGCTGCTTCGGGAATGATGGAGGCCGGCCGGATTCTCCATCATCTGGTCAACGGCGCAAGCGATCCGCGAAATACAATTCTAGTCGTCGGGTTCCAAGCAGAGCACACGCTTGGACGCCGCATAGTCGAGAAGCAACCGATGATCAGAATCTTTGGCGATGAGATTCCGCTAAGAGCACAGGTCGAGGTGATTAATGGGTATAGCGCTCACGCGGATCGAACGGAGCTCACTGCGTGGCTCGACGAGGTGAAGATGAACTCGCCGAAGCTTGGTCCAGTATGGCTCGTGCACGGGGAGCCAGAAGTTCAGGATGAGTATAGAACTGCTCTCGAGGCGAAGGGGTATTCGGTGACCTGTCCCGAGCCGCACACCCGGGTAGCCTTCTAGGTAATTTCAGGGGATGGGCCGGGTATCGAAGGCGATTGGTCGATTGGTATTGAGCGTCTTCCTCGGCGTCATTTTGCTCTGGGCGGTATGGATGGCTGCCGTGGTCATCTGGAGCTCGTTAGACCAAGCCCGTCCAGCGGGATCGATAGTCGTACTCGGTGCGGCGCAGTACGACGGCCGGCCATCGCCTGTGCTCAAGGCGCGCCTGGATCACGGAATCGACCTCTGGGACCGTGGGATGGGAAAGATCCTGGTCTTCACCGGCGGCCAGGCATACGGCGATACCACCAGCGAGGCAGCCGTCGGCAGAAGCTATGCGCGGAAGCACGGAGTTCCCGACACGGTGATTTTTCTGGAGGACAAGGGCAGAACTACGCGGGAATCGATGCTCGCAGTGGCGGAACTACTGGAAACCCGGGGTATAAGGACAGCGATTCTGGTGAGCGATCCTTTTCACATGCTGAGGTTGTCTATCATCAGCAGGCGTTTCGGCCTTACTCCCTACGCTTCACCGACGCGTACCAGCCCCATCTCGCCCAATCGTGAGAAGCGTTGGAGGTACATGCTCGGCGAGTCAATCAAGGCACCACTGGCATTCCTATTCGAGAGGAAATAGTGAGACGAGGACTATTAGTTGCAATCAGCTACTTAATTGCAGGCGGCTCAGCTGTAAATGCGAGTGCGCAAGCGGTTCCGAAGATCAGGTTCGAGAAGTACACACTTCCGAACGGGCTCGAGGTGATTCTGCACGAGGATCATTCCACACCCATCGTCTCGGTCAATATCTGGTACAAGGTCGGCTCCGCCGACGAGAAGGCAGGCAGAACAGGGTTCGCGCACCTCTTCGAGCATCTGATGTTCATGGGATCGCAGAATGTGGCCCTGGGCGTGTTCGACAAGGAGCTGGAAGCCGCCGGCGGGAACAACAACGCTTCCACTTCGGAGGATCGGACCAACTACTACGAAGACATCCCGTCCAATGCGCTCGAGCTGGCACTCTGGCTCGATTCCGACCGCATGGGTTTTCTGCTTCCGACCATGGATGCAGCGAAGGTCGATCTACAGCGCGACGTTGTGAAGAACGAAAGACGACAAGGCGTAGACAACGTACCGTATGGAAAAGCGGACGAAGTGATCCTCGCAGTGCTCTATCCCAAGGGCCACCCGTATTCGTGGTCGGTCATTGGGTCGATGGAGGATCTGAGTGCCGCGTCGGTGGAGGATGTGAAAGCCTTCTTCCGAACCTACTACGCCCCGAACAATGCGACGCTGTCGATAGCCGGCGATTTCGATCCATCTCGGACGAAAGCGCTCATACAGAAATATTTCGGTGACATCCCGCGAGGACCGGCTCTTCCTGCCCGTCCAAACGTCGCCGCAGTCGTACTTCCGCGTGACACCTTTATGGTCCTCGAAGACAGGGTTCAGCTGCCGCGGACGTTCTATGACTGGCCGACGACTAAGTTCTACAGCAAGGACGACGCGCCACTCGACATCCTGGCCTCGATACTTGCGAGCGACAAGAACTCACGGCTCTACAAACGGCTTGTCTACGACATGCAGGTTGTGCAGAACGTCAGGGCTTCACAGCAGTCCGGCAGGCTTGCGAGTCGCTTCGAGATCGACGTGACGCCCAAGCCCGGACAGGCACTGGCACCGATCGACAAGGTGGTCCAGGAGGAAATCAAGAGACTGATGGACGAGCCCGTCTCCACCCGTGAGCTGGACAGGGTGAAAAACTCGCTTCGTGCGAGCTTTCTGAATCGAATCGCGAGCGTGCACAACAAGGCCGATCTGCTGAACAACTACAACTACCTGGCAGGAAATCCCGACTACGTGCAGCAGGATGCCGCGCGGTATGATGCGGTCACCAAGGCCGACATACAAAGAGTAGCGCGCGAATATCTCGGCAAGCACAAGGTCGTGCTCACCGTGGTACCGGAAGGGAAGCGCGAACTGATGCTTACCGCAAACGGAGGCGATCGATGAAGTCGCAGCGCATAAATGTGGGAGCGGCGCTGCTGGCTCTCCTTGTAGCCCCGTCCCTGGGCGGTGCACAGACCCTCGACCGCTCGAAGATCCCGGCTCTCGGACCTCCACCCAAGGTGTCGCTACCGCCAATCGTAACTCGCCAGCTGCCCAATGGCCTCAGGCTGATGATCGTCGAGCAGCACGAGCTCCCTCTCGCTGATTTTGTGCTGGTTGTAGGAAGTGGTGGAACGATGGATCCAGCGACCAGGGGAGGACTTGCCAATCTGACGGCGGCCATGCTCACCGAGGGCACCACCACTCGCAACAGTCTGCAGATCGCGGATCAGATCGCATACCTCGGCGTTGGTCTTTCGGCTGGCAGCAACTGGGATGCTTCCACGATCAGCCTTCACACGCCGACGTCGCAGCTGGACAGCGCGCTTGCCCTCTTCTCCGACGTGGTTCTTCATCCAGCGTTTCCCGCTGAGGACTTCGAGCGCGTCAGAAAGAACCGGCTTACGAGTCTCATCCAGCTGAAAGACCGTCCCACGGCCATTGCAGATCAGGCATATGCCTCGATTCTCTACGGCTCGGCGCACCCATACGGCCACAACCTGATTGGCACCGAAGTATCGGTTACCGGAATGTCCCCGGCAGACCTGCAGGGGTTCTACCGTAAGAGCCTCATTCCCAACAACTCGACCCTCATCATTGTCGGCGACGTAACTCTGGTGCAAATCGAGAAAAAGATCAGCTCACTGTTTGGCGAGTGGCAGCGTGGCACGGCGTCGCCTTACAAGTTCTCCGATGCACCAAAGGCAGGCACCACCACCGTCTATCTGATAGATAAGCCAGGCGCTACCCAGTCGTCGTTCAGAATAGGCAGCATCGGGGTTCCGAGATCCACGAAGGACTATTTCGCGCTGAATGTTCTGAACACGATTCTGGGCGGGGCGTTCACGAGCCGGCTCAACCAGAACCTGCGTGAAATTCATGGCTACACGTACGGAGCGCGATCACGCTTTGACATGCGGCAATCCGCGGGTCCCTTTACCGCTTCTGCCGAGATCGTGGCGGCAAAGACGGATTCAGGGCTGGTGGAGTTCATGAAGGAGCTCAACGCGATCCGTGACACCGTCCCGGCGATCGAGCTGAACAAGGCAAAGAGGTATCTGCAGCTCGGAATGCCGGGTGATTTCGAGACCACACAGGACATCGCGACGCAGCTCATCCCGGTGGCTCTATATGGTCTGCCGCTCGAGTATTACAACAACTATGTATCGAGCATCGCAGGTGTGACTCAGGCTGACCTGCAGCGTGTGGCAAGGCAGTACATCAATCCTGCTTCGCTGGCGATAGTGATCGTGGGAGACCGAAAGAGCATCGAGTCAGGGCTTAAGGCAGTGAATGCCGGCCCAATACTGATGCGCGACTTCTTCGGCCAGCCGATTTCTCCGTGATGATTGGTGGGATGATTGAGAGGGCCCGGTCAACGCCGGGCCCTTTTTTCGTCCGTAGAGATTGTGGAATCGACTGGATCGAGAGCCTTGGAAATCCACGTCCAGTACTCCTCACGACCAGTTGCGGAGACGTCGCTGTGAGAGGCTCCACGCACTTCGAGCCATTCACCTTTGACCTTCGCGGTCTGGTACACTGAGCGTCCCATGGCGAGCGGGATCAGCCGGTCACGATCACCATGGGAAACGGAGACGGGGCAGTCAAGATGCGCCACCTTAGCGCCAGTGTCGAAATAGAGACGTGAAAGAAGCCCCCAGGTGACGTCTGAAGGACGCCAGCCGATTATGCGTCGAGCCATGTCCTGCGCGGACGTGAAAGGGGACTCGAGGATCAGGACAGCAGGTCGATGCTTCACGGCGAGCTCGGCTGCGATGGCACTTCCGAGCGAGTGGCCGAAGAACGCCATCCTCGATTCCGGGATGCCGAGGCTGTCAGCGGCGAAGTGGTATGCAGCTTCTGCGTCGAGCTGTGAACCTTCATATGAAGGTCGACCGGGAAGGCCCATGTACCCGCGGTATTCGGTGAGCATCACGGCCATTCCGGTGCGGCGCGCGACTTCCTGAGCCCATTCGACCTGCCGTACTGCTAGGTCTGCATTTCCGTGAAAGGTGATAAGCAAGCCACGCGAGAAGGCAGGATTTCCGACGAGATAGGCGAACAAGTGCTGTCTGTCAGAGGCCTCGTAGTCGACGCGTGAAATCCCCGCATCAGAGGGCCAGGGGCCATGCGGCGGCTGAAAGGCAACTCTCTCCTGAAAGAACCAGACGAGTCCGGCAAATACAGCCAGGAGAACGAGAAGCGAACCTGCAACGAGGGCGACGCTGCTCATCACTCTCCTTCGAACAATTGAGACCATGACCCCATTGGGTTACTCTGCTGAGGCGACAATCAATCTACCGGCATGCGAATACCGATCGAGACATTTCGTCTGAAAAACGGACTTCTGCTGACTCTGTCCCAGGACAACACCGCCCCGATCGTGGCGGTGAATCTGTGGTACCACGTCGGCTCTGCCAATGAGCGGAAGGGACGAACGGGCTTCGCCCATCTTTTCGAGCATATGCTCTTTCAGGGTTCGGAGCATGTGGGAGCGAATGAGCATTTCGAGCTCGTGCAGCGTGCAGGCGGTACGCTAAACGGGAGCACCTGGCTTGAGCGGACCAACTACTTCGAGACTGTTCCATCGAACCAGCTTGCGATTGCGTTGTGGCTCGAGGCAGATCGGATGGGCGCCCTGCTTCCCGCAATGACCCAGAAAAAGCTCGACACACAGCGAGACGTGGTGAAGAACGAGCGCAGGTGGTCGGTGGACAACCAGCCATACGGAACGTGGTGGGAGAAACTGCCTGCTCTGGCATTTCCGGAATGGCATCCGTTCCACCATTCGGTGATTGGATCGATGGAAGACCTGTCCGAAGCCTCTCTCGACGACGTCGAGCAGTTCTTCAGGACTTACTACACTCCTGACAATGCAGTGCTGTCGATTGCCGGTGACTTCGATGCAACGGAAGCGCGTGAGCTGGTTGAGCGATACTTCGGTTCAATCCCGCCGGGAAAGGGAAAGCCCCCGCTGGCGAACATGGAGCTGCCAGCGAAGTTCGGAGAGACACTTCGCCTCGTCGTGGAAGACGACGTGAGCCTCCCCCGGCTCTACGTGGCATTTCGCTCTCCCGTCTTTGGAAGCGAGGGCTATTACACAGCGAGCGTTACTGGCGCGATACTCGGGATGCGCCGGGGCAGCAGGCTTTATCGCTCGCTGGTTCGTGAGAAGCAGATCGCGGCTGATGCTTCTGCGTTCACCTTCGACCTGGCGAAGGGCACTGATCTCCTCGTTGTCGATGTCACAGCTCGGCCGGAAACAACCGCTGAAAAACTTGAGCAGGAAGTCGAGCGTGAGATCGACGATCTGGTGAAGAACGGTGTGGATGCCGCGGAAGTCGAGCGCGCTGTCGCGCTCATCCGGACTGACATGATCAGCGCCCTGCAATCTGCGAGCGAGCGTGCAGACAGGCTGTCGATGTTCGCGACATTGCTGGGCGACCCGGCACTGATCAACGAGCAGGCAGCCAAGTACAGCAACGTAACGGCCGAGCAGGTGAACGCTTTTGCGCGGGAGAGGTTGGGGCCCGACAACAGGGCCAAGGTGCTATACGTGCCACAAGTGCACGAGGATAGTGAGGAGAGCTCAGAGCTGGCGGCGGCGGCGGCATCGTGACAGTCGCGGCAAGACCACTACCCAGCCCGCCGCGCGAGTATCACTTCCCGCGTTTCATTCGCCGAACACTCGGCAATGGGATGACGATTCTGGTTGCAACGGTCAGCAAGCTACCCGTGGTCAGCGTCGCAGCGGTAATCGATGCAACGGCCCTGGCCGATGAGAAAGGAAAGGAAGGAACCGCGGACCTTACCGCGCAGGCGTTGCGGGAGGGAACAACAGCACGCGACGGTCTCCGCCTCGCGGTCGACCTGGAGAAGCTCGGCACATCCCTCGAGGCCGGTGCCGACTGGGACAGCACTGTAGCGAGCCTGACCGTGCTGACTGATCACCTTGAAGAAGCGTTCGGAATATTTGCAGAAGTTCTGACATCGCCCGCGTTCAACGAAGAGGACATCGGGCGCCTAAAGGCCGAGCGCCTGGCGGAGCGGATGCAGATCCTGGATGAGCCGCGAGCGTTGGCCGACGAGTCATTTGCGCGATTCATCTATGATGCGGACTGCAGGTACGCAAAGCCGATAAGCGGTAGCACCAAATCCGTGTCTGCAATCTCGCGTGAGGACGTTGCCGCATTCTATCGGCGGAATTATGTGCCGTCAGCCACCACCCTGATTTTCGCCGGTGATGTCACCGTCGAAGATGCATTCGCTCTGGCGGAGTCGACCCTCGGTACGTGGAAGGGAGAGCGGAATGTCTCGTCAGTCGAAGCCGACAAGAGTGCCCGGGAGACACGGGCTGTGGAAATCGTCGTCAAGTCCGATGCTGCTCAATCAGAAGTCAGAATCGGACACATCGGAGTGCCGCGAAACCACCCGGACTATTTTCCCATTGTCGTGATGAACGCCGTGCTGGGAGGCCTTTTCTCTTCCCGAATCAATCTCAATCTGCGGGAAGCCCATGGGTATACCTATGGAGCGTCCTCGTACTTCGACTGGAGGCGGCAGTCTGGTCCATTCGTAATCTCGACGGCGGTGCAGAGCGAGGTAACAGCGGTCGCAATCGCGGAAACCCTGAAGGAAATTGACAGAATGAGAAAGGAGGCGATTGGCGAAGAAGAGCTCACACTTGCGACCAGTTATCTGGCAGGCGTCTTCCCGATTCGCTACGAAACCACGTCGGCGATCGCTTCCGCGCTCGCGAACATGGTGACATTCGGGCTACCGGCGGATTGCTACGATACGTACCGGGCAAACATCTCGTCAGTCACGACTCAGGATGTTCTCGGCGCCGCCAGGAAATACGTAAAGCCCGAGCAGCTCCAGTCAGTTGTCGTAGGAGACGCTCAACTGATCAAGGAATCGGTCGAAGCGCTCGGGATTGGAAATCTCACTGTGCGTGATGCGGTCGAGGCGTGAGGGAAAGGACGGAAGACCCGGTTGTGCCGGGTCGTCTTGCGACGAAACGGGTTTACACCGGACGTATACTCTCGCTCGACGTTGATACGGTTCAATTCCCGAATGGATCGACAGGAGAGCTCGAGATCATCAGGCATCCAGGAGCGAGTGCGGTCGTTCCGTTTCTGGACGACCCAGCGGGAGACGATCCAAGAGTCGTTCTGATCCGCCAGTACAGGTATGCTGCCGGAGGGTATGTCTATGAAGTTCCGGCAGGCCGGCTCGATCCAGGCGAGTCTCCGGAAAGCTGTGCCCGGAGAGAGCTGTTGGAGGAAACTGGCTATTCCGCAGTGCGGGTCTTAGAGATGACGACCTTTTTCACGACCCCCGGATTTACAGACGAGCGGATTCATCTTTTTGCCGCGACCGAGCTCACTGAAGGACAATCCCGGCTCGAGTCGGATGAGATACTCGAGATTCAACCCACCCAGCTGTCAGAGGCTCTGCGGATGATCCGGTCAGGGGAAATCCAGGACGGGAAGACGATGATTGCCCTCCTCTTCGCGGCTTCATTTGGCCGGTCCAAGTAAACCCCAGAGAACCAAAAAGCATCCAAATCTCGTACAAATGGAACGGATCAGTATGGATCAGGCTGTCCCCACCAGGGGACACGCGGTGATTCATAGCTGGACAACCAGTTGCGGATGCGCGGGTTAAGTCGTTGGAACAAAGGCAGTTATGTGATGTTCCACCACAGGCATACCCCCTGCAATAACATGCTGGCGTGAAAACTCTGGGGGGTACCGTCAATGGCAAGCATCGTTCGTAAGCAGGTAGTCCAACCGCAAGGGGCGAGCGTCCGGGAACAACTTCGGGCAATGGACGACTCGGCCGTAGTGACAGCGTTCCTTGGCGGAGAGGAAAGGGCTTTTTCGGAGCTCGTCGACAGGTATCAGACCCGTCTTCTCAATTTCATCTACCGGACCATCGGCGATCGAGAGAAGGCGGAGGATCTGGTTCAGGAGGTCTTTATCCGGGTCTACCGGCACCTCCACAGGTTCGACCGCTCGAAGAAGTTCTCGACCTGGGCGTACACGATTGCATCGAACCTGGCGAAAAACGAGTTGAGGAACCGCTCGCGGAATCCGCTCGTTCTATTCCAGACGGTGCAGAAGAACTGGCAGGATGAGGACCGTCCGCTGCAGTTTGAAGACACCTCATCGAGACCTGATGACATGTACCGGAAGAGGCATCTTCGGGAGATCGTCGAGGAGTCAGTGGCCAAGCTGCCCGAGCATCACCGGAATGTGTTCATTCTCCGGGAGCTGGAAGGCAAGTCGTACGAGGAGATCGCCGAGATCACCGACTGCAATCTGGGTACGGTGAAATCCAGGCTGAATCGGGCCCGGAACTCGTTCGCGGAGATCGTTGCGCCCTATATGGAATAGGTTGCAGGTTTGAGGGTTCGGGAACCAGTGCTCCACACGTGGGTACTGCTATCCGAACCCTCAAAGGCTGCAAATGGACTGTCGGGAATTCCGGGAAAAACATTTCGCATACGTAGACGACACGCTCTCGGGAATAGAGCTTGTCGGCCTTCAGGTGCATCTGTCGGAATGTGAGGCGTGCGCCAGGCAGGACGCGACAGTTCGCCGGTCACTCATGCTTTTCCGCAGTCTTCCGTCGATTCAACCTTCGCCAGATTTCTCCCTGCGGCTTCAGCAGAGACTGGATGAAGTGAAGATGACAGATCTGGCTGCCCTGCAATCCGGACGCTCACGGAGATTTGCTGCCGCACTGACGCTGACAAGTGCTGTAATGCTCGGATACATCGGCGTCTCACTACGGCAGGTCGACTCACCGCAGGATATCAGCTTCCCTCCCGTGGTGGCGACAGCTCAAGAGCAAACCTCCAATCCGATCGCGAGACCGGCCCCGGAAATGGTAGCAGCAGTGCCAGCCGGTATCCCCATCTGGACTGCGGCACTTTTCGCCGAGCAGACACCGATTCATTTCGCGTCGATAGATCTGACGGCTGCAGCGCGGTAGCTAAAACACCGTCGATCAGCGGCGGACATTTATATTAGCAACGTGTCCGCCAGCGCTCTCAAAACCCTACGTGACGCCCTGAAGAAAGGGACATTCGACGGGGCGTACTACATCTGCGGCGAAGACGACTTCCAAAAGGAAGACGCCATGAAGCAGCTCATCGAAGCCGCGGTCGAGCCGGCGATGCGCGACTTCAACATGGATGTCAGGCCGGCTCAGGAGACGGATGCGAAGTCGCTCGATGTGGCCCTTTCGGCATTGCCGATGATGGCGGATCGGCGAATTCTCGTGATTCGTGATGCAAGTATGCTGAAGAAGGATGCGCGAAAGGTTCTCGATCGCTATCTCGCGCAACCTTCGTTGGACGTGCTGCTGTTGCTAGTAGAAACATCAGGGGCGAAGACGGACAAGGAGCTCTCCCGGAGCTCCACGCTTCTCGATTTCCCGTACCTGGGTGCCGACCGTATTCCGAGATGGATCACGCATCATGTGTCCACGCAGTTCCAGATGCGGATCACCTCTGAAGCTGCCGAGCTTCTTCAGGGTGCTGTCGGTACAGACCTCCATCAACTCGCGTCAGAGCTGGACAAGCTTGCGAGCTTTGCTCACGGACGTGAAATCCAGGAATCAGACGTAACCGCAGTGGTCGGAGTGCGTCGCGGTGAAACGCTTGCCGATCTTCTCGATGTAATTGCAGAGCGCAACGTGTCGAGAGCCCTCGATCTCATTCCACGGATTCTGAGCCAGCCGAAGACCACCGCCGTGTCGGTAGTGATGGCGCTATCCGTCCAGGCGATCGCAATGGCATGGGGAAAGGCGCGCCTGGAAGAAGGGCTGTCGCAAAGCCGCCTTCAGGGCGAATACTTCAACTTCCTGAAGCAGGCCGGGTCCTTGATGACCGGCAGGTCGTGGACTTCCGCGATTACGGCATGGACAGGATCGGTGAATCGATGGAGTACCAGCTCCCTCGGTCGCGCCCTTGGCGCGCTGCTCGAGGCGGACATCGCGCTCAAGGAAACGAAGTTCTCGTCGGACGAGCAAATCATGGCGACACTGGTTCTGACAATGTGTGTCGATGATGACAGAAGCATGGCGGCATAACGCAGTGGAGAGAAGGATGATTTCAAGAGCAGTGTTGTGCGGGGCGATACTCGTACTGGGATCGGGCGTTGCGCAATCACAGGGGACGACTGGCCAGAACCCTGTCTACAGAAGAGCGCAGACCATGGTCAATGACGGCAACGCGGCCGCGGGAAGAGCGCTCATCGATTCGATGATCTCTGTCGCAGCCCCGGGGTCCAACGACTACGCCGAAGCGATATACTGGCGTGCGGTTCTGGCGGCGACTGCTGCAGATGCCGAGATGGACTATCGCCGGATCGTGGTGGACTATCCGTCCTCTCCAAGGGTGGAGGATGCGCTGATCCGTCTCGCCCAGATGGAAATGGCACGTGCGAACTATGACGGTGCGCTGAGACACCTCAATCGCCTGGCAGTGGAGCATCCGCAAAGTCCGGCACGCGGCCGCGCAGGATACTGGACTGCGCGCGTGCTATTCGACAAGAACGACATTCAGGGTGGATGCGCGGCGATCGTCGACGCACTCGCGCGGACGAGCGAGACTGACACCGAGCTGCGAAACCAGATCAACTATCTGAACCAGCGATGCGCGGGAGTAGTGCTAGCGGGTCCGACACCAACACCCAGTCCCGTGACTCCTGCTCCAACCGTAATTCCTCTCAGCCCACCAGTGAGAGATACGGGCGTTGCGGTCACTGTCGCAGCCGTTCCGCCAGCGGCACGTCCTCCGGTTGACAGTGTGAAGGCTGCTCCCGTGAAACCGGCACCAGTGGCGAAGACGCCGCCCTCAATAGTCAAGGATGCTGAACCGGCAGCAACCGTCGTTCCGCCTCCTGGTCCGTCGACCGGAAATCTGTGGTCGGTTCAAGTTGCCGCCTACAACGTGAAATCGCAGGCGGATGCGATGGTAGCGAAGCTGAAGAAGAGCGGATACCAGGCACGAGTCGACGGAACGAGCGCTCCGTTCCGGGTTCGCATCGGCAAATACGGGACGCAGGCACAGGCGAGTGCCGTACAGCGATCACTCAAGGCGAAACAGATAACCGGGTTCGTGGTGCAGGCCGACATCCGGTGAGTCGCGCGACATCAACTCCGTTGATGCAGCAGTACCGGGAGATAAAGAACCGGCATCAGGACGCGATTCTGTTTTTCCGGATGGGTGATTTCTACGAGATGTTCTACGAGGATGCGGAAATCGCGTCACGTGCACTTGGCCTGACCCTGACGTCGAGAAACAATGGCGGTGCGTCCGAGGTGCCGCTTGCAGGAGTTCCGGTGAAGGCAGCCGGCGAATATCTGCGTCGGCTGGTTCAGCAGGGGTTTCGTGTAGCGATCTGCGAGCAGACCGAAGATCCGAAGCAGGCGAAGGGAATAGTCCGGCGTGAAGTGATCGAGACGATCACCCCCGGTGCCTCATTCGCGGATGATCTGCTGGATCAGGCGCGCAACAACTTTCTGTGCGCGCTGCATCCCGACGGAGAGCGAGTCGGAATTGCAGCAGCTGATCTGTCGACGGGCGAATTTCGCCTCATTGTGGCGGCCACGGACGACACTGAGGCAGTACTGTCGCGACTCTCCCCGCGGGAGATCCTCGTTGCGAAGAACATGAACTCCGGGGTGAAGCTGTCTCAGGCAGGTGAGGAGGGAGCGCTCGTCACCGAGCGAGAGCCCTGGGAATTCGACGTAGCACTCGCGTCGACCGATCTCGCGAGGCAGTTCGGCGTAGCGTCAGTCGAAGGACTGGGCGTTGCGGAGGCGGATGCACCGGCACTCGCGGCGGCTGGAGCGCTGATGCGCTACATGCATGAGCTCCAGCCGGGAGGAGTGCCGCATCTCTCTCGGCCTGTGATGGAACGGCCCGGCGGAATGATGCCGCTCGATGAGATGACCCGCCGCAACCTGGAGCTCGTCGAGTCGCTTCGCGGGGGCGACACTGGCGGAACACTGCTATCGGTCCTCGACCGAACGCTCACGCCGATGGGCTCACGCCTTCTCAGGCAGTGGGTTCTCACCCCGCTCACTCAGCGTGAGGCGATCGACGCCAGGCTCGATTCTGTGGCTCTCTTCGCTCACGATCCGATTGGAAGAGAAGAGCTGCGCGAAGCGCTGGATGGCGTTCGCGACATCGAACGGCTGGCAAGCAAGTCCGCAGCCGGGCGGGGAACGCCACGAGATCTCCGCGCACTTGGTGACTCCATCGGGCGACTGCCGAAGGTGAAAGCCGCTCTGGAAAAAATATCCGGAGCTGTCGGCCTCGAGTCTGATCCGCTGTCGGAGCTGATAAAGAAATGGGATGACTGCGCCGACCTGGGTGCGGACATCATCGCGACGATCGTCGAGCATCCGCCAGTCACGATGGGTGACGAGATCTGCATTCGTGAAGGTGTCGATGCCGCTCTCGATGAATGGCGCTCGCTGCGCGACGGTGGAAAGGACGCAATCGCCCGGATCCAGATGGAGGAAAGAACACGGACTGGCATCCACTCGCTCAAGGTCGGCTATAACCGCGTCTTTGGGTATTTCATCGAGGTCACCAACAGCCACTTGCACCTGGTGCCGTCTGACTATCAGCGCCGACAAACGCTAACCGGGGCCGAACGGTACGTCACTCCGGCGCTCAAGGAGCACGAGGAGAAGGTGCTCAACGCTGCTGAGCGAATCGAGGAGCGGGAGCGAGAGCTCTTCGAGTCGCTGAGGAAACGAACGGGTGCTCAGATAAGGCGTCTTCAGGGCTCGTCCCAGATCGCGGCTGAGCTCGACGTTCTTTCAACGCTCGCGGACGTGGCCGAGCGTGAGAATTACGTCCGTCCTGTGATGACGGATGGTTTCGACTTGACGATCACCGCGGGAAGGCATCCTGTCGTCGAGCGGATGATGGCGCGGGAGAAGTTCATCCCCAACGATCTCAAGCTGCCGGAAGCAGCACGCCTCATGATCCTGACCGGCCCGAACATGTCGGGGAAGTCGACGATACTGCGACAGACGGGGCTGATCGTGCTGATGGCGCAGATTGGGAGCTTCGTTCCAGCGTCTAGTGCGGAGATCGGGGTTGTCGACCGGTTGTTCACGCGAGTCGGAGCGAGCGACAACCTGGTACGCGGACAGTCCACGTTCATGGTGGAGATGTCAGAGACGAGCGCGATCCTGCACACGGCAACGCGGAACAGCCTGGTTCTGCTGGACGAGATCGGCCGCGGGACTTCGACCTACGACGGCGTTTCGATCGCATGGTCGGTGAGCGAGCATCTGCACGATGTGGTGAAGTGCAAGACGGTATTCGCGACGCACTATCACGAGCTGACTCAGCTCACCGACGAATTAGTAGCAGCTTGCAACTATAGCGTCGAAGTCAAGGAAGCCGGCGATCAGGTGCTCTTCCTTCACAGGCTCGTTGCAGGAGGTGCTGACCGATCGTATGGAATAGAGGTCGGGCGGCTGGCCGGTCTTCCACCCGCGGTGCTGGAACGGGCGAGGAAATTGCTCGCGCTGTTCGAGGGAGAGCAGATCGTATCTGCCCTCGGAAGCAGGAGCGGAAAGGAAGCCCAGAGGTCAGGTGAGAAGCAACGTGGGGGGAGCACAGGGGGTGCACCAGCGATGCCGGATCAACTGGGCTTGTTCGGCATGGCGACTCATCCGGTGATGGACGAGCTCAAGAAACTGAACACGGATTCAATGACGCCACTCGAAGCACTGGCGCTTCTCGAGCGGCTCGTTAGCCGCGCAAGGCAGGGGTAGATTAACGACATGTCCATGAAAGCCGGGCTGTTCGCGGCGGCGATTCTCATCGCAGCCGTCGCATGCAAGAAGGATGGGACCGCAGAGGAGTCGTTCCCGGGAATCGGACCAAGGCCGGACGTTCTTCCGGTGATGCTGAACAAGGAGCTGCCGTTCAGGTATCCTCCTTCGCTCTACTCGAAGAAAGTCCAGGCGAACGTGACGCTCCGAGTCTACATAGACAAGGAAGGACAGATCGTGAGCGAGTCCACGCACGTCGCCGAAACCTCGGGATTCCCCCCGCTCGATTCCGCGGCAGTCAAAGGCTCGACCGAGCTCCGGTTCATACCGGCGAAGACACGAGGGCAGGCAGTCGCAGTGTCGATTCTCTTTCCCGTCTACTTCCGTCATCCCGAAGCGCCGCCTCTTCCCGGCGACACGATCCTCAAGAAGGCAGGAACACAGCCCGCCAGCACGGAGCACTGATGGCTCCCCCGGAGCGGAATCGCCGGCCGTGTGACAACGTGCTGGATACGATCGGGTGGACTCCGCTGATCAGGCTCAACGCCGTCACACGCGGAATCCGCACTCCGGTTTACGCAAAAGCCGAGTTCTTCAATCCGGGCGGGTCAGTAAAGGACCGCATCGCAATCCCGATCATCGAGAAAGCGGAAAAGGAAGGACGGCTCAAGCCCGGCGGGACGATAGTCGAGGGAACGAGCGGCAATACAGGAGCCGCGCTGGCGATTGCCGCGGCACTTCGCGGCTACAAGTGCATCTTCACGATGCCCGACAAGATGTCGCAGGAAAAAGTGCGACTGCTCAAGGCCTTCGGGGCGGAAGTGATCATCACTCCCACCGCAGTGCCACCCGACCATCCCGACAGCTACGTGATGATGGCGAAGCGGATCGCGAAGGAAACTCCGAACTCGATACTAGCCGACCAGTTCTACAACGACGCCAACCCTCAGGCGCACTACGACATCACAGGCCCGGAGCTGTGGGAGCAGACCGAGGGGAGGATCACTCATTTTGTCGCCGCCGCAGGGACAGGTGGCACGATCACCGGCGTCGGTCGCTATCTCAAGGAAAAAAATCCGCAGATTCGTGTCATCGCCGGCGATCCATTCGGCTCCATCCTCGCAGACTACTGGCGCAGCGATGGCAAGACCATTCGCGAGGGAGTGCCGTACAAAGTCGAGGGAATCGGGCAGGACAAGATTCCGGGCACTCTCGACATGAGCGTGATCGACGAGTTCGAGACGGTGGGGGACAAGGATTCGTTCGCGATGGCGCGGCGCCTGACGCGCGAAGAAGGGTTGTTCGTGGGAGGATCGTCAGGGCTGATCACGCACGTTGCTCTGAGGGTCGCACGCCAGATCGACGATCCCAATGCGTTCGTGGTGACCGTCCTGTGCGACACCGGTGAGCGGTATCTGTCGAAGCTCTACAACGACGAATGGATGCGGGAGAACCAGATGCTGGATTCGACCCGTGTCACGCTGATCAACGTGCTGGACCGCAAGGAGGGTGAGACTCCCGCAATCGTGAGCACCACACCCGGTGCTCCCGTACGCCAGGCGCTCGGCCTGATGTCCCTGCACGACATCTCGCAGCTGCCGGTGATGGAAGGCGACAACTGCGTTGGATCGGTGAGCGACTGGTCGCTGTCGCAGAAGAGCCTGGAGAACCCAAAGCTGCTCGACGCAACGGTAAGCGAGGTGATGGATTCACCATTTCCGATGGTCGCAGGCGACCAGCCGATAGAGAGCGTCGTGAAACTGCTGTCGAAGTCGAGCCCGGCAGTCCTTGTGCGGAGAAACGGAGCGATCGAGGGCATCGTGACGCGCTCGGACATGCTGCATTACATGATGAGCAGGTAGGGATACACAGTTGAAGATCACCGTATTGATGGGTGGGCCGTCGGCTGAGCGGAATGTGTCGCTCGCGTCGGGAATCAGAATCGTGCTCGCGCTGCGGTCAAAGGGTCACGACGTGATCGCGTTCGACCCATCCAACGGGAAGCTCAATGCGGAAGAAGAACAGAAGCTCACTACGAGCGCCGTTGGAATCGAGCCGCCTTCCCTGGATGCGCTTGCCCAAATGACTGGCGGAGCGTTCCTCCCGGGACTCGAGGCCCTTCCCGAAATATCCGGTGCCGATGTCGTCTTTCTCGGGCTGCACGGGGGAATGGGAGAAGACGGCACTCTCCAGGCGCTGCTCGACATGGCGCACGTGAAGTACACAGGGAGCGGCCACCTCTCGAGCGCCTTGGCGATGGACAAGGACCTGTCGAAAAAGCTCTTCCAGAGCGCGGGTGTGCAGACCGCGGGCTGGCTGATGGCGCCGGCCTCGGTGGAAGAGGTGGAGAATGCCCTGGGATTTCCCGTAGTGGTGAAGCCTTCGAAGCAGGGCTCCACAGTCGGGCTCACTGTGGTCAAGCAGCCTGAACAGCTCATGAGAGCGATCGACGAGGCATGGCGCTATGATGACGAGGTGATGATCGAGCAATTCATCCCGGGGCGTGAGCTGACAGTCGGAATACTCGGAGATCGGGCTCTGCCGGTGGGTGAGATCAAGCCGGTGCACGAGATCTACGACTACGAATGCAAGTACACGGCAGGAATGGCGACCGAGGAGTTTCCGGCGAAGCTGTCACCGGAACAGACATCACGGATTCAGCAACAGGCGGTGGGCGCATTCCGGGCGTTGAAGCTTCGGGGCTATGCGCGGATTGATTTTCGGCTGCCACAGTCCGATGATGGAGAAGGCGAAGGAGATTTCTATTGTCTCGAGGCCAATACATTGCCCGGGATGACCGAGCTCAGTCTGATACCGCAGGGAGCAGCTGCCGCAGGAATCTCGTTTCCTGAGTTGTGTGAAGAAATCGTGATGCTGGCGCAAAAGTGAGGAACTGCGCGGCACGGTCCGTGTTATAGAAATCATCCCCCGCAGTAAGCAGGCTATCATGTCCGACACGTCGTTCGAGTCACCGATGCAACCCAGACTGACGCCAGCCGTTCAATGGCTGATCGCGGCGAACGTCGGCGTGTATTTCCTGCAGCTCACGCTATTCGGCGACAAAAACGTCTTCGGTGTGCTGGGCCTCGATCCGGCACAGTTCCCGGCAACGTGGTGGACGATCGCGACATACATGTTCGTGCATGCGGGACTGTGGCATCTCGCGTTCAACATGCTGTCGCTGTGGATGTTCGGGCCCCGCATCGAGCAGCTCTGGGGCGCTCGCGGGTTCACATACTTCTACCTGTGGTGCGGAATCGGCGGTGCAATCGCGCACATGCTGTTCGAGGGCAATGCCGGGCTGGTAGGCGCTTCGGCCGCGATCATGGGAGTGCTGCTGGCCTACGCTCTCCGCTGGCCGGACGAGGAAGTCTACATCTTCGGCGTGATTCCGATGAAGACGCGATGGCTCGTGGTGTGGCTCGCACTCATCAACCTGGCGATGGGAATCTCGTCCACCAAGGGAGGCTCGGGCATCGGGTGGTTCGCGCACCTGGGCGGACTCGCATTCGGTTGGGTCTACCTCCGCGTCTCGGCCTTCGGCGGGCTCGACAACTTCCGGCGCTGGGTATCGCCGGTGCCTGACGAGCCTGAGGATTCCTTCCGTGCAGTTCCGCGCACGCGTCCGAGAACGCGCGATCATGGCGACAGGTCCGAGGGGATCGATGAAGTTGTCGCGAAGAGCAACGCCGTGGCGGCAAAACCAGCGCGTCCGGTGGTCATCCCGCATGTAGAGGATGAGGGCACGAAGCAGGCGTCAGAGCGGCTGGACATGGTGCTGGACAAGATCTCGAAGCACGGAATCGAGAGCCTGACGAGCGAGGAGCTCGAGATTCTCGAGGACGTGTCGAGACGTTTGCGAGGGAACGAGCCGGGCTGATTGAATCAGCATCGGGAATCGTGCATCGTTCGGAATGCCGAAGCCCGAGTTGCTCGAGACATTCGCGAACCCATATGCGGATCGCGACTACGAAATCCACATGGACTGTAACGAGTTCACGTCGCTCTGTCCGCTGGGCGGGATCGAGAGTGACGCAGAGGAGCTTGCTGCACTGAAGGGTGGAGCGCCGGATTTCGGGATAATCAGAATCACCTACCTCCCGGGCGAGCTCTGTCTCGAGCTCAAGAGCCTCAAGCTTTATCTGTGGAGCTTCCGCAACGACGGAATCTTTTACGAGAGAGCAGTGAACCGGATCCTCGATGATCTCTCCGGCGCTTGCGAGCCGAAGTGGATGCGGGTCGTGGGCGATTTCAATCAGCGAGGCGGGATCAAATCGGCGATCACCGCCGAGCACGGAAAGCGTTGAGACAACGAATGCTTCCTACTGGAAGATTCCGAAGTGGCCGAGAATGTACCAGAGGATGATGAAGACGATGATGCCCATGCAGCCGCAGCCGCCCGTCAGCTTTCTCGCGCCATATCCCGCGGCTACGCCGCGCAACAGCTTGCTCATCCAGTCTCCATTGCGAGAGTCATTGAGTATCGAGGCGACACCGAGCGAGATCAGTGCCAGAGGCTGAGGGCTCGGACATTCCGGGTCTGGGTCTGCTCTGTGATGCAGTTCCAGCTTACGCAGATCGCGATGACATCCAGCTCTATGTAAAACAGGCGCAAGCCAGTAGCGATCATGTTCTCGAGCTTGGATGTGGCACGGGGAGAGTTCTCCTGCCAACGGCACGGGCCGGAATCTCGATAACCGGCATCGAGCGCTCCGATGAGATGCTCGACCAGTGTCAGCGGACGTTGAGTCGTGAGCCAGCGGACGTGCCCAATCTCGTTGCTCTTTACAAGGCGGACGTAAGACAGTTCGCGATCGAGGGGCGGTTCAACCTGGTGACGGCTCCGTTCCGCGTCATGCAACTGCTGGAGACGGTCGAAGACCAGCTGGCATGCCTCGACTCAGTGCGGAGGCATCTGCATTCAGGAGGACGCTTCGTGTTCGACGTATTCAATCCGAACTTTCACCTGATGGCCCATGACCGAACTGCCGAGCGTGAGGATACCGCGCCCGTCAGGATGTCGGACGGAAGAGTGATGCGGCGGACATTTCGCGTCTGCAAGATTCACTGGATCGATCAGATCAGCGACGTCGAGCTCATCTATTACACAGGCGAATCAGCGGATTCACTGTCTGAACGGCATGTGCAGTCACTCCGGATGCGCTGGTACGGACGTGATGAGCTGATTCATCTTCTCGGTCGGGCGGGATTCGGTGTCGAGCGGATCGATGGTGATTTTAGCAGTGGGACGCTGGAAGACGAATCTCCCGAGATCGTAGTGACCGCCGTGCGCACGTGAGCAAGGGGTACCGGGCCGGCCGAGTGCTCCATTAGAATTATTGACCGCTGCACCAGTGGAAGCGGGTGGGGCCAGGTAGCTCAGTTGGTAGAGCAGCGGACTGAAAATCCGCGTGTCGGCAGTTCGATTCTGCCCCTGGCCATGTTTGGTAAATACAGTGAACCGTCATCTCTGGCGCTGGTCTCTCGAGCTGACGAGACACTGGTCGGGTAATTGCGCTTTCACGTCGTGCCGCGCATTTTCGCGCACAGGCTGCACCGCCCGGCATGTTTCGCCAAAGCCGGTTCGTGCACCGAGTGCGAACCAAAATACGGACCCCGCTTCATGACACTGGACAGACGGCGGTTTCTGCAGCTGACGACTGCCGGAATAGTCGTGAGCCTGACGAGCTCCGCGTGCGCTGGCGACGGCGGCGAGGATGCACGTGCGCTGGCGCGGCCTGAGTTGCTCGGCATGTTGGGCGCCGAACACGTGCGCGAGCTAGGGATGCGCTATCGAGCAGCTGTGCCGAAGGAGAACACTGCGGCCACGCTGCGCGCCGCCATTGCCGACGGAGGGCGTCGGGGGCTACGGTTCCCGTGGACCTCGCGTCGATCGATGGAGCAGCAGGTCCGGGACGACTTCGCGGCCGGCCGAACAGTGCTCGTCGAGGGGTGGGTGCTCTCGGCGACCGAGGCACGGCAGTGCGCGCTGTTCTCGCTCGGCCCCGTCTAGCGCGCTCGGAACGCCGACATGCATACCGACGCGAGAACACTGGAAAGCGGCGCCGTGCTCGAGGGGGATCTGTGCATCGTGGGTGCCGGTGCGGCCGGTCTCAGCGTGGCCCTTGAGTGGGTGAATTCACCGCTCAAGGTGCTTCTGCTAGAGGGGGGAGGGTTCGACCTCGAGCCGGAGATGCAGGATCTCTACCGCGGCGACATCGTCGGGCAACCGTACTACCCGCTGCAAGCGGCGGCACTGCACTACTTCGGCGGCACCACCGGCCACTGGGCCGGCTTTTGCTCGACGTATGATGCAATCGATTTCGAGAAGCGCCCGTGGGTACCGCACAGCGGGTGGCCGATCCGACGCGAGGATATGGATCCGTTCTACACACGCGCGCAGCGCGTGCTCGATCTCGGTCCATACGAGTACGACGCGGAATATTGGGTGAAGCATGGCCCCGCGCTCGCTCCACTAGCCGTGGACCCTAAGGTGGTTTGGACCAAGATGTGGCAGTTCAGCCCGCCGACTCGATTCGGGACCAAATACCAGAACGTCATCGTCAACGCCAGCAACGTGCATCTGTACACGCACGCCAACGTCTGTGAGGTGGAGGCGAACGACGAACTGACGGCAGTGCGGGGACTTCGAGTGCGAACCCTCGACGGGAAGGAGTACCACGCGCGCGCGCGGTACTACGTGCTGGCCTGCAGCACGATTCAGAATGCGCGCCTGCTGCTGGCATCCAACCGGCAGGCAACAGCCGGACTAGGCAACGCACACGACTTGGTGGGTCGATATTTCATGGAGCACCTCGAGATGCCTGGCGGCGAGCTTGTGCTGGCGAAGCCGCGGTCGGCGAAGATGAAGATTTATGCTTTGCAGTTCGGGCTGACGAAGGCGCGTGGCGAACTCGCATTGGGTCCTCAGGTACAGCGGGAGCACGGGATTCTGAATGGTACGGCGTCACTCACTCCAGGCGCCCTCGCCGAGGATGTAAAGAGCACCTTCCAGCGCTTCACGCCCCAGATACTGGTAGCGATGAGAGCGTGGGACAAGGGCGGGAGGAAGGGCCCGCCTCCCTTCGCGTTGGGCCGTCCGAGCGTGGATTCGGCAGCCTCTGCACCGCCGCGCTTTTTTCACCTGGCGACACGGCAGGAGCAGGCGCCGAACCCGGACTCGCGCGTGACGCTGAGCACGGAGAAGGACGTGTTGGGGATGCCGCGTGCGAAGCTCGATTGGCAGCTCACGGAACTGGACAAGCGCTCCATCCGCACCTTCTACCAGCTGCTGGGGCAGGAGCTCGGGCGGAGCGGAACGGGCCGGGTGCAAATCAGGGACTGGCTGCTCAGCGACGACCGTACCTGGCCACCGTTCCTGAGCGGCGGGTGGCATCACATGGGGACGACGCGCATGCACGCGGACCCCAAGCAAGGTGTCGTAGACGCCAACTGCCGCGTGCACGGGTTGGGCAACCTGTATGTTGCCGGGGCCGCCGTCTACCCGACCGCCGGATCGGCGAACCCGACACTGACGCTTGTAGCGCTGAGCCTCCGCTTGTCGGACCACCTCAAGACTACGCTGGTGTGAACGCGCATCACTCTCGACAATTGGTGCTGGACGTGGCCGCTCTGCCCTGTATCGCGGGTTTACGGAAGCCGCGAATGTCGACCCGGTGAGACCATGGGATCGGAGCCAGCTCGTGTACTCGCGCGAGAACGGACTTCTGGGCAGGCCTCCCATAACAGAAGGGCGTTCACATTGCGAACAGGTTCAACGGGTAGTGACTTTCACAGGCCAGTCATTGAGCGCTGCTGCCGGAAGCGAGCTTCTCATTCTGGGCGACAGCTCGATCGACTATGGGCCTCCACCGCTGGCAGTGGAGCCCACCTCGGCAGCTGGCAGATCACAAGGGATCACGCTCGAGCTCGGGAGTGGCCGTGTCGTCGTACTTGGTGAGGCTGCCGAGCTCACCGCGCAGAAGGATGACAAGGGCCGATCATTCGGCGTGCAGCTGCCCGATAACGACAACCAGCAATTCGCTCTCAACATCCTTCACTGGTTATCGCGGTTGATCTAGCAGGGCGGATGTATTTTTCAGCTCCACCAAACGATGACGGGGAAATGAGAATCGGCTTGCTGACCGGCGGCGGCGACGCGCCGGGACTCAACGCGGTCATACGAACCGCAGTCCTGTCGGCGGTCAACCGCGGATGGGAAGTGCTCGGCATACGTCACGGGTTCGCCGGGCTGCTTGGCGAATGCGATGTGACGCCGCTGACCCGAGCGTCGGTGAGCGGCATTGCCCACCTTGGCGGGACCATTCTCCGCACGACGAACAGCGGTAATCCGCTCTGCTTCCCTGTGAAAATGGAGGATGGGAGCTACATCGTGAAGGATTGCTCCGACGAGCTGATCGAGAACGTAAAGCGGATGGAAATAGACGCGCTCGTGGCCATCGGCGGTGATGGAACACTGGGAATCGCGCTGGAGCTCGTAAACCGCGGGCTCAGAATCGTGGGAGTCCCAAAGACGATCGACAACGATGTCAGCTGCACGGTCACCACTTTCGGATTCGACACAGCGGTGAACACGGCGATAGAGGCGCTCGACAAGCTGCATACGACGGCCGAGAGTCATGACAGGGTGATCGTGATGGAGGTGATGGGACGACACGCGGGGTTCATCGCACTTCATTCAGGTGTTGCGGCCTCTGCCGATGTGATCCTGATACCAGAGATTCCGTACGACATCGAAAAGGTCTGCGAGAAGATTCTGGCACGCGATAGAGCGGGTAAGACCTTCTCGATAGTGGTGGCGGCGGAAGGGGCGTATCCGAAGAGTGAAGCGACAGCTGACCTGCGTCATCCCAAGCCCAGACGAGAGATCCGTGCGGGCTTCGTCGCCGAGCGTCTGGTGAGCCAGATTCACGATGGCACCGGCAAGGAATGCAGATCTCTGGTGCTCGGTCACCTGCAAAGGGGCGGGATGCCCACGGGCTATGACCGGCTCCTTGCGACGCGTTTCGGGTCAGCGGCGATCACAGCGATCGAGGCGGGGGCATGGGGGCAGATGGTGGCGCTCCAGTCGCCGCACCTGGTGACGGTCCCGATTGCCGAAGTGATCAGGCAGGAGAAGCAGGTGGAGCGCGACCATGATATCGTGCAGGCGGCGCGTGCGATCGGGATAAATCTGGGCGATTAGATAATTTTCTAACTCCCCCACCTCCCTGTCCGACATATCCCCGCGCTGGCAGCCCAAGGCAGCGGCCTTCTGGCCTACGCTGGTGGCAATCTATTGCATCGATTTCGTCACCAAGCGGATCGCCGAGTCACACCTCTTTCCGGAGCATGTGCCTCACCCCGTACTCGGCGACTTCGTGAGACTCACGCTCGCGTACAACAGCGGCGCGGCGATGGGCCTCTCCCTCGGCGGGTACTCGAGGATCGGATTCACGCTGACTGCGGCGGTGATTCTCGCTGTGCTGGGAACGATCTATCACAAGAGCCCGGCCAGAGCGAAAGGCCCCGCTTTCGCGCTCGCACTGATTGCGGCCGGCGCGCTCGGGAACCTCACCGACCGGCTGATGACATCGAAGGGAGTGGTCGATTTCATCGACATCGGAATAGGAAGCTCGAGGTTCTACACCTTCAACGTCGCCGACTCGGCCATTACCTGTGGCGCAATACTGCTGGCCGTGCTATCGATGAAGAAGAATCGCGAGGAGACCTGATGCGAAAATGGATTCCGGCGCTGTTGGTTATCATCGCAGTTGCAGCATCAGCCGCGCTCTATCCGACGCTTCCGGAAAGAGTGGCTACGCATTGGGACATGACTGGCCAGCCGAACGGTTGGTCAAGCCGATTCTGGGGAGCGTGGATGATTCCGCTCATCATGGCGGTCATCTGGCCCTTAATGCGGCTGCTTCCGCACATCGATCCACACCGCGCGAACTATGTGAAATTCGCAGGCATGTACGAAGCGCTCATCATACTGACGCTGGCCTTCATGCTCGGACTCCACATCATGCTGCTGATGGCGGCTACAGGGACGCGGATCCCGACACAACGTGTCGTCATGACCGGGGTGGGACTGTTCTTCGTGGCCATCGGCCTGATGCTGCCGCGGGTGCATCCCAACTGGTTCGTGGGAATCCGCACTCCGTGGACCCTGAGCAGTGAACTGTCGTGGGAGCGAACGCACAAGGCAGGCGGCCCACTCTTCGCGGCCGTGGGAGCGTTGACGGTTTTGACGAGCATCATCGCACCCACAGCATCCGTGTGGGTGCTGGCAGTCTCGGCGACCGCACTCGTGGTCTTTCTCTTCGTCTACTCATACCGGGTCTGGAAAACGGATCCGGGCCGACGCTCAGGCTGACCGGCGCCCATATTTCTCCAGGGATGCCGGAGGGCAAAATGAGTGACGAGCTGCAGGACAAATGGGAGAGCATCGAGAAAGAGCTGAAGACAGCCATGTCGAAGCTCTCCGATGCCATCGAGAAAGCGAAATCCGAGATTCCGGAAGCGGCCAAGGCGATAAACGAAGAATACCTGCGGATGCAGGAGAAGCTCGATAAGGCAGTCGAGAAGATACGCAAGTAGGGAATCAGGTCCCCGAGGCACGATTCCTGTACTCCCTTGAGGTGCTGTAAACTCAAGGAGACGCAGATGCCAAAAGCCACACACTTTCACATAGTTCGCGACGCTACGGTCACGGACAAGAAATTCCGTCCTGAGGACGAGAGAATATACGAGCAGGAGAAGCAGGAGTTCCGCGGCTCGGAGATAGAGAAAAAGGCCGAGTCAGTGACGGAAGACGAGTTCGTCGCGGAACAGGACAAGAGAACGGAAGAGGCGGAGAAATGACTCATTCCTTTACACGAAGGGGCTTGAGCGCCTTACTGGCCCTCGGTGCGATCGGGCTCTCGGCATGCGCGAGCATGAGCCAGAAGGAGCGCGGGGCAGTCATCGGCGCTGGCGCCGGGGCAGCAATTGGCGGCGTGATCGGCAACAACACCGGCTCGACAGCACGCGGCGCGATCATCGGTGCAGTCGTTGGCGGAGCAGCTGGGGCGATAATCGGCCACCAGATGGACCAGCAGGCCAAGGAGCTGGACCAGTCGATTGCCGGCGCTAAAGTGGAGCGGGTCGGCGAGGGGATACAGGTGACCTTCGATTCCGGTTTGCTGTTCGACTTCGATTCTGACCGGATTCGTTCCGAAGCAGCGAAGAATCTTCAGGAGCTCGCGCGCAGCCTGAACAAGTTCGGAAACTCGAATCTGCTCATTGTCGGACACACCGACAGCAAGGGCGACGACGCCTACAACATGAGCCTCTCACAGCGCAGAGCGAACGCTGCTTCGGCATACCTGCAGTCGCAGGGTGTTCCGGCAAGTCGCATGACGACGTCGGGACGAGGGGAAGCCGAGCCGGTGGCCACGAACGACACCGAGGCGGGAATGCAGCAGAACCGCCGCGTGGAGATAGCGATTTACGCCAGCCCCGAATACCGGGAGCAGGTCAAGAAGAGCTCGGGCAACTAAGCAATCATCTCGCAACAAAAAGCCCCCGTCGATATGGCGGGGGTTTTTCTTTCCATACCCGCTTTCAACCCTTGCCGATTCTATTGCCACTTGCACGGTCGAAGAAGTGAGATTTCGCCAGGTCGAACGCGAGCGTTATCGGGTCACCCGGCTCGGGGAGAGGCTGTGGAGCAACGCGAGCAGTGATACTGTACTGGCCAACCGTGGCATAGACAAAGGCTTCATTGCCCAACGCCTCGACCAGATCCAGACGCGCCGGGGCGGTGACAGGCGGGTGCACGATGGTGGACTCACCCGCGAAAAGGGCAGGGCCGGACTCAGGAGCCACCGAAACGTCCTCGGGGCGAATTCCAAGAGTGACAGCCTGTCCCTCGAGACCTTCCATTCTGTTGATCAGGCTCTGGGGAAGATCGAGCGTGAACGCATTCATGTCGGCGACGAACCGAATCGTCTCCGACCGCACGAGAGCACCGTCGATGAAATTCATTCCCGGACTTCCGATGAAACCGGCAACGAAGCGGTTGCGCGGATGGTCATAGAGATTCATCGGGGTGTCGATCTGCTGGACGTGACCCTTGTTCATGACGACGATGCGGTCGCCAAGGGTCATCGCTTCGACCTGGTCATGCGTGACGTAGATCATCGTCGCGTCGAGCTCCCTGTGCAGTCGAGCGATCTCACGTCGCATCTGCACACGGAGCTGCGCATCGAGGTTGGAAAGGGGCTCGTCGAACAGAAAGACCTTGGGCTCGCGGACGATTGCGCGCCCTAGCGCGACGCGCTGGCGCTGTCCTCCCGAAAGCTGCTTCGGCGTACGACCGAGATACTCGGTGATTCCCAGTATCTCAGCGGCCTGGTTCACACGGCGCTCGATCTCGGACTTTGGACTGCCGCGCAGCTTCAACGCAAAGGCCAGATTGTCGCGCACAGTCATATGCGGGTATAGCGCGTAGCTTTGAAAGACCATCGCGATGTCGCGGTCCTTGGGCGGCACATCGTTCACGATCCGCCCGTCAATCGACAAACTCCCGGCACTGATGGACTCCAGGCCCGCGATCATTCGAAGCGTGGTGCTCTTTCCACAACCCGAAGGACCGACAAGTACGACGAATTCACCATCGGAGACATGGAGGTCGACTCCATGCACGGCAACATGCTCGGAGGTGCCATGATAAATTTTCCGGATGCCTTCAAGCGTTACGCTCGCCATCGCCCCTCGGCTGCGTTATGAGTGAGCACTTCGAATTTCCGGCGGACTTCCTCTGGGGAGCCGCAACGGCGGCGTACCAGATAGAAGGATCTCCGCTTGCCGATGGCGCCGGCCCGAGCATCTGGCACCGTTTCTCCCACACTCCCGGATTGACGACAAACGGCGACACGGGAGATGTGGCCTGCGACCACTACAACCGGTACGAGTCCGATGTCGAGCTGATGCGGGAGCTCGGACTGAAAGCCTACAGGCTCAGCGTTGCGTGGGGCCGTGTCTTTCCGGAAGGCAGAGGAAAGGTCAACTCTCGCGGTCTTGACTTCTACTCGAGACTGATCGACCGACTGCTCGAGAACGAAATCATTCCAAACGTGACGCTGTACCACTGGGATCTTCCCGCGGCGCTCGACGACAAGGGAGGCTGGCTCAACAGAGACATAGCGGAATGGTTTGGCGACTATGCGAGTGCGGTGTTTGACAAGCTGGCTGACCGGGTTCCGATGTGGGCCACGATAAACGAGCCGTTCGTGATAACCGACGGCGGCTACATGAACGGGAACCTCGCACCGGGCCATCGCAACGTTTACGAAGTTCCGATCGTCACGCACAACCTGCTGCGGGCTCACGCGCGAGGTGTGCAGGCGTTCCGGGCAAGAGGTGCCGGCGACAGCAAGATCGGCCTCGTCGTCAGCCTGGAGGCCAAGTATCCCGCATCTGACTCTGCGGAGGATGAAGCGGCTACGGTTCGAATGGACGCATACACGAATCGCCAGTACCTGGATCCCGCGTTTCTTGGCACCTACCCAGAGGAGCTGGAAGAGATTTTCACTGATGCGTGGGTTGACTGGCCGGCGGAGGACATGCGGCTGATCCGGCAGCCGATCGATTTTCTCGGCGTCAACTATTACTCGCGCTCGGTGACGCGCCACGACGTACGCCGGCCGCCAATCAACGCCAGCGCCGTGCCACAGAAAGGCAAGCTGCACACCGAGATGGGTTGGGAGGTTTTCCCTGAGGGACTCACGCGGCTTCTCACCTGGATCAAGGCGCGATACGGTGACGTTCCCGTCTACATCACTGAAAACGGCTCGGCGTTTACCGATCCTCCGACGCCGATCAGGGGCAGAGTCGAAGATCCTCTCCGCGTCGAGTATTTGAGGAGTCATCTTCAGGCGGCTCGCGACGCGATGCAGCAGGGGGTTCAGCTTCGCGGGTATTTCACGTGGTCCCTGCTGGACAACTACGAATGGAGTCACGGATACACGAAGCGGTTTGGAATCGTGCACGTCGACTACGACACTCAGGAGCGTACCATCAAGGATAGCGGCCGGTTCTACTCCAGAATCATCCGGTCGAACGGTGCGGCTATCGACGAATGATCTCATCGGGCCGACTCGATGATCATCATCCCTTCACGCTCCCCGCCATCACGCCCTGTATGTAGTAGCGCTGGAGAAAGAGGAAAACGAGCAGCACCGGAATGACCGTGATGACGGATCCCGCCATCATGAGCTCTGTGTCCTGAACGTGCTCGCCCGCGAGATTCGCCAGCGCGACCGGCAGTGTGTAGTGAGACTCGTCGCTCAGGACGATGAGGGGCCACATGAAGTCGTTCCACGTGGCGAGGAAGGTCCAGATGGAGAGAGTCGCCAGGATTGGTACGATGCCGGGGACGACGATCGACCAGAAAATCCTGAGCTCGGACGCTCCGTCGACGCGCGCGGCGTCGAGCATCTCGTCAGGAATGGAAAGAGCGTACTGTCGCACGAGAAAGATGCCGAAGATGCTCGCCATTCCCGGAATGATCACGCCCCAGTACGTGTTGATCAGCCCGAGGTTCTTGAGGAGTAGAAAAAGCGGCAGCATCGAGACCTGAACCGGGAGCACGAGTCCCGCGGACAGGACGCGGAACAACCTGTCGCGACCGCGAAAGCGAAGCTTTGCGAACGCGTAACCCGCCAGCGAATTGATGGCGAGAGACGTCGTCGTCACGACGATCGCAATGAGCGCGCTGTTGAAGAGGTATCTGCCCAGGCTCAACCGGGTGAACAGGTCGAGATAGTGGCCGAACGTAATCGTAGTCGGGAAGAAATGGGGGGGAAAAGTGCTCGCCTCTCCGGAAGGCATGAGCGAGGCGGACACCATCCAGATCATGGGAAGCAGAGCGAGCAACGCTCCGATCACCAACAGGGCGTAGACGGCCACGCGCTGTGTGCGCTCGCGCCTGGCGAGTGAGGGAAGCGACTCGTGTAAAGACGCGGCCGTCATGTCCGGTCCCGCTGCAGGCGGAACTGCACCAGCGTCGCGAGAAGAATCACGATGAACAGCACAAACGCGATCGATGCAGCGAAGCCCATCCTCCACCAGCGGAAGCCTTCCTCGTACATGAGGAGCACCACGCTCGTCGTGCTGCGCAGAGGACCTCCCTGCGTCATCACGTACGGCTCGGCGAAGAGCTGGAAGTAGCCGATCATCGTGATGACGCCGACGAAGACGAGAGTCGGCGCGAGCATGGGGAGGGTGATGCTGAAGAACTTGCGGACAGCTCCGGCGCCGTCGATCTCGGCCGCGTCGTAAAGCTCTTCGGGAATCGCCTGCAGGCCGGCGATGAAGATCAGCATGTTGTAGCCGAAGCTCTTCCACACCGCCATCAGGATTATCGACGGCATCGCCCAGTGCGGATCGCCGAGCCAGTCGATCGGGCCGATGCCGACGATGCCGAGGACGTAATTGAAGAGTCCGTAGCGGGTGTGATAGAGATAGCGCCACACTATCGCGACAGCGACGAGGGTCGTTACGAATGGCGTGAAGTAGATCGTGCGGAACAAGCCCTTGAAGCGCACGAGCTTCGAGCTCAGCAAGAGAGCTGCTCCAAGCGAGACAGCGATGGTGAGCGGCCCGCCGACAAACGCGAAATAGAAAGTGTTTTTGAGAGCGTTCCAGAAGTCGTGGGATTGCAGAAGACGCCAGTAGTTCTCGAGCCCGACGAACCGCGTATTTCCTGGATCTGCTATCCCATAGAGATCGAAATCAGTGAGGCTGAGGAGGAGCGACGCCGCCACGGGCAGAAAGAAGAACACTCCTATCAGGGCGAGAGCAGGCGCCAGGAAAAACCATGCGGCGGTGTTCGCCTCTGCCGGAATTCGAAGGCGTGACGCTCTCATCTTTGAGCGACCGCGCGCCGGGACAGCAGGAATCGGCGCTTCTCGAGCAGGTTGTCGACATCGTGATCGAGCGCCACCATCGCCTCTTTTGGAGTCTGCTTGCCGCGGACGGCCCGTTCTCCGTGCTCGAAAACCTTCGTGGCGATCTGTTCCCATTCCGGGACCTGCGGTGTCGGCATGACGCGGTCGAGCTGTTCACGGAAAGCCCTTGCGTAGCGGTTTCCCGCGAGCGAGGAATCGAGCCACGCCGTCCGCCGCGGAGGCAGGTCGCCCGTCAGGCGACTGAACTTGATCTGTATGTCAGGACGGGAGAGGTACTCCATCAATGCCCAGGCGTCGCGCTTGTGCAAACTTTTCCGGAAGAGAGAGAGGCTCGCACCCCCGGCCAGTGAAACGCCGGGGCCTTCGACTCCCGGAAGCGGAGCAGTCATCCATTTGTCCTGCATGCTCTTCGGCAGGCGGTTGCTGAACTCGCCAATCTGCCAGGGACCACTGATGTACATCGCGATGTTTCCGCGCTCGAACTCCTGATAGAGATTCGAGATCTCGGTGCTGCTCAAGGCGGGAGCGAGGCTGTCGCGAAAAAGGCCGACATAGAAATTGAATGCCTTGAGGAATGGAGGTTGGGAGAAAGCGCCGAAGCGTCCATTGTCGCGCAACAGGGGTGACCCTGCCTGAAGTCCCAGAATCACCGTCGGAGCCCATTCAGTGATCGGTATCAGCAGGGGATACTGCTGGGGTCCCATTCGTGACTTGATGCGCCGCATCGCTTTCTCCCACTCTGCCCACGTCGACGGCATGCGGTCATAGCCCGCATTCGCCAGCAGGTCGGTGCGGTAAAAGAGCACGCGGGTGTCGACGTACCAGGGAATACCATAGGTGACGCTGTCGACTACGTTGGTATTCCAGATGCCCGGGAAGTAGTCACTGCGTGTGACGTCGCGCGAGGCTGCCACCAGCGCATCGAGCGGCTCGAGTGCGTTGAGTGCCACGAACTCCGGTACCCATGTGTTGCCGAGCATCGCGATGTCGGGAGTTGCATCTCCGACGAAGGCCGTGAGGAGCTTCTCGTGTGCCGCCGTCCATGGGATCTGCTGAACCTGCACTCGTATTCCGGGGTGCTGACGCTCGAATTCCGGAACGAGCTGTGACACGACTTCGCCTTCGCGGCCCATTGCCCAGAGTCGAAGCGTCGCCCGCTGATCGGTGGATGCCGGCGAGCAAGCCGCGACGATGACAAGGCCGGCAAGGGCGAGTATCCGTCTACTGATCAAGCCATCCGCCGGTGAACCCGGCTCGCTTCAATCCGCGGATGATGTGCGGGTTCGTGCGCATCACGCGCCAGACGAGGCCGGAGCGATAGTTCTCGATCATCGCGATGATCGGCCCCTGATCGATTCCCAGATAATCGGTATCGAACCAGCCGGCACCGCGGACGATCTTCCCGTGCTGGGGCCTGATGTCGGTGTCGAACGTCGGATTGAACGAATCGATGAAGCCGTATGTCGAAAAGAGATTGTCGCCGTACTTCTCGCGCATGGCGACGAGGGCAGGCACGGCGATCTCGGGTGCGAACGCGATGGATCCTCCGGCAGCAGTCGGGCCGAGTGTTCCGTCGTCACGTATTTCTCCGGCGGCCGCACCGCGCGCTGAATACGTCCAGAATCTTCGGGGAGCACCTTGCAGGATGAGCAGGGTGTCCAGCGGTCCGTCCACCGCTGTAAGTCCCCAGATGTCCGCGCCGTAGTCCTTCCAGTTTCCGGGATTCGCCATTGCGTACGCACGCTGAGAGTAAGTCGCTCGGCGCGAGTTCTCGAAGTAATCGATTCCTTTCTGGCGCATGTACGAATCCCGGATCCCACGAAAGTCGATCCAGATATGCGAGTACTGATGACCGAAGAGCGGCGCGAAGTTGAGCTGCTGCTGTCCGTAGAAGTCAGCCCAGCGATAAGTGCTTCTGTATGCATCCCAGGACGCGACATCCACTGGATGGGTGGGAGAGCCCAGAGCGAGGATGTTGAGGATTAGCGCCTCGTTGAGCCCATGCCAGTCGGCTTCGATATATCCATTCTCCGGCTTCCAGCCCATGCTCACGAGTGGCGCTCTCGGACGCACCCACTGCCAGTCAACGCGGAAGTAGAGAGAATCGGCGTACGCACGAATCGAGGATTCTGTCGGATTCTGCTGCGTGAAATACGACTGGCAGAAAAGGACGCCTGCGAGGAGAAGCGAGGTATCGATCGTGGAGAGCTCCACCTGCTCGAACCGGTATCCGGTCTCCATGTCGAGGAAGTGGTAGAAGAATCCCTTGTATCCGGTGACGGCGGTCGCTTGCGCACTCTGTGGTGCCTGGTACATGAAGCGCAGCGTCGTGAGCACACGATCGGCTGCCGCGTTGCGAGCGACGTACCCTCGCTCGATGCCAATCGGATACGCGGTCAGCGCGAACCCGATCGCGGCAACACTCGAAAAGCTTCTGGTTGGCCAGCGGTCGGGAGTGAGTCCGTTCCGTGAATTGGTTTTTTCCCAGAACCAGGCAAAAGTCCGCTGCTCAAGTGTGTCGAGAAAGGCAGTCTGGCGAGGGGTAATCGCAGTCGTGACGGGAGACGGTCTGGCTTCGGTTTCCGGCGCAGTCCGTCCCGTGGCGCAGGCAGAGATCAGGAGGAAAAGCGGAAAACCTGCTCGCACCGTCCGACCAGTCAGTGTCGACATCATCGAAGGCCACCGGGCAGTACCGCCGCGCACGAAGCCCCATCGGGGGGCTTCATGCACGGCGGCTCAATTGTCTAGAAGCTGGCTTCCGTTCCGATTTGAACTCGACGTGGGTCGCTGATTACGCAGCCGGCCTTGCCAAAATTGGGGTCGGTAGTGTTAGGCGTATTGTTGTAGCAGCCGAGGTTCTGATGGTTGAAGGCGTTGAACAGATCGGCGGTGATGCCAATCCTCCTGTCATTCAGACGGAAGAAGTCTTTTCGAAGGCGCAGGTCAACCATCCGATAACCGGCAGCCTTTCCGCCTCCGGCGACGAAGTTCTGATCGAACCGTCCACCGAGGTCGTACCGTACTCCGCTTCCGAGAGTGATCAGCCCGCTGAACTGGGTGCCGTAGAGGTAGGGCACATCAACGATGAAGTTGGAAACAACACGGTGCCGCTCGTCATTGCGGACCTGCTTCGAGAAGTCAACCGAATTGAACTGACTAAAATCATCGTTGAAGCCTTCGGTTTGACGCTTCGCGAGCGTATAAGCAAGACCGGCCCCCCATCCGAAGTTGTCCGTCTTCCGGTAAGTGCGGTCAAGTTTGACAGCGAGCGCATCGTACCATGTCTTTCCCTTGTCATCCAGGAACAGGATGGTCCCGAAACCAGGGATCTGCCGAGACTGGAAGCAGTTTGGCACACTGAAGGATCGTTGAGGGCAAACGAAATTCTGGTTTGCCCAGTAAAAGGTCGGTGTGTGCTTGCTCCGAACGCCGGTGTAGGCAAGCTCAGCAGCGAACGACCCAAACAGCTGCCGTACTCCAGCCGTAAACTGCTGGGACATTGGAGGACGAAGGTCATTGGGCAGGAGCTTCACTTCGGCGGTGTTCGCCGCTCGGCTTGCGATCAGCGCGTCCAGCGCTGTCTTGCCTTGACTCAGATATATAGGATCGAATTTGATCTTGCCTGGTTCGGCAGGTCCGTTCGGGTCGGAGAAGTGGATCTCATAGCTCGGGTGCTGCAGCGCGAAGCGTTCTTCGGTTGTCAGGTCAAACAACGAGCGATCGTAATAAAGCCCCCAGCCGCCGAAGACTGTCGTTCTTTCCTGTTCGTCCAGTGAGTACGACGCACCTAGACGCGGCTGAAATGCGCCCAGGAACGGCTTTCTTTGCGAACCATCGGTGAAGTACCGATCAGCGTCGAGCGGCAGGAAGAGGCGACTGGCATACTTGCTTACAGAGTCCACGACATTGCGTGGCGTGACGTAATCGCGGTTCAGCATGTTCGATTCGTAATCCCATCGTACGCCGAGATTTACTGTCAATCGTCGCATAGGCGTCCAGTCGTCCTGGATGTAAGCCCCGACCTGATTGTTGTTGTCCTTGAAATTCGGGTCGCCCGTTTGGAAGACGACTTTTTCGGGGAACGCGAAGTTGAAGTACCAGGGCTCGTAGACGAAGCGCGGGATCTCACTGTTTCTCTTCACGACATCGTACTTGAGACGATCTACGTTGGCGCCGCCCTTGATCACGTGCTGGCCAGCCCATTGAAGACCGGAGTAGGTCAGGTCATTGCGAATCGAGGCGCGATTCTGAGCGAAGTCCTGTGAGGAGATATTCGAGCCGATCTCAGCACAACATCCGAACCCGTAAAACCGGTTCACGATGAAATTCGGTGACTCGGGTGTCGGGTTGTAGTGATATCGCTGATAACTTGCGAGTGCCTCGTTCAACCATGATCCGCGTGTCAGAACGTGCTTGAGGATTGCGGTGTTGACGTCGTTCTTGAACCGGGTAGCAGCCTCGAATGCCGTGTTACCGCCAAAGTTTCTGATGTCGTTCTCGTGTCGGCTGTTGAAGCTGAGATCGAAGGTCGAGTTCGGGGAATGATCGAAAGTCAGTTTTCCGAAAACCAGGGTTGACCTGAATGGCGAGCCGAACACTCCGTTCCTCGATGCAAAATTGATCGTATCAAGAGCAGGGGAGCCCGAAGGAGGGGTGATGGATACACGATTTGTCCGGTCTTGTCGCGTTCCTTCGTACGCTGCATAAACGCGAAGACGATCAGTGAGGGGACCACCGCCGCTCACACCCATCTGGTATCGCTTGTAATCGGGTCGAGTGAAGCCTGATGGGTTGGCGGCCTTGTCGCGTAACTGAAAGGTGTCCAGAGCAACCCATTTCTTGGTCAGCGCGTTGAAGAAAACATCACCCGCCCAGGTGTTTCCGCCTGATTTGGTCGTGGCTGTGATGATGGCACTCGACGCCTTTTGATACTCGGCTTTGTAGTTCTGGGTGAGAATGCGGAATTCCTGAACCGCATTACGCGGGAATGGGTTACCGCGGCTTGCGTCCTGTCCAGCGATTCCGCCCTTTAGGATGTCGTTCTTGTAAGTGGCGCCGTCAATGAAGATGTTGACCTGCTCCGGTCCCTGCGCGCCGGCGGTGAATGTCTTCCGTTGACCATCCAGCCGGTCACCCTGCAAGCTTGTTCCTGGCGCGAGGACCGCAAGCGCCATGAAGTTCCTGTCTGTTGTAGGCAGGTCGTTGATCTGTTGCTGTGTGACATTGGTGGCGATCTCTGAGGTGCGGGTTTCTACGGCCCCTCCCTGGTTTGCGGTTACAACTACTGCGTCCAGTGTTGCAGTCGCAGCCGAGAGACGGTAATCCCGGGTAAGCGTCTGGCCAATCAGGACGGTGACCGTATCCTCTCTGGCAGTGAAGCCGATACGCCGCACAGTCACTGCGTACCGATCAGGTCGGAGGCCGGCAAGGTTGTAGTAGCCATCGCTGTTGGTGCCTGCGTTTCGAAGCGATCCCGCACTCAAGCTTCGCGCGATGATTGTCGCATCGGTCACTGGTCGCCCGTCAGTAGCGTGAACAGCGCCGCGTATGCTGCCCGTGGTTGTCTGGGCGGACAGGCTGCCTGAAGTGACGCATACGAGCGTCATCACCATCAGCGCAGCCGCTGGAAAGGATCGCTGCAGGTCTAATCTGTTCTTGATCATTCTACGTGTCTCCTGTTGTTGTGGTACTGCGACTACTCATCTGCATCCGCAAGCGCACGCGAGCGCTGCAGAAAACTCCGGGGTCGATGGCCGTCAGGGAGGTGGACGCTCCGCTGATGGAGCACCGGAGGAACGGCGGAGGACGAGCTCGGTGGACACACGCTCACGCTGCTGTATGTCGCCGTTCTTGCTCGCGATTCCGCGGAGCAGCATCCCGACAGCGCGTGCTCCGAGATCCGAAATCGGAACCTTCACCGATGACAGCGGCGGATCCATGTAGCGTGCGAGAGGGATGTCGTCGAACCCCGCCACCGCCATCTCTTCGGGAACGCGCACGCCCGACTCGCGCAGCGCGCTGAGTACCCCGATCGCCATCGAGTCATTGGCTGCGAAAATCGCCGTGGGGCGAGGGTTGACGGCGAGGAGCTCGAGCGCGGCAGCGTAACCGCCCGCTTCGGTGAACTGTCCTTCACGCTCGAGGGATCGTTCCGGCTCGACACCAGCATCACGCAGCGCGGATCTGTATCCCCGCAATCTCTCAGCGGCGTCATAGTTTCCGGCAGCGCCCTTGATGATCGCGACCCGGCGGTGGCCCAATCCGAGCAAGTGGGCGACCATTTCCCGGGCGCCCCGAAAATTCTGGATGGTGACGGAGTCGGCTCTGCTTCCCCTCGAGGCGGAACACAGGAGCACGACGGGGAGATTGGCCGGGACGTTGAGGAGAGAGTCGGCATCGATGTCGGGGGACATCAGCAGCACTCCGTCGACGCGTCCCCGCATGGCGCGCATCGCTTCCTCGATCTCGCTCCTGCCTTCGTAGGAGCTCGAGACGAGGATGTGGAAGCCGCTTCGGCGCGCAGCGAGGTCGATCCCTCGGATCACTTCGGAGAAGAACTCTCCATAAAGGTCGGGGAGGAGGACGCCGAGTGTGTGGGTCTTGCTGGTGATGAGGCTGCGCGCGCCGCTGTGGGGGGTGTAGCGCATGGCGCTTGCTACGTCTCTGATGCGGCGTGCGGTTTCTGGACGGACGACACCGGCGCCGTTCAATACGCGGGAAACTGTTGCTACGGATACCGATGCTTCTCGAGCGACGTCTTTGATCGTGACCATGGCCCTCTTGAAAGACCGGGCTTCGCTACCCTGCTTTGTGGTGCGTCCAAAATGTAATCGTTTACATCGCGGCGTGCGAGGGCTAGCGCCCAAGGCGGAATCACGGTGACCTTACGTGACTCATGGACCGTACTCGAACAGTCAGCTGGCAGGATCCGGCTTCTGGAAGAGAGGCCGCGATCTCACTCAGCGGTCTCGAGTGGCTGCGCGCGATGGCAAACGGCTCAGTGCCGCCGCCTCCCCTGGCGCTTCTCCTCGGCTTTCAGCTGCAGGAAATCGACAAAGGGCGCGTGACGGTCGGAGTCGAGCCCGCAGAGTTTCACTACAACCCGCTGGGTGTCGTACATGGCGGGCTCGCGCCGGCGCTGTTCGACACCGCCCTTGGATGCGCGGTGCAGAGCCTCCTTCCACCGGCAATGGCGGCACCCACAATGCAGCTTCAGATCAACTACCTGAGACCCATCACGATTGCGACGGGAAAGCTCAGCTGCGTCGGAGAAGTGATTCACCTGGGAAAGGGGTCAGCCGTGGCGGAAGGGAAGCTCACCGATCGTGATGGAAAACTGTACGCCCAGGCGACGGGCACCTTCGCCATACGCAGCGTCGGCAACAGGACCGACGGATAGGCGGCGAAGACCCTCGAGCCCCAGATAACTCATTTGGCAACTGGATCTTTTCGGGCGTCTCAGGCAAGGCTGAAGGCCTTTTTGAGACGAAACGACAAGGCGAGCGACAGAAAGCTTGTCGCCCCCATTCGTGGCCAGGTGCTCGGTCACGACCGGCTCGCGAAGCATGCGCGCAACATTGCGCGGAAGCACAAGCTGCTTCCATCGCAGAAAAAGGTGCGTGGCCCGGGCCCCCTGCTCGCGAGACTGGACGATACACGTGAAGTGCTCGCAGAGGTGCGCAACCGGCTGAACGCCGCAGCCGAGCGAGGAGTCGACATAAGTCCAGCAGGCGACTGGCTGCTCGACAATGCGTACGTCATTCAGGAGCACATTCGGGAGATTCGGACCAGTCTCCCCAGCGGCTACTACCAGGAGCTCCCCAAGCTCGCGACCGGCAAGCTGGCGGACTATCCACGCGTGTACGACGTGGCCATCGAGCTCATCGGCCACACGGAAGGGCATCTCTCGCTCGAGAACGTCACGCTTTTCGTGAGCGAATACCAGAAGGTCGCACTCCTCAACATGGGAGAGCTCTGGGCTGTGCCCACGATGCTCCGTCTCGGGCTGATAGAGAACATCAGGCGCATGTCGCTGCGTGTGACCGCGCGACTGGACGAAGTCGAAGCAGCTGACGAATGGGCACGGAGGCTAGCCGAGGCAAACGCGGAATCACCGGAAGCGCTGGGCGCAATGCTGTCGCTTTTCATCGAGACCCACCCGCCGCTCTCCCCCGCGTTCGTCGCCCGCTTCCTGCACCAGGTGCGCGGATACCAGGCCAACTTCACTCCGCTGATCTGGCTGGAGCAGTGGATTGCAGAAGATGGTCCCAGCGCCGAAGAAGCAGTCACGCGCTCCAACCGGCGTGTCGCAGCCACGCAGGTCACAGTGGCCAACTGCATCACCAGTCTCAGAACGATCGCGCGCCTCGACTGGAAGGACTTCGTCGAATCGCAGAGCGCGACGGAGAAAATCCTGCGCAACGATCCGTCCGGGCATTACCGGGGAATGACGTTCAGTACCCGCGATCACTACCGGCACGTGATCGAGCACATCGCGAAGCGCACGAGGAAACCCGAGGAGGAAGTGGCGAAAGCTGCGTTGGCGTTGTCTGCCACCCCCGGTGCCGAAGGCCGGGCCGTGCACATCGGTTACTACATTCTCGACGAGGGAAGGGGGGCGCTGGAGAAGGTGACAGCGTACACGCCACCGTTCGTCGAGCGGCTGTACCGCTTCACGCAACGGCGTGCGACCCTTCTCTACTTCGGCGGAGTGACGGCGGTAAGCATCGCAACGCTCTTCGCAATCGTCACCATGGTGAAGCCGCAGTCGGCGCTGTCAGCGCTGGCCGTGATTCTCCTTGCGGCAATTCCAGCCAGCGAAGTTGCAGTGTCGATGATCAACCAGCTCGTGACGCTGCTGATACCACCGCACACGCTGCCCAAGCTCGAGTTCCGGGAGACTGGAATTCCCGGTGAATATCAAACCGCGGTGGTAGTTCCGACGCTGTTCGCGAGCGTCAAGGCCGTGACGGAAGCACTCGATCACCTGGAGGTGCAATACCTCGCGAACCGCGACAAGAACCTCCGTTTCGCAATCCTCAGCGATTTCACCGATTCACCGACCGAGACGCGCGAAGGCGATGCCGAGACCATCGCAGCAGCGGTGGCGGGCGTCACGGCACTCAACGCGAAATACCGCAGTGACGACGGAGACATGTTCCTGCTGTTCCATCGGCCCCGGCTATGGAACGAGAAACAGGGCGTCTGGATGGGATGGGAGCGCAAGCGCGGGAAGCTCGGTCAGTTCAACCGCTTCCTGAGAGGACAGGCAGCCGACGCCTTCTCCACCATCGTCGGAGACACGACGCCTCTGAGCAACACCCGTTACGTCATCACACTGGACTCCGACACGGTGCTGCCCCGCGACGCGGCGGAGACCCTGGTCGGAGCAATCGCTCACCCACTCAACGTCGCGGAGTACGATCCTGAGCTGGAACGCATCGTAAAAGGGTATGGAATCGTCCAGCCGCGAGTCGGCGTCTCGCTGACGAGCGCGTACGTGTCACAGTTCGCCGCGATCCATTCCGGACATCCTGGTGTCGATCCCTACACCACGGCCGTGTCGGACGTGTACCAGGATCTGTTTTCCGAGGGAAGCTTCACCGGAAAAGGGATCTACGACGTCGACGCGTTCGAGAAGGCGACGCATGGAAGATTTCCGGAGAACACGCTCCTCAGCCATGATCTGATCGAAGGCGCGTATTCGCGCGCCGCGCTGGCTACGGACATCGAAGTCTACGATGACTATCCGGCGCGATATCTCACGTACACGCGACGGAAGCATCGCTGGATCAGAGGTGACTGGCAGCTCATTGGATGGCTCAGACGATTCATCCCGGGTCCCCATGGCCGGGTTCGGAACCGTCTCTCGGCGATCTCGAGATGGAAGATCCTGGACAACCTGCGAAGAAGCACTGTCGAGATCGCGCAGCTCATCCTTCTCGTCGCAGGCTGGTTCGTGCTTCCAGGCTCTCCACTCCAATGGACAGCAATCGTGCTCTGGGCGATCGCATTTCCCTGGGTTTTTTCGCTTCTCCTTGCACTGGTGAGACCGCCGCGCGACCAGTCATGGCTGGCGTACTACACTGCAGTTGGGCGCGACGCCGGAATCAGTGCCCAGCAGTTTGCCCTGACTGTCGTTTTTCTTCCGCACCAGGCCGCTGTCAGTGCCGACGCGATCATTCGCACGCTGATCCGGATGCTGGCGACGAAGCGCAATCTCCTCGAGTGGCAGACGGCGTCACAGGTGGAGCGCGCGATGGCCAGAGGGTCCACGCGCGCAGTATGGAGGCGCATGTGGCCGCCTGTGGCGCTGAGCGTAGTGCTTGGAATCCTGATCCTGCTCGACGCAAACGGGGTCGCCAACGGGAATGCGATTGCGAGTGTCCTGTTCGCCACGACATCACTGCTTCTGCTATGGCTTGTCTCGCCGGCAATGGCGGTCGCGCTCAGCGCCCCTGCAACAACGAGGGAGTTCAAGCTGTCGGAGGCCGAGAAGCAGACGACGCTGAGATACGCGCGACTCCACTGGGACTATTTCGCGACGTTTGCCACCAACGAGACTCAGTGGCTCGCTCCCGACAACTTCCAGGAGGATCCTGAGCCGGTGGTGGCGGCTCGCACGTCACCCACCAACATCGGACTGCAGCTCCTGTCGATAGTGTCGGCGCACGATCTCGGCTTCATCGACGCATCCGAGATGATCGACGGTCTGGAGCGTGTGTTCAGATCGCTCGAGCGGATGCGCCGCTATCGCGGGCATTTCTACAACTGGTACGAGCTGCGGGATCTGCATGTACTCGAACCAGGCTACATCTCCACGGTCGACAGCGGCAACCTCGCCGGCCATCTCATGGCTCTCAAGCAGGCGTGCCTCGAGAAGATGCAGCTCAAGGACGAGCCGGTGGAGAACGTAAAGCGCCTGCGCGAGATCGCTGAGCGCGCCAGGACATACGTCCTCGAGATGGACTTCAAGTTTCTGTTCGACGACCGGCGCAAGGTTTTCTCGATCGGATACAACCAGGCAGGAAGGTCGCTCGACAACTCGTACTACGATCTGCTCGCGTCGGAGTCGCATCTGACGTCGTACATGGCGATCGCCAAGAACGACGTGCCTGTCGACCACTGGTTCCGGCTCGGGCGCGGCCTGGCGGCAGCGGGGGGAACGCGCACGCTGATCTCGTGGAGCGGCAGCATGTTCGAGTATCTGATGCCGAGCCTCGTCCTGAGAAGCTTTCCCTCGACGCTGCTCAATCAGACTCATCATGGCGCCGTCAAACGCCAGATCTCGTATGGCGGCGAGCGCGGAGTTCCGTGGGGTCTGTCGGAGTCGGCGTACAACGTCAGGGATCGAACGCATACCTATCAATACAAGGCGTTCGGAGTCCCCGACCTCGCGCTGAAGCGGGGACTGAGCAAGGACCTCGTCATCGCACCCTACGCATCGGCGCTGGCGATGCTCATCGAGCCGCACCAGGCGCTGCGCAATCTCGCGACACTGGAGGCTGAAGGCGCGCTCGGCCCATTCGGATTTCGCGATGCCATCGATTACACGAGGCCGACCCCCGGATCGAACAAAGCGGTTGTACAGAACTACATGGCGCATCACCTCGGGATGAGCCTCGTGGCATTCGACAACGCCCTCAACGCGAACGTCTGGCAGAGGAGGTTTCACTCTGATGCAATGGTACGATCCGCAGAGCTGATGCTGCAGGAGCGAATACCGAGGCGGCTCGTCATTCAGGACGTTCAGCACCAGGACGAATCGTTCGACGTGCCGGTGGAAAAGCAGAAACCATCGGTGCGCGAATTCGACTCGGCGGATACGCCGCAGCCGAGAATTGCAATTCTCGGCAACGTCCCGTACACGACGATCATTACAAATGCGGGCGGCGGAGCGACGCGCTTCGGACATCTTGCCGTCAATCGCTGGCGCAACGACGGGACGCGCGACGATTACGGCCAGTGGTGCTACGTGAAGGACGTCACCACGGGGAACGTGTGGTCGGCTGCGTATCAACCCGTTTGCGTCGAGCCGGCGTGGTATCGCGTTCGTTTCGCGAGCGACCGGGCGATCTTCCATCGCCGGGATGGCGAGATCGAAACGCAGATGGAGATCGCCGTGTCGTCGGAAGGCGCAGGGGAAATCCGGAGGATCACGGTCTTCAACCGGTCCTCGAGACGGCGCGAGATCGAGCTGACCAGCTATGCGGAGATCGTGATCGCTCCGGTGGATGCAGACCGTACACACCCGGCCTTCGGCAACCTGTTCGTGCAGACCGAGTGGCTCGAGCACAACACTGCGATCCTCGCGATGCGGCGCCCGCGCTCGGCTGCGGACAAGCCGGTATGGTGCGGCCATGTGCTCGCCGTGAGTCGCGGAAACGAAGGAGCCGTAAGCTGCGAGACCGACCGGGCGAAGTTCATAGGCCGCGGAAGATCTGACCGCGATCCGCTGGCAATGGATCAAGACGGACAGCTTTCCGGACGCGTGGGCGCGGTGCTCGATCCGATTTTCGCGATACGCACACGTCTGTCGATTCCTGCCGGAGCATCGGCCGAGGCGACGTTCACGACCTTCATGGCCGACGATCAGGACCAGGCCATGCAGCTCGCTGATCTGTACAACGACCCATATAGTGCGCGGCGTGCGCTCGATCTCTCGTGGGCTCAGGCGCAGGCGGAGCTTCGCGAGCTCGGAATCACGCCAAGCGACGCGGCGTTGTACCAGGAGCTGGCGGGTCATCTGCTATTCCCGCACGCCGCGTTCAAGGCGCTGCCTTCACAGTCTGCGGGAAACACCCTCGGGCAAGCGGAGCTGTGGGGTCTTGGCATCTCGGGAGATGTGCCGATTCTGCTCGCCACGATCAACTCACCGGACGGGCTTCCAAGCGTAAGGCAGCTTCTGAGAGTCCATCACTACTGGCGGCTCAAGGGAGTGATGTGCGATCTCGTGATTCTCAACCGGCACCCGACGACCTACCTCCAGGAGCTCACGGATGAGCTGACGTCCACGGTAATGGCGTCGAGCGAATCAGGGCTTCTCGACCGTCCGGGAGGAGTGTTCATCCGCCGCGCGGATCTGCTGACGCCAGAGGACATCAGGCTGCTTCATTCCGTCGCGAGGATTCAGGTGGACTGCGACGGGCTGGGCCTCGGAAACTTTCTGGAGTTTCCGAATGTGGAAGAACGATATGAAGTGGAGGGGCGTCTCGAATACGAAGGCCAGATCCGGACAGAGACGAACACAAAGGCTTCCGAGCCGGAGAGCGCGGAGGCCGAGAGCGGCTCCGATCTCCAGTACTTCAACGGGTTCGGTGGATTCAACGGCAACAACGAATACGAGATAAGGCTCACGGGCGATGACCTCCCTCCTGCGCCGTGGATCAACGTGATCGCCAACGCCGCAGGCGGATTCATAGCAAGCGAAACCGGAGCAGGCGCGACGTGGGTCACCAACAGCTACTTCTTCCGGTTGAGCCCATGGCATAACGATCCGGTGCGCGATCGCCCCGGAGAGTGCATCTATCTGAGAGATGACAACACCGGACGGCAGTGGACTCCGACGCCGGAGCCCATCAGAGAGGCGGCGGCTTACACGGTGCGTCATGGCGCGGGTCAGTCCACGTTCGAGCACGTTCACGACGAGATAGTCTCCTCGCTTCGAATGGGAATGCCTGAGCGCGATCCGGTGAAGCTGCAGGTGCTCACCCTCACCAACAGCGGAAACCGGCCGCGCAGGCTCACGATGGTGAGCTATGTTGAATGGGTTCTCGGCACTGACAGGGAAAAGACACAGTCACACGTCCGCACATCGCTCGATCCCTCGAACGAAGTGATGCTGGCGAGGAACTACTTTCATTCCGAATTCGCCGAAATGGCGGCCTTCTGCGCGGTGAGTGAGCCGTTGACCGGGTACACTGCTTCGCGACGTGAATTCCTTGGACGCAACGGTACGATTTCGGCCCCTGGTGGGCTTTCGCGGAGGCGTCTCAGCGCCGAAATCGGCGACACCGTCGATCCGTGCGCCGCGCTCGAGACGAGGATCGAGCTCCTGCCTGGAGAGACGAAATCGATAGCGATCATTCTCGGAGCAGCGCGCGGTTCCGACGAGGCCATTGCGATGGCCAGCCGCTACCGAACTCCGGAACTGGCCGGCGCGGCCATCGATGCTGCGGTATCCGCGTGGCGCACCAGGCTTGACACCATCACGGTGCGGACGCCCGAGCCTGCCTTCGATTTGATGGTGAATCAGTGGTCGTTCTATCAGGCGCTTTCGTGTCGTATGTGGGGCCGAACTGCTCTGTATCAGTCGAGCGGCGCTTTCGGATTCCGCGACCAGCTTCAGGATGTGATGGCTTTCACGTACGCCGATCCCGGCCTGACGCGTGAGCACATAGTTCGCGCCGCTTCGAGGCAGTTCGAAGAGGGCGATGTGCAGCACTGGTGGCATCCGCACAGCGGGAGGGGAGTGCGAACGCGATTCTCCGACGATCTCGTGTGGATGCCGTTCGTGATCAACCACTACCTGAGCGTGACGCACGACAGCTCGGTGCTCGATGAGCCGGCTTCGTATCTGACCATGAGGCCGCTGAATCCCGGTGAGGACGAGCTCTATGATCTGCCGGAGACGTCGAAGATGGTGGATTCGGTTTTCGACCATTGTGTTCGCGCCCTGAACCGTGCGTGCACGACGGGCGAGCACGGTTTGCCTCTCATCGGAAGCGGCGACTGGAACGACGGAATGAATCGTGTCGGCATCGACGGAAAAGGCGAGAGCGTGTGGCTCGCGTGGTTCCTGATCACGACACTGAGAGGATTCGCAAAGCATGCGGAAGCCAGAGGCCACGGGGAGACAGCCGCAGACTTCAGGGGAAAGGCCGACGCATACAGTCAGGCCATCGAGCAATCGGGCTGGGATGGGGAATGGTATCGACGCGCCTACTACGATGACGGCGCTCCTCTGGGATCCAGCGCGAACGAGGAATGCAAGATCGACTCGATCGCACAGAGCTGGAGTGTGATCTCCAAAGCGGGAGATGCCAAGCGCAGCAGAATCGCGATGCGATCGCTGAACAAATACCTGGTTCGCGAGGATGCCGGATTGATCATGCTCCTCACTCCTCCATTCAATCAGGGAGAGCATGATCCCGGCTACATCCAGGGATATCTGCCTGGGGTTCGCGAGAACGGAGCGCAGTACACACACGCCGCGCTCTGGGTAGTGCTTGCAACCGCTCAGCAGGGGGATGGTGACCGCGCGATGCAGCTGTACCAGATGATCAACCCTGTAACGCACGGGCTGACGCCCGAAGACGTATCGATCTACAAGGTCGAGCCCTACGTCGTCGCAGCGGACGTGTATACCGCGGAGGGACACCTGGGTCGCGGCGGCTGGACATGGTACACCGGCTCGGCGAGCTGGCTCTACCGCGTCGCTCTCGAGGCGATACTGGGATTCAGAAAACGGGGCGACACGCTGGAACTGGATCCGTGCATACCGGCGTCGTGGAAGGAATTCTCGATCGAGTACCGGCACGGCAACAGCACCTACAGGATACTCGTGCGAAATCCGTCAGCGTTGCAGCGGGGGAAAACGTCGGTGACGCTCGACGGGACTGCGGTCGAAGGCCCGGTGCAGCTGGCGAGCGACGGCCAGCCGCACGACGTCGTCATCACGCTTACAGCTCCGAAGTAGCCTCAGGCAGCGGAGTGATGGCGGGACCGTTCACCACATTCCCATAGGGATCGAAGCGCGACCCATGGCAGGGACAATCCCAGGTTTTCTCGGAGGAGTTCCAGTCCACGATGCAGTAGAGGTGTGTACAGACCGCCGAGCGCGCGTGTATGGTTCCCTGTTCGTCCTTGTAGACCGCGACCTTGCTCGTTCCCCGCCGCATTACAGCGCCAGTGCCGGGCTCGATCTGGTCGTACGAGTCAACGTCACCGCCTGTTGCCCAATCGCCGTATTGAAGGGCGACGTTGATGTTCTGTCTCACGAACTCCGGAGTGGCGCGGATGTTCTTGCGTGATGGATCGTAAAGCTTCGCCCAGGGATTCTTTTTGCCGAGGATCAGGTCGGTGAGCAGCATGCCGGCAATCGTGCCGTGTGTCATCCCGTTTCCGGAGTCGCCGGTCGCGATGAAGATGTGCTGGTCTGTTCCGGGATTCCGTCCGATGAACGCGAGGTAATCGACGGGCTCCATGATCTGCCCGGACCAGCGGAAGTCGGTGCTCTTCACCATTGGAAAGCGCTCGCGTGTCCAGTCCTCTAGGGCTTTGAACCGCCGGTCAGCGTCATCTTCCTGTCCGGTCTTGTGGTCCTCGCCGCCGACAATGAGGATGTCGTCGAGACGCGCCGGATCGAGGCGCGAATCGACCTCATGCAAGCGGATGTAATGGTATGGGTCAGGCGTATCCCAGAAGAGGGCATGGGGAACGGAGCCGCGGGGAACGCGAGCTCCGATGACATACGTGCGATATGCGGACTGCTTCGTGTGAAGAATGAACCAGTCGTTCACCGGACTGTTGGTGGCGACGACGACGGCGTCCGCCATGATGACATGACCATCGCTCGTGGTAACCCTGCAGGGTTCACCGTCTTCGATCTTGTCGGCGTGGGTCGACGAGTAGAGATGCCCTCCATCGCGGAGGATCGCGCGCGCGAGACCGCTCAGATACTTGAGAGGGTGGAACTGCGCCTGCCTGGGAAAGCGAAGCGCCGGTCCCGTGTCCCAGAACTCCACAGGTGCCCTGTCCACCAGGCCGACGTCGGTGAGACCGGCGCGACGCGTGGCGAGAAGCTCACGCTCGAGCTCGTCACGGGTGCTGTCACCCCCGAGAAAGAGATAGCCGTCGACGCGCTCGAAGTCGCAATCGATATCCTCGAGCGAGGCGATCGACTCGATCCGCGCGATGGCTGCGGTGTGACTCTCCGCAGCGAGGCGCGCACCATCCTGACCGTGCAGCTTCTGGATCTGGTAGTAGCGGTCGTCGAGCGCCGCAGTGAGATGGGCGGTAGTCCGTCCAGTCTCACCGCTTCCGATGGAGCCGTCGTCAATCACCACGACGGCGCGTCCCGCGCGGGCCAGCAGGTATGCCGTGGTCATGCCGGCAATGCCCGCTCCTATGACGCAGACGCTCGTTCGCGTGTCCTGCTTGAGGCGCGGAAGCTCGGGCACATCCGCAGTGGTCATCCAGATGGATGTGGTGTTACCGGAATCGCTTGGCATTACAGTCGATGAGTGTGAACCAGAGCCACGATGAAAGCAGTGAGCGCGCTATGGCGCATAGCGTATGCCAATGCTACTCTCCCCAAAGCACGTCCATTCACTCCGCAGCGCGCGGACGAAACAGGAACAGGGGATTATGGACTCGAAGGTAATCGAGGCCGCACGCGCGGCTTTTCCTCCCGCAAAGGACACCGTGACTCTCGGTGCGGTCTTGCACAATGGCGAGTGTCAGCCTGAGCCAGTCGTCTCGATTCCGATCTCCATGATGAACCGTCACGGGCTCATTGCCGGTGCGACTGGAACCGGCAAAACGAGAACACTGCAACTTATCGCCGAGCAGCTGTCCGCCGCGGGAGTACCGGTATTCGTGGCGGATATAAAGGGCGATCTGTCGGGTCTCGGTGCACCGGGAGATGCGAACGATCGCATCAACACACGCGCGACAGAAACCGGATTCAAGTGGCAGCCATCCGCGTTTCCGGTCGAGTTCCTGAGTCTGACCGGTGCGAAAGGTGCGCAGCTCCGCGCGACTGTCTCTTCATTCGGGCCGCTGCTGCTCGCGAAAGTGCTCGGCTTGAATCCGACGCAGTCGAGCGTGCTCTCGCTCGTGTTCAAGTACTGCGACGACAAGGGACTGCTGCTGCTCGACTTCACCGACCTGCGTGCGGTTCTGCAATACCTGACTGGAGAGGGAGCGGACGAGCTCAAGGCTTACGGTGGAATGTCCAGGGCGACCGTTGGAGTGCTTCTCCGCGAAATGGTCGAGCTCGAGCAGCAGGGAGCGGAGATGTTCTTCGGCGAGCCGGAATTCGACATCGACGACCTGCTGCAGGTGGAACGGGACGGACGCGGTTTGATCAGCGTGCTCGAGCTCGCGGACGTGCAGGACAAGCCGGAGCTTTTCAGCACGTTCATGCTGTGGCTGCTCGCGACGCTGTATCACGAGCTTCCGGAAGTAGGCGACATCGACAAGCCGAAGCTGGCCTTCTTCTTCGATGAGGCCCATCTCCTGTTCGACAACGCGAGCAAGGCGCTGCTCGATCAGGTACAGCAGGTCGTGCGGCTCATCCGCTCCAAGGGAGTGGGCGTGTACTTCATCACACAGAGTCCGAAGGACGTGCCCGAAGAAGTGCTGGGCCAGCTCGGGCATCGGGTGCAGCACGCACTGCGCGCGTTCACTCCGGACGACGACAAGGCTCTGCGTGCTGCCGCCAGGACGTTTCCCAAGACGTCGTTCTACGACGTGGAGGAGACACTCACGACCCTCGGCATCGGAGAGGCGCTCATCACGGTGCTGTCGCCAAAGGGAGTGCCGACGCAGCCCTTCGCGACGCGGCTCATACCTCCAGCCGCCAGGATGGCCCCGTTGGCCGATCTCGATCAGCAGATCGCGAGGTCGGCGCAGGTGAAGAAGTATTCGCAGGCGATCGACCGTGAAAGCGCGCGCGAAAAGCTGGCTGCGCGCGTTGTGCCAGGCGCTTCAGCTCAGCCGGCCTCCGAGCCCTCGAGCGGCGGGGTTGCGTATCCCTCGGCTCCCGCTCCGACATCCGCGCGCCGCCCGGGAAAAGAGCCACCGGGAGCGTTGGAGCAGATGATGAAGTCACCGGTAGCGCGTACTGTCGCAGGCGCGATCACACGAGGGCTGATGGGAGCGCTGCTCGGATCTCCGCGCAGACGAACCACGAGGAGTCGCTGGTAAATAGTACTATCCTGCTACTAATTACCTTTCGATCAGGACTGCCCTCACCGGCGCGGCATCGAGCGACATCACCTTCACGGGGAAGGCGATGATGTCGTACTCGCCAACGGGAATGCGGCGAAGATCGAGATTCTCGAGGATGAACGCGTTGCCGGAGAAGAGCATCTTGTGAACCGGCAGCGACTTGCTTTCCCGCGCATCGACCGACGGAGCGTCGACGCCGAGCAGCTTGAGTCCACCGCCGAGAAGCGTCCGTGCGCACGACTCGGAGAGTGTGGGCCACGAACCGGGGAATGAGCCCGAGGCGATGGTGCAGGAGGTCCTCAGTATCAGGCGCTCGACACGCTGCGTGGGGATGAGCGGACCGATCGACTCCAGTCCGAGCTCTCCCTCCATTCCGGTGACGTCGACGAGTACCGCGGGTCCGTAGAATGCCTCGAGCGGGAGCTCGTGCGAGCCGGGCCAGCCATCGCGCACGTGAAGAGGTGCGTCGGCATGTGTTCCCACATGAGGACTCGACGTAACACTGGAGAGATTGACGCTAGAGCTGTTCGATATCGTCGCGGTCCAGCCGCAAGACCAGGGTGTGTCGCCGGGCCACTCCGGCGTTCCCGCGGAGACGCTGATGCTGATGTCGCGGATGCGCACCTGGTCGCTTACTGGAAGGTTGCCGAGCTCAAGAGATCAGCTGCTTCGCGGTCTCGACGAGCTTCGCCACCGTGAGTCCAAGGTGCTCGTAGATGTCCTTGTAAGGAGCAGAGGCGCCAAACCTTCGGAGCCCAAGAGCTACGCCGTCGGACCCCACCCAGCGGTGCCACGACATGGGGTGGGCGGCCTCGATCGAGATGCGTTTTATGCCCACTGGCAAGACACTGTCGCGATACTCAGGCGTCTGAGCGTCGAAAAGCTCCATGCTGGCCATGCTCACCGCCCGCGCCCTGATGCCGTCAGCCTCGAGCTTCTGCTGCGCTTCAAGGACCAGCGCAACCTCCGATCCGCTCGACATGAGAACCACCTCAGGCGGACCGCCCGGGGAATCCGCGAGGACGTAGGCGCCCTTCGCAACACCACTCGCCGAAGCGTACCTGGTGCGATCGATGAAGCCCAGCTTCTGCCGCGTGAGAACGAGTGCAACCGGACCGTCGTGCTTGAGCGCGGCCCGCCACGCTTCCGCCGTCTCCGACGCATCAGCGGGACGGATCAGAGTGAAACGGGGAATCGCGCGAAGGGTCGAGAGCTGCTCGATGGGCTGGTGCGTCGGACCATCCTCACCCAGTCCGATCGAGTCGTGCGTGTAGACGTAGATGACATGGCGGTCCATGAGGGCCGCAAGCCGCACGGAAGGCCGCATGTAGTCGGAGAAGATGAGAAACGTCGCGCCGTACGGAATGAATCCACCGTGCACTGACATGCCGTTCATGATGGAGCCCATCCCATGCTCGCGGATTCCAAAATGGAAATTCCGGCCGGTGTGATCATCGGGCGCGAAGCTCGGGGCTCCCTTCACTATGGTGTTGGTCGAGGACGCGAGATCGGCGGAGCCACCCACGAGCTCGGGAACCTTCGGGGCGATCGCGTTCAGCACGACGCCGGACGCAGCGCGGCTCGCGACGTTTCCATTGTCGGCCGTGAATGAAGGGATGAGGTCTTCCCATCCCTTCAGCAGCTCACCCTTGAGTCTTCGATCCAGCTCGGCGGCGTCAGAAGAATGTACCGCCCTGTACGCGTCGTATCTCTCCTGCCACTCGCTCTCGAGTAGCAGGCCCCGGTCGGTCATTTTGCGCCAATGAGCCAGCGCATCGGGATCTACGTAGAACGGCTCCAGAGACGGATATCCAAGATTCTCCTTGGTCAGCCTGATCTCATCCTCGCCGAGCGGCGATCCGTGCGCTTCGGCGGTGTCGTGCTTGTTGGGACTGCCGAAACCGATGTGCGATCTGACAATGATGAGCGATGGCCTGTCGCGTACGTCCTTCGCGGCGACGATCGCCTCGTCAAGCGCGTCGAGGTCGTTAGCGTCGCCGACGCGCTGTACATGCCATCCATAGGCCTCGAAACGCTTGCCGGTGTCGTCGCTGAAAGTGAGCTCGGTATTCCCCTCGATGGTGATGTGATTGTCGTCGTAGAAGCCGATGATCTTGCCGAGCTTCAGATGACCAGCGAACGAGCATGCCTCGTGCGAGATGCCTTCCATCATGTCGCCGTCGCTGGCGATGAAATACGTGTGATGGTCGATGATCTCGTGTCCGGGACGGTTGAACAGCCCCGCAAGCTGGGCCTCGGCGACTGCCATACCCACGGAGTTGCCGACACCCTGTCCGAGAGGACCCGTGGTTGTCTCCACGCCGGGCGTGTAGCCGTACTCGGGATGACCGGGTGTTCTGCTCTCCCACTGACGGAACTGCTTGATGTCATCGAGAGTGAGATCGTATCCAGTCAGATAGAGCACGCTGTAGAGCAGCATCGATGCATGACCCGCCGAGAGAACGAAACGGTCGCGATCGATCCACGCCGGGTTCTTCGGGTTGTAGCGGAGATGCCTGGTCCAGAGCACGTAGGCGAGTGGCGCGAGCGCCATCGGCGTGCCGGGGTGACCCGAATCCGCCTTTTGCACTGCATCCATGGAGAGGACGCGAATGGCGTCGATGCAAAGCTGATCGAGGGACTGGGAAACAGCGGAAGTCGATTCTGTCATCAGAGGGCTTGGCAGTGAGTGCAGGGCTTCAAGTTAATTCGCTCATTGATTCGGGCCGGGGATCTCCATCGGCGGCCGAATGTTGGGAAGAAGAGCTTCGATCTCGAAACGGCGAGGCTCGAGCCACCTTGGGAGCTTGAGGGACTGGCCCAGCTTGTCGAGAGGCTCATCGACGGTAAAGCCGGGTGGGTCGGTAGCGATCTCGAAAAGAACGCCGCCCGGCTCACGGAAGTAGATCGAATGGAAGTAGTCCCGGTCGATCTGGGGAGTGACGTTGAAGCCCTTCTCCACGAGTTCGTTTCGTATGGCAAGCTGTGCTACATCGTCGGGAGCGCGGAAAGCCACGTGGTGAACCGTTCCCGCGCCCATCGAGCCGGGCCAGAGACCGGGCACGCATCGGAGGTCAACAATCGAGCCGGGTCCGCGTTTTTTTGCGGCGTAGCGGAAGATGCTGGCCTGTTCCCGGACCGCATCGAATCCGAGCTCCTCGATGAGAAGCTTCCCCGTGAGGTCACAGCTCTCCTGCCACAGGGTGACTGAATACACGCCGCGAATCGAATGCTCGGCCGGAACGAGCGGGCCATTCCATCCATTGCCGGCTTCCGCACCGGGGTGTGCGACGAGCTCGCCGAGGAAGCCGTCAGGATCACGGAAGGCGATCACCCGCTCGTCGTCGAACCTGGTCTTTGGATGCTCGAAGTCCACATGATGGCGAATGAACCGCTCGATCCAGAACCCGACTGATCCCGGGAGAATCGCGAATGAGGTGACGGCGACTTGCCCAGCACCCTGTCGTCCACGTCTCGAGCCGGGCCATGGGAAAAAGGTGAGAATGGTGCCGGGGGATCCGTCGCCATCGGCGAAGTAGAAATGGTGGGTGGTGGGATCGTCGAAGTTCACGGTGCGCTTCACGAGGCGCATGCCCAGCACCCCGGCGTAGAAATCGAGATTGCGCTGCGGGTCGCTGGCAATGGCTGTGACGTGGTGAATGCCAGTCGACTCGAGAGCCATCGCTAATGGGTGTCGTCCGACCTTTCGACCGGATTCCTTTCCTTGCTGTTCGTCTGTTCCTTAGAGTCTCGGCGCGTCATACATTATGCCCCCATAGCAGGCATACAGGGCAATCGACATGCCGAATACCGCGGTACAGTTCCTGTGAGTACAGAGCCCCCCGCTTCGAGCTCATCGCGGTTCAGAAGCCTCAGCGACCCGGTGACCCTCGCGAAGTTCGCCCACAATCTGGGTGAGGGCATCTACATCACCAACGAAAGCGGCGAGATTCTGGACGCGAATCCTGCCTTTCTCACGATTTTCGGTGTGGAAACTCTTGAGGAGCTCAAGAGGTATCGCGTGCACGATTTCGTGGACGCCGAGATCAGAAAGCAGGAAGTGGAGCTCGTCGAGCGAGAGGGGTCGATCCGTGATCGCGAGCTCCAGATTCACCGGCGCGATGGCAGCGTTCGCACGGTTCTCGACACCTGGTACAGCAACACCGATCCTGAAACCGGCGAGTCCATCTTTCACGGGATTCTCATTGACATCACCGCGCGCAAGAATCTCGAGACGCAGCTGATCGAGCAGAGCATCCGTGATCCTCTCACGGGATGCTACAACAGGCGCTATCTGGCAACGCTGTACAGTACGACCCGGTCAAGCGGTGACAGGTGGGGCTGCATTTATGTGGATGTCGATCACTTCAAGCAGTACAACGATGTTCACGGCCACGCTGCCGGCGACACAGCGCTTGTGAAAATGAGCCGCTTCCTGATGAGGCATGTTCGCGCCGAGGAGCCGGTGATGCGGATGGGCGGCGACGAGTTCCTCGTCCTGCTGTTCGGCACCGGGCTCGAGGAGGTGGAGATGATCGCACGCCGTCTGGAGAAGGCCGGCGAAGAGCATGGCCCTGTATCGTTTTCACTCGGATGGGCTGCACGCGCAGACGACGAAAAGCTCGAGCAGACGGTGAACAGGGCGGATGAGAGGCTGATCCAGGTGAGAGTCGATCGCCGTCCCGTCCCGTCCACGCGGCGTACTCCCTCAGATCCGAAGAAGGAGAACAAGGGCACCGGCTAGCCCTACCGTGTGCAAGTCGGGAATCAGCGCGCGTCTTACGGGTGTCAAAACTCCGAGAGCCCAATGCGCGCCATTCTTTCAATTCTATTCCTGACCCTCGCTCCGTCCATTCTGGAAGCGCAGGGATCGGTCATTCCACGGCCCTGCCAGGTACGCCTCTGCCCATCCGATGCGCCATGCCGGCCATGCGGGCCTGTCGAGCCTTCCGTGGTGAAGCAGTCCAGCCACATCCGCGCGGATCTCACCGACCGGGTGCTTCGCTACGAGGTGACGGAAACTTTCGTAAACCGCGGAGCCAGAGTCGGTGAGGCCGACTATATCTTCCCGCTCCCGAAGGGTGCGGCGTTTCAGGACCTGAAGCTCTCCATCAACGGGGAGCTGGTGTCGGGTGAAACGATGAATGCCGCGCAGGCGCGCAGCATCTACGAGCAGATCGTCCGCCAGCAGCGTGACCCCGCGCTTGTCGAATGGATGGGATATGGCATGCTGAGGGCGCGCATCTTCCCGATCGCTCCGGGTGAGGAGAAGAAAGTAGTGGTGCGCTTTCAGATGGTGGCGGAGCGCGAAGGTGACGCGTTGCGCGTGGACTACTTTCAGGGCAAGCGCACGCTGGAGACCTGGTCGGGGGTGAGGGAGGCATCCTACAGCGACACCCCGCGCGGATCGTTCACCCTCACATATCCGACCGGCCAGATGTATGGGAGCCCATACTCTCCCACGCACTCGTTGAATGTGCGGCAGATGGGAAACCGCCGGGAAGTTCGTGTGTCGGGAAGCGCGAGCGGGATCACGCTCCTGGTACCTCTGAGGCGATCGAGCGCGCCGGCAATCTCGCTTCTCGCTTATGCACCAAGAGGTGAGGACGGCTTCGCGCTGATAACGCTTTCTCCGCCCGGGGTCCAGGCACGCGTGACCCCACGCGACGTGACGCTGGTGCTCGACGTATCCGGGTCGATGTCGGGCGTCAAGATCCAGCAGGCGCGTGCCGCGGGAAAGCAGCTGCTTGCAACGCTCAATGCCTCCGACCGATTCCGGCTGATCGACTTCTCGACAGACGTGAGGAGCTTCCGTGACGGATTTGTCCGAGCGACTCCGGAAAACGTGAGAGAAGGATCGCGGTATCTCGAATCTCTCGACGCTTCGGGCTCGACCAACATCTCGGGCGCGCTGGATGCCGCGCTCGAAGGTGAGTCGTCGTCGGGGCGTCTCGGCCTGGTGCTGTTCGTCACCGATGGCGAGCCCACGGTAGGGGAGCGCAATCCTGAGGCGATCGCCGCGCGGGTCTCACGGCTGCGAGGGGATCGCCGGATATTCTCATTCGGGGTCGGAGCCGATCTCAACGCAGCACTCATCGAGCGACTGGCGCTCGAGGGAAGAGGGACCGCGCACTTCGTGCGTCCCGAAGAATCGGTGGAGCGCGCAGTGTCGATCGTCGCGAGCCGGCTGACGAGTCCGGTCGTCACGGACGTGCGCGTCTACGCGGATGGCGTGAGGCTTCTCAAGCGGCAGCCGTCGGAGGCTGCTGATCTCTTCGCGGGCCAGGACTACGTGCTGCTCGCGCGATACGATGGAAGCGGAACGTCGCGGATTCGATTCGAGGGCCAGAGCGCGAACGGGCCTGTATCCTGGAGCACGCGCGTGGCGTTTCCCTCGCAGTCACGCGAGAATTCATTTGTCGCCCGGCTGTGGGCGACGCAGAGGATCGGATACCTCAGCGCGGAGAAGCGACGGAATGGCGCATCGCGTGAGATCGACGATGAGATACGCGAGCTTGGCGAGAAGTACTCCATCCCCACGGAGTTCACGTCGTACCTGGTCCTCGAGCCGGGAATGCGCAGGCAGTTCCCTGCCACCGCGCAGTCGGGCATGTCCAACGTGGTCGTGACCGGAGCCGCCACCGCCGCGGCACCGAGTGCGAACGCGAAGTCATTCGAGGCCGCGCGCGAAGCATCGAAGCAACGGGCCGCCACCAACCTTGCGGTCGCCGACGAGCTCTCGGCCGGCAAGGATGCGGCGAGCGCAACACGCCGTGTCGGAACGAGGACGTTCAGTCTGCGTGGAGACAAGTGGGTCGATCTTCAGCGAAGCGATTCGACGAAGACGGTGAAAGTGCGGGCATTCTCGGAGGCCTACTTCAAGCTCATCGACCTCATTCCCGAACTGAGGGAAGTGTTCGCGCTTGGCGACAAGGTCGTGGTAGCGGGAGACGACATCGCCATCGAGATCGGGACATCAGGTACCGAGACGCTGAGCGAGAGCGAGCTTCGAAGAGTACAGTCGGGATGGTAACGGCTTGAGCGACGTCGAGCGCCTTTTCAGAACCTACAACGCCGCGTTGGTGAGATACCTGACGCGGCGGCTCGGCGACCGCGACTGGGCGGAGGAAGTGGCGCAGGAGACTTTCGTGCGCGCGCTCCGGCAGGAGACAATCACCAACGAGAGGGCGTGGCTGTTTGCCGTCGCGACGAATCTGGTGAGAGACGAAGCGAGGAAGGACGCGCGCAGAAGACGCCATCTGGCACTGCTTGCGGAAGAGGAAAAAGAAAGCTCAGTCGAGCCGGAGTCGACGACCCTCGAGCGAGCGCAGGAAGCGGCGCTTGCGAGAAAGGCAGTCGACGGACTCGCTGAACGCGACCGGCTTGCGCTTCTGATGCGGGAGGAAGGTCTGGACTACTCAGAGATAGCCGAGGCGCTGGAGTTGTCGCCCGGCTCAGTGGGAACGACGCTCTCGAGAGCGAGGCGGCGGTTGGTGGAGAGTTACGAGGCGCTGCAGAAGGCGCGCGAGACGAGGGAGAAGAATGCAGCATCCTGACGAAGGAACGATTCACGCCTGGCTGGACGGCGAGCTGTCTGTCGAGGAAGGGGCGGCGCTCGAAGCGCACGCAGCCGAATGTGCGCAGTGTGCTGCCGCCATCGCTGAAGCGAGAGGACTCATCGCTGCGTCTTCGCGCATCGTGAGCGCGCTGGACATCGTCCCCGGCGATGTGATTCCTATCGCGCGGCCGCGTGCGCGAGCGTGGTATTCGAGCACGCAGCTTCGCGCTGCAGCCGCGGTGATCGTTGTGGCCGGAGCATCGCTGCTCGTGATGAGACGGAGCGAAACCCCTGTGGCATTGCAGTCACGCACGATGGCGTCGGAAAGAGAGACAGCGACGGCAACGGCGCCGGCGCTGAACGAGCCGGCGGTTCAGCCGCAGACCGATCAGGCCACTGCGCTCGCCTCACCCCCGGCTGCTCTACCCGTGCAGAAGAAGGAGGAGCCGAAGGAAAAAGGGGAGGCGGAGGCACCGCGACGAGCGCTCCAGAAAACGGTATCTCCTCCTGCGGAAACAAGAACAAATGCGAAGTCAGCGGATGAACTCGCCGCTGCGGCTCCAATGCCTTCGGTAGTCGCGAAACAGGGAATCACAGATGCCGTGAGACAACAGGGATCAATCGCCAAGGATTCGATTCGGTCGCGAGTGATAGGCGCGGATGCGCTGTCGCAGGTGGTCATAACTGGTGTCGCGGTGGCCACTGAGAGTCCTTTGAAAGAGGTTCGCGCGGATACCACGGGGAACACTCGCCAGTTCGTATACCAAACGCCGTCCGGTGTGCAGGTCACCCTGACGGAGAGCGTTCCGGCGGGGTTTGCCGTGCGAGAGACTCAAGCCGCCCGGGCAGCGAAGTCACGCCCGAATCCTGTCCCCGCAGCTCCTCCACCAGCGCTCGTGCCACAGACCGCTACGAGCGCTGGTCAGGCCGCACCGGCCAATGCGAAAGCCGTGGCAATCAATACGATCACATGGACCAGCACTGAAACGGGCCGAACCTACACCCTCAGCGGCTCCCTGTCGAAGCAGGAACTCGAGGCCATAAGGCAGAGACTGCCACGGGAAAAACGCTGACATTTGACCGCTGGCGAGAGGCTGTAGCAGTAGTCAATTTCCGACAGACCTGAATTCATTAGCGGAGGCAGCATGAAACGCTGGTCCATGCTCGTCGCGGCCCTGTTCGTCACATCAGAGCTCGGCGCGCAGTCGGGAAACGTCGGCATCCAGAGCAGGAAGCTGGCGAACGGTCTCGAGGTACTCGTCATAGAAAACCATGCGGTGCCTCTCGTGACGATCGAGCTCGACGTCAAGAACGGCGCGTACACGGAAGGTCCGGAATTTTCCGGCCTCTCACACCTGTACGAGCACATGTTCTTCAAGGCGAACCGCACGATACCATCACAGGAGCTTTACCTGCGGCGCCTCAACCAGCTCGGAGCCGCATGGAACGGCACGACGAGCGAAGAGCGCGTCAACTACTACATCACACTCGGTGTCGACAGCCTCGTCCCGGGTCTTCAATTCATGGAAGACGCCATACGGTTTCCGCTGTTCAACCAGGACGAGCTCGTGCGCGAGCGTCCTGTCGTGCTCGGTGAGTTCGACCGGAACGAAGCGAATCCATTCTTCCACCTGACACGTGGAGCGGACACGATTCTCTGGTCGCCTGGATTCTATACGAGGAAGACAGCGATCGGCGTGAGGAGCGTGATCACTTCGGCGACACAGGCGAAGATGAACACGATCAAGAGCCGCTTCTACGTTCCCAATAACAGCGCACTGATTCTCGCGGGCGACATCACGCCGGCGCGCGGATTCCAGCTTGCCGAGCAGATCTTCGGTGACTGGCCGCGGAGTGCCGATCCGTTCGTGACTCCCGCGCCCAATCCTCCACCGCTTGCCACAAGCGCGAGCGTAATTGTCGAGCAGCCTGTGAACGGAGCGGCACTCTACATCGCGTGGCGGGGGCCGAGCGTTACCGCTGACCCGGCGGCGACATGGGCCGCAGATGTGCTGAGCACCGTCCTGTCGAATCCGTCGAGCCAGTTCCAGAAACGACTCGTGGACAGCGGCTTGATGTTCGGTGTCGGGCTCTCCTACTACACGCAGGCGCACATCGGGCCGATCACTCTCTTCGCGCAGACGACGCCGGACAAGGTGCTCGCGGCCCAGAAAGCGATAATGGAGGAGATCGCGAAGCTGGGAGACGAGAATTACGTGACACCTCAGGAGCTCACGGCTGCTCAGCGGCAGCTGGGCATCCAGGCGCTGTACCAGCGCGAGCAGTCGTCGGAGTACGCGCACACCGTTGGATTCTGGTGGGCGGTCACCGGACTGGACTACTATCGCAATTACGTCACGAACATGCAGAAGGTGACACGAGCCGATCTCGCGGCGTACGCACGGAAGTACATCATCGGAAAGCCCCGCGTCACTGGACTCCTGGTGAGTCCCAGGGATCGCGTTCAACTCAAGTTCACGGCTGAACAGCTGATGCAGAACGGAGGCGCACAATGAAAAGAATCATGAGCGCTGCGCTGCCGCTCGCCATCGCATTCGCGGGCAGTGCGGGAGCGCAGACAGCGGTGGCGAAGTTCGATGTCGCGGGAATCCCCGTGATCTACAAGCAAGTCACCGCGAACGACGTCGTCGCGGTGCGGCTCTACATACGCGGAGGCGCAGCCAGCCTCACACCGGCGAACGCAGGAATCGAGAGCATGATGCTCACGGCGTCGACGCAGGGAACGTCGAAGTACAGCAGGGACGCGTTTGCCGCTCGTTCCACCGACACCGGAACCAACATCGGCTCTGTGACGACGATGGACTACTCGGTGCTGACGATGCAGGGTGTGCGGCAGAACTGGGATGCGGCGTGGGATCTCTTCACTGAAGCGGCAGTGCATCCGACGTTTCCGCAGGCCGAGGTGGAGATAGTACGCGGGCAGCTTCTCGATGCTGCACGCCGGCGCACTGACGATCCTGACACCTACCTCGGCTATCTCGCCGACAGTCTCTTCTACGCAGGGCATCCCTATTCCGTGCTGACCGGCGGTACGGTGGCATCACTCACCGCGGTGACACGCGATGCGCTCGCAGCGTGGCACAAGCAGAGGATGACCAAGGAGAACCTGCTGATCGTCGTCGTCGGGAACGTACCGCGCGCAGACCTGACGAGTCGCATCCAGGCAGCATTCAGTGGTTTGCCTGCGACTGGCGGTAAAGCGCCTGTGGTGAAAGCAGTCGGGACTGTCACTCCGGAGCTGGTGGTGGTGGAAAAGGCTCTCCCCACCAACTACATCACCGGTTTCTATGCAGCACCGGCCTTGACCGACGCGGACTATCCCGCCTTCCGCGCAGCGACTGATATGCTGGCCGACAGATTGTTCCAGGAGGTGCGCACCAAGCGAAACATGACATATGCGGTTGCGGCCGGCCTCGAGACGCGCACAGCGAATCGCGGACGACTGTACGTGACCGCGGTGGACCCCGACACGACCGTCAAGGTGATCTTCTGGACGGTCAGGCAACTGCAGGACAGCGCGGTAACTGCGCAGGAAGTCGCCGAGAATGTGAACGCATCGCTCACCAACTATCTGCTCGGACAGGAGACGAACATGGGGCAGGCCGCCGCGCTTGGTCTCTGGGAGATCGGGGGAGGCGGGTGGCAGAACTACAACCGGTTCATCGAGAGCTACCGGAAGGTCAAGCCGGCGGACATCCAGCGGGTCGCGAAGCAGTACATGCAGCACGGGAGGTTCGTTGTGATCGGAGATCCGAAGAAAGTCACACGGTCAGTGCTGCTGGCATTCTAAAAAACCCCGCTGCCCGCTGCCGGGTAGCAGCTAGCTCAGGCTTCCGGGTCCAGCATCCGCTTTATCTCGGCTCTCGCGTCGAGGAGATGAAGGCGGGTCGTACGATCCGAAGCGCGCTGAATTGCGTTTCGTAACGCAGCATCCAGCTCGAGTAGATCGCCGCGTGTCAGCGCGCGAACATCCGATCCCGGCGGGGGAGAAACAGCAGACCGGGGACGGCGGACGGGCGCGGGTGTCACGATGACGGCAGGCGACGAGTTGATTCTCGAGTCTGCCTGCGCGAGCCATGCGCGTTGAAGCGAGCGACGGAAAGGATCGATCGCAACGCGCCCTGCGGACAGCTCGCTCCATACCGCACGGCGGACGTCGCCCAGTAAATCTCCGGGCGAATAAATCGCGACCCGATTCTTCGCCATCGCTTCGTTCTCCGACAGACGCCGCAGCCGCTCACCGTCGAGCAGCGCGCTCAGAATCCGCGTCTGCGCCGAGCCGATGCGGCGGAGAGCGGCGTCGGGCTCGATGCGTCTCAACACTTTCGCATCGATCAGATAATCGGGAGTGCGCAACGCGTTCTCGGCGATGAATCGCACCGCTGCGCGCTGGCGCGCAGGCGACACCGGAGTGAAACGCGGGCCGGGCTGGCTGCCGTATAGCTCGCGCGACTCGGATCCACCGACGACGTTCACGACGTGTTCCATCTCGGTCGCCCACTGATCCAGAAGACGATCGTACAGCTCGGCCAGCTCGGAGTTGTCTTCTCCTCTTCGCAGCGCTGCAGACATGAGAAGCGGTACGATGCGGCGAATGTTACGCAGGCCCAGCGCAGTGGATTTCACCGCATCGGCATCACCCACCGCTTCAGTCTCGTCGCCGGGGTCGCTGTCATTCGCTCCCCAGGTGCTGAACCGGTACCAGGGAACGCTATCCTGCGCAGACGCCAGCCGGTCCAGCGCGGGCTTCTCGTCGTCCGGCGTGCGAGCTCCCGGGATCGGCGCGTACCCCCACTTCACGGCAAAAAGGTCATACGGCCCAACGCGCGGAATGAGATCCTCCGGAGCGATGTGGTCTTCGGGTTGGGCGACATAGTTGAAGCGCGAGTAATCCATGAGCGTGGGCGTGTGCCCCATGCGCCGCACCCAGGATGCGCTGCGCACGCTGTCGGCCGGGTAGGTGGAGCTCGCCTTCATGTTGTGCTGCAAGCCGAGCGTGTGTCCCACCTCGTGAGCGACGACGTATTCCACGAGGCGGCCCATGAGCGAATCGGGAAACGGCAGGTGTTGCGCGCGCGGGTCGAGAGGTGCGACCTGCGTGAAGTACCAGTCTCTCGCGAGGTTGAGCATGTTGTGATGCAGGCGTATCGATCCGTTGAGGATCTCGCCGCTCCGCGGATCGTGAACGTGCGGACCTTCAGCGTTCTCGATCGTGGAGGGAAGCCACCGCACCACCGTGTTGCGGATGTCCTGCGCAGACCAGTCCGAATCTTCCACCGCCGTCGGCGCATCCTTCGCGATGATCGCATTGCGGAAGCCGGCCGCCTCGAATGCAGGCTGCCAGTCTTCCACGCCGCGCTTGATCCACGGGATCCATTGGGCCGGAGTCGCCGGATCGATGTAGTACACGATCGGCTTCACGGGCTCAGAGACAGCCGAGTCCGGAAATTTCTTCTCGAGACGCCAGCGAGTGATGTACGAGCGTATGACGGACCGGTGCTGCCCGGTGCCGAAGTCCGTCTGTCTCACCTCGAAGAAGCCGACGCGCTTGTCGGACAGACGCGCCATCATCGGGCGAGCGGAAAGACGGATCATGCTCCAGTGCGCGAGAACGCTTTGCGCCGGCACCGGACCAAGTCCTCGCGGGGAGTCGGACAAGTTGTCCGGGGTGAACGTCTGCGTCGCCTCGACTTCGATGTTCTCCGGAAACGCTGATACCCGCTCGATGAACGAACGCTTGTCGTCGAACGATCCGCGGGCTGCGGTGAATTCAGGGACGTTCGTCGTGTACAGTGATGTCACGTCGATCACCGCTGAGCTATCGGGTCCCCACGCCGCGACCTTGAAGACAGCGACAACGGGGGGGTAGCTCGCCTGCGACACCGCGTGGTACACGGGTAGTGTTGAGTCCGCGGTGAGCTCGAAGGTCACGCTCCTCACGAGCACGCGCGTTCCCTGGCGCTCCCATCGCAGCACGCGCTCGGTGAATTCATCCCCGCCATAGGACGAGCCGCCTGAAGCGCGTGCAAAACGTCCGACGAGAAGCATGTCCCGGTTCAGCTCTCGCCGCGGGATCTCGAACAACAGTGTGTCGCCGACCAGATGCGTGGTGAAAAGACCGACGCGAGTACGGGCTGTTTTCGTGACAACCTTCGCGTACGGCTTTACACCGGCGTCCGCATCGGCCTTTTCGAGGCTGTCGGCGCGAAGCTCGGCGGGCGTCTTTTTCGGCGCGGGTGCGACTGACGTGCGTGAGAAAAAGAAGCATCCCTGCGTCCCGAGAAGGAGGACACAGGCGGCGAGCGAATTACGAAAGGGTGTCAGGGATGAATCCGGGATCGGTTACGATGGCGATGGATTCTCGTTTCCATCGAGATTGGCTACTGCCATGCCCATCGTGTGATACCCTTTGTCCACGTAAATGGTCGTGCCCGTGATGCCACTGCCAAGGGGGCTCGAGAGGAAAGCAGCGGTGACTCCGACCTCCTCGGTTCTGAGCGGATCAGGCAGAGGGGAATTCGCGGCGCAGTAGTCCACCATTCTCTCGATTATGCCGATGGCGCTGGCAGCACGCGACGCATACGGGCCCGCGGAAATGGTATTGACGCGAACTCCCCATTTCCTGCCTGCCTCGAAAGCAAGAGTGCGCGTGTCGCTTTCCAGAGCGGCCTTGGCGGACGACATGCCGCCGCCGTATCCCGGAATCACCTTCTCGCTTGCCATGTAGGTGAGGGAGAGAAACGATCCGCCCGGCCGCATCAGTGGAGCAAGCCGGCTCACCATCGACACGAGCGAGTAAGCGCTCACGCCGATGGCCGTAAGGTATCCATTCCGGCTGGTCTCGAGTAAAGGCTTCTTCACCTCGGGCCCGTTGGCAAGCGAATGAATCACGATGTCGAGTCCCTGTTCGCCAAAGTCCTTGCGAATGCGGTCTGCGAGTCCTTCGATGGAAAAATCCCCGGTGCTCTGGTAACGCTTGCTGGTGCGCAGCTCCTCGGGCGCATCAGCCAGAGTGTCGAACGCGGCATCGAGCGGATAGATGTGCTCGAACTGCAGCAGCTCGCCGTTGGACAGGCGGCGTGACTCGTCCATCTTCCCGCGCTCGAGAAGGTTGTTGAAGATGTTGAGCGCAGGAGGCCATGTGCCGACCGATACGGACGCTCCTGCTTCGGCCAGGGCTTTCGAGATCGCGAACCCAAATCCTCCGTCATCCGCAACGCCGGCAACGAGCGCCCGTCGCCCGGTAAGGTCAATATTGAGCATGCTCAGGATATGTCCTCGCAGCGTTGGACGGGCAAGGGGCAGCAGGATGTTGCTGCTGGCCCTCGTCATGTCGACAAGCGCGCAGGCACAGACAGCGGATACGCTGACCAAGAAGCGGCCGCTCTTCACAGCGGGTGATGCGGCTCTGGTCGCAGGATTCACCGCAGCCGCAGCCGCTGCGGCTCCGGTTGACCGATACTTCACGCAGCAACTCCTAGATCCGGCGCGCCAGGCGAACCGGGTTTTCAACAGAGGCGCGACCGTCTTCCGGTTGATCGGCCAGCCCGGCGGGCTCATCACCGGCAGCGGGCTCTACCTGTTCGGACTCGCGCGGGGGAATCGCCGAATCGAAGACCTCGGGCTCCACACGGTCGAATCGGTGATGCTGGCGTCCGCCGTTACAGGAACGATCAAGGTGGTGGCAGGGCGCGCCCGCCCGCGCAAGAACCCGGACAATGCAGCTGACTTTCAGCTGATGCGCGGACTGAAGGGCGACGACTACCAGTCATTTCCCTCCGGACATGCGACAGCGGCATTCGCATTTGCGGCGCTCATGTCCGCAGAGACGAGCCACTGGTGGCCCGAAACCAGATGGACGCTCGGCCCGATTCTCTACGGCTCGGCGGCACTCACCGGGGTATCGCGGATATACAACGACGCACACTGGGCGAGCGACGTGCTGACCGGCGCAGCAATCGGAACGCTGACAGGACTCAAGGTTTTCCGATACCAGCATTCACACCCGAACAATCGGCTCGACAAGTTTTTTCTGCGCGCGGGAGTTCAGCTGTCGAACAACGGAACCATGGGCCTGATTCTCTCGCCCGTGCCGTAGTGCAGGCGAACGGGATCTTCATTATCGCCGAGCTTGCCGGAGAGGCAGGCAGGACGATACGCGAGATCAACGAGCGATACGATCCGAAGCTCGCTCGCTACAAGGCACCACATGTAACCATCACAGGCTCATCAGGGGTGGGGCCCATCGCCGCTCCGATCTCGACCGCCGAGCTGTGGGACAAGCTGGCGCCGATCACCTCGAGCACCACGCAGATGAGACTCCGTTTTGGTCCGCCGATGAGATTCATGCAGAGCGAGATAGTGGTGCTGCCACTGGATCCACACGGACCGCTGAGACTCTTTCACGATCGCATCGCAACCAGCGGTCTTCCTTTTCAGCGGGCGCGTTTCACCTTCAGTCCGCACTGCACGCTCAGCCTGTATCCGACGCTCACGAAGGAAGCAGAGAGAGAGCTGCTCGCGATGCGCATCCACGAGCCGGCGGTGATAGATCGAATCACCGTGTACCAGACGCTCGATCCTCAGCCTTCCAGAAAGCTGCTCGAGCTTCCGCTCAGCGGGGACGAAAATGAAACCACCACCAGCCCGCCCCGGGCCGCGCTCTACTGAGCGGGGCCCGAAGCAGTGCGGTCGAGCGAGTCGTCGAGCGCCAGGAGTGTCCGCTTGTGCAGGATGCTGTTCTCGTCGTTGATGAGGCCGCGCTCGATCACGCGATCCAGAATCCATCCTTCGCTCACGAGCAATCGTGGCCGCTGGACGTTCGCAGGCAGGTCGAAGGCGATTGTCGCCTGGATCGGCTGGTGAGTCACCTTCGTCTCAGGACCCAGCGGCCCCGGTCGTTGAGCTCCGGTAGCAAGCGCAGCCTCGGCCGCAGCCGACCGGGCGTACTCGTTGCCGAGGGCATCCACTATCCGAAACTCCGGCTCGTAGAGAAGCATGTCGATCCGCGGGTTTTTCGCGTTGTTGTGGAGCTGGAGGGTGACGACATGGAACACTCCCGTCGGCTTCACGGCGCTGCCGCCTGCCGCGGGAAGCTCGGCCACCTTTTCCGCGCTCTCGACTGACATGCCCAGGTGACAATCGAGATAGAATCCGCAGAACCACTTCGTCTCACCGCGTGCGAGAATCTTCTCGGAACTACCGGCAGAAGCCGCGATGACACCGCCCGCATAGAGCAGGGCTATGATGGTCCCACCGCCCAGGAAGGTACGGGCAACGCGGGGCTGGTCCCTTCGGAATGCGATGAAGGCGATGAGCAGTGCCCCGACGACTGCCATTCCCGTGAGAAGAAGAAGGATCGCGTTGCCACCGCCGACTAGTGCTTCCATGGCCTGCTCCTGAAATGGTTCCAAGCTGGTCCGACGCAGGCAAGATACTGCCTGCTTCCTAATTTCGTCAAGTACTTTGTATCACAGAGTAAAGCTCACCATCACCGCATTATCTTTGTTCCCATGCGTCATTCATCAGTTTTGGGTATTGCGACGGCCCTTCTGGCTGCGTTCGGATGTGTCCCGCACACTAGCTCCCTGGCCAAGCCGGCCGATCCAGTTGCGGGAGAGCGTCATTTTCGCACCGTGCGCCAGGTCACCTTCGGGGGAGAAAACGCCGAGGCGTATTTCAGTCACGACGGACAGTGGCTCTCACTGCAGAGCACGCGGGACGGCCGTGCCTGCGACCAGCAGTACGTGATGCGCATCGACGGAACCGCCCTGCGGCGAGTCTCTGACGGACGCGGAAAGACCACATGCGGCTGGTTCTTTCCGGGAGACAAGCGCCTTTTCTTCGCATCCACCACCGCACACGACTCTGCCTGTTCACCCAAGCCCGATCCGTCGAAGGGATACGTCTGGCCCCTGGACCGGTACGACATCTATACGGTGAACCGCGACGGCAGCGATCTGAAGCGGCTGACGCACTACGACGTCTACACAGCCGAGGGAGTGTTGTCTCCCGATGGGAAATGGATCGTGTTCACGTCGCTCAAAGACGGCGATCTCGAGATCTACACGATGAACGCTGACGGCACCGATGTGCGGCGTCTGACGAACACACCTGGATACGACGGAGGCGCGTGGTGGTCACCCGACGGCAAGCGCATCGTCTATCGCGCGAATCATCCCACTGATTCGGCGGAGCTGGCCGCATACCGGGGACTTCTCCAGCAGCGCCTGGTGCGTCCGAGCAAGGTGGAGCTCTGGGTGATGAATGCCGACGGATCGGACCAGCGGCAGATCACGAAGCTTGGCGGGGCGAACTTCGGACCGTCATGGACGCCCGACGGTAAGCGGATCGTGTTCTCGTCGAACTACAAGAATCCGCGGAGCGGCAACTTCGATCTGTACATGGTCGACTCCGATGGGAACAACCTCGAGCAGATCACCTTCGATGAATCCTTCGACGGATTCCCGATGTTCAGTCCGGACGGGAAGAAACTGGTGTGGGCGTCGAACAGGAATGACGACAAGCCGGGCGAGACCAACCTGTTCATCGCCGACTGGCAGTGATCAGAACCTGACGCGAAGTCCCGCGCTGAGCGTGCGGCCCGGAAGCACGGTGACGTTGTCGGGCTCGCCACGCTGCTCGTCGAGGAGGTTCTCTCCGTCGAGGGTGAAAGTCATTCCGCGCACCAGTGAAACGCCGACCCTGCCGCCAACTCGTGTGACGCCGTCGTAGGTCCGCCAGTACGATCGCAGCTCGGGACCCACGAACTCGCTCAGGTCGTGTGACTGGCTCGCGAATGCGCTGAGCAGCGCGAGACGATCGTAGTTGATCCAGTCGGACGCGCGCGATAATCTCCACGACATTGACCATTTGCTTTGCACGTAGCCGGCATTGACACCGAAGGTGCGTGCGGGAACCTCGAGCATGCGGTCACCGGGCTTGAGATCTCCCGTATAACGCGCGGCGAGCTTCGTCACCCTGCTGTCCACCTGGGAGAACGTCGTGCCGATCGACCACGGACCATTGCCGAGCGTGCCCTGAAGCTCCCACCCCCGATTCGTTATCTCGCCCACATTCTGAAGCTGATACATGATGCGCCTGTAATGGGGCAGGGAGTCCGATGCCGCCGCAGCCGAATAGACGCTGACGGGTTGAATGAGCCCCGACGCGCGCTGGTCGAAGCGTGTCGCATGCACGGCGATGAATTTCCCAATGAAAAGATCCGCGCCTGCTTCGATGCCAGACTGCTGTTCAGGCGTCACGTTCCCGCTCAATCCCATCAACGTACCCGCGCGGCTCGACGTCTGAGGCGGACGGATTCCCTTGCCATAGGCGCTCCGCAGCTTGACCGTGCCGAACGGGAACGAGTGAACGGCAGACACTCCCAGCATCGGGAGAGCCGACAGGTCGCCAAGACCTGAGAGTCCCGTGTTGCGCTCGACTCTGAGTCCACCGCTCAGGAAGAGCGATTCCCGGAAACTGGCGCTCACCTGGCCGATCAGACCTGCGTTGCTCCGTGTCTCGACCAGCGATGTACGCTCTCCCGGGCGCAATGGCTGTTGCGGGGCGAACGGATTCAGCGTCGCGGTCTCATCGCGCACGAAGGAATGCTCGGCGGCAAGTGTAACCGTCGCAGAGCTCTGCTGCGGATCTCCGAATTGACCGACGGCACTCGCGCGCGCAGTGGTGCGAATGGCTTCACCTGTTGCTGCGCGGAGTGCGGAATCGAGCGCGGTTGGAAAGGCTCCGTCGAGTATTGCCGCGCTACGGAGCGTGTACCCGTCGATCCCGACCACAGCACTGTGTGTCCACCTGTCGCTCTGCGCGAAAGTTCCGCTCACGCCTAGCGTGTACTGTCGCACTGACTGCCGGTCACTTGAATCGAGAACGACAAGACGAGACAACGAATCCATCCGGTGCCGCGCGATCGAATCGCCCCCCGGACCTGGCCCAAACTCGGATCGCCGAAGGATCAGGCCCTGTCTGTAAGCGACGGCTGAAGGGGACCAGAGATCGATGCCGGCGAGAACCGGGCTTGTCGGAGTCCTCGCGTCCTGCGCGAAGAAGCGGAACGTCCCGCTGATGACACTGCGCGGATTCACAAATCGCAGCCCGCCATTCGCCGCGATCTGCTGGCTCGACGCGCCTGGAATGAAAGGTCCGATCGTCGTGACAGTCATTCCTGCCCGGGCCGAGCGTATTCCTGTGCCCGTGCGCAGCGACAGCGAGTGACTCTGGGCGAGAACGCTGCTGGCGGAGTAGTCGCTCGCAGTCGTGCCGCCTTCGCTGCGCAGCTCCGCGCGAGCAGCGCCTCCTTCGGTTCCGTCCTGCCGGGTGATGATGTTCATCACGCCGCTGATTGCATCAGCTCCGTAAAGTGCAGCTCCCTGCGGGCCGCGGATGACTTCAACGCGGGAGACCGATTCCGGATCCAGGTGCGTGACGAGAAGCGAGTTCGCGACTTCAATCCCGTCGACATAGACCTTCGGGTAGCTCACGCCGAAAGAGCTCGCTCCGCGAATGCTCCCGTAGCGTGCAAGAAGACTGAGAGGCGACTGCTCCCAGAGCCAGAGTCCGGGGACGACTCCGTCCAGTGCACCGGAGAGTGAAGAGGCGCCACGCTGCGCGAGCTGTTGTCCGCTGACGACGTCGAGGGCGATGGGAAGCGCGCGCTGCGACGCTCCGACTGCACTTCCGGTGACGACCACTCGATCGAGCAAGCCGACCTGCTTCATGAGCGGAGCCTGCTCGGCAGGTTGTATTGCGTGATTCGTCGAAGGAGTGAGAACGATCTGATCGATGCCTAAGACAACAGGGCGAACTGGGGCGTTCTGGAGAAGATCGTCGAGAACCTGGCTCACGGTGGCGGATTCATACTCGAGGCAGACCGGACTCGAGAGATTCAGCAGCTCCGCGGAATACGAAAGGCGGATTCGCGCGGCAGCAGCCAGCCGGTCGAGCGCATCCCGCAGCGACACTCCGCGGCCGTGCAGCGAGACCCTGCGCGACAGAATCGAGCTCTCGTCGGACGAGGCACTCATCGAAGCGCGTGAAGCCGGTGCACAACTGGACTGTGCGCCGGCCTGTTCGGTTGCCGCTGAAGTCGCGATCGCGAGTGCCGGGAGAATGGCGGAAGCGATCCGGAGACGTGGACGCATTATCTCGATCGCACGCTCCCCTTCGAGGGTCGCACGATGGCGGTGTCTCCGCGCCTGTCGATCTCCGCGCCGAGCGCGAGCCGAATCACCTCGAGCACGCGGCCGGGAGACTCATCTGCGAACGTCGCGGTAAGATGCCGGGTGACGAGGGAGCGGTCGTTCACGCGAAGTTCTATTCCATACCATTTGCGCATCGAAGCGATGACCTCGTCCATTGAAGCATCGCGGAAGACGAGGCGGCCGCTGCGCCAGGCGAAGTCGTCTTCACTCGCCGATCCGCGCCGCGTCTCCACCTGTCCGCCGCTCTTGAGAATTCCGTTGTCCCCGGCCTTCAGAATTACACCCTGTGTGACCGGAGTGTTCATCTGACGAAGAGAAACAGATCCCTTCGACACGGTAACCAGCACACCCGCGGGCGCATCGCTTTGGACGGCGAACTGCGTTCCCAGGTCGACGATGGCAGCGTTTCCGGCTTTCACCGTGAATGGCCGTCGCTCGTCGTGGACGACATCGAACCAGGCATTGCCACGAACCTCGACTTCCCGCGCATCGGCTCCGTATCCCGTAGCGATGATCACCGAGCTGAGCGGACCGATCACGACCTTGCTGCCGTCGGCGAGACGCATCGAGTCGCGCACTCCGACACCGGTGGCGATCATCCGCGATGTCGGAGGAACGACGGCTTGCTCGCGAGGCCGGTTCCGGTAAGTCAGCCAGCTGGCGACACCCACTGCGAGAAGGGCAACAGCCGCGACGGCAGTCATCGGCACGCGCCATCTGACGGGCGGGCTGACGGGAATCGCCGACGCATCCCTGGGCTCGAGCCGGAGCGACGGTGCCAACTCCCGGCGCGCCTTCACCTTCTGGAGCGCGGCCTCGACGTCCAGGTCCTCCGGAGCGTTCGGGGAGATCCCGGAGATCATCCGGTCCAGGCCCTCGAGCAGCTCGCGGTCTTCCGGGCGCACGGCAAGCATCGCCTGGATGCGTTCAGCCTCTTCAGGGCTGCTTTCCCCGGAAAGATGACGCGCCAGGGCCTCCCAGTCCGGGGACGAGGGGGGTAGGCCGGAATTCGAGATGCCGTCAGTCATGTATCCAATGAACACCCAAGGGGGTGACTACCCTGACACGTACGAACACCGAGTTCCCCCGAATGTGCCCGGGAATCCTAAATTGGATTCAACCCGCAGGGTTCGCCACATCAGCGCAACGACTTGGACAATAAACAGCTTCTCGAGCGACTCCGCAGCGGTGACGAGGCGGCGTTCGACGACATCTTCCGCACCTGGTACCCGGCGCTCGTAAGAGCGGCCGAATCGATCGTGCGGTCGGGCGCCGTTGCTGAAGAGATTGTCCAGGACGTGATGCTCGAGCTGTGGAAGCGGCGCGATACGCTCGCCGAGGACAGCTCGCCGCAGGCGTATCTGTTTCAGGCGACGCGAAACAGATCGTTGAACCACGTACGGCACGAGCGTGTCGCCCGTGAGAGCGAGCCCTACACATCCAGGCCGGAGACGGTCGACGCTACCGCACATTCGAGGGTCGTAGAAGACGAGATGGCTGTTGCAGTACGACAGGCAGTCGCCGGATTGCCTGACAGGTGCCGCGAGGTGTTCGAGCTGAGCCGCGTGAGCGGGCTCAGATACGCGGAGATCGCGACAGTGCTCGGGATCTCGGTAAAGACTGTCGAGGCGCAGATGGGGAAAGCACTCCGCGTATTGCGAGAGGAGCTTGCTGCGTGGCTGCCAGAAAGTCGTCTGCGCGGTTGAGCGTCTCCCGATAAGGGTATCGCGACTGGCGCGTGTCGCACTGGAGCAGGCGACGCTCGTCATCACCAAGGACGGCACGACGAAGACATGCAAGCTGCCGCTTCCGCGCGGCATCCCCAGCTGCTCGTAAACACTGGAAGGGGGTAGACGTGGGCGCTGAGCTACGCGCCCCGTCTCACATCACTGCTTCACTTCGCGGGCAGAATCTCGTTCAGTCCGCGCTCCTCGATCAGGTACTTCACGTCAGGATCCCGGCCGCGGAATGCGCGGTACAACACAGCGGCCTCCTGCGTGGACCCGCGCGAAAGAATCATGTCACGGAAGCGCTGGCCGTTGGCGCGGGTGAGTCCGCCATTCTCCACGAACCAGGCGTACGCGTCATGGTCGAGCACCTCGCTCCAGAGGTACGCGTAGTAGCTCGACGCATAACCGCCCGGCCAGATGTGCGAGAAGTACGTCGTGCGGTAACGAGGCGGAATCTCCGCCATCGCGACATTGTATTTTACGAGAGCGGCCTTCTCGAACGCATCCACGTCCTGCTGCGTCGATCCCGGTGGCAGCGTGTGCCACGCGATGTCGAGCAGCGACGCCTCGAGATACTCGGTCGTCGCGAAGCCCTGATTGAACGTCTTCGCTTTCCGAATCTTGTCCACCAGCTCCTGCGGCATCGGGGCACCGGTGCTGTAGTGCTTGGCGTAGTTCGCGAACACAGCTCGATCGAGCGCCCAGTGCTCGTTGAACTGAGACGGGAACTCGACGAAATCGCGCGGGGTGTTGGTGCCGGATAACGTCGGGTAGCGCGTGTTCGACAGCATGCCATGCAGCGCGTGCCCGAACTCGTGGAACATCGTCGTCACGTCGCTGAACGTGAGAAGCGCGGGTTGTCCCTGAGCCGGCTTGGTGAAGTTCGCGACATTGAAGATCACGGGCTTCGTGCCGGCGAGCGCGTTCTGGTCGACGAAGTTGTCCATCCACGCACCGCCGCCCTTCTCGTCGCGCTTGAAGTAGTCGGCGTAGAATAGCGCGAGCGACTTGCCGTCCGCGTCGAACACCTCGAACACTCTCACATCGGGGTGATAAACCGGAATGTCCTTTCTTTCCTTGAAGGTGAGCCCGTACAGCTTGTTCGCTGAGAAGAATATTCCGTCGTTCAGCACACGGTTGAGCTCGAAGTAGGGCTTGATCTGGGACTCGTCGAGCGCGTACTGCGCCTTCCTGACCTGCTCCGAGTAGTACTGCCAGTCCCACGGAGCGAGCTTGAATCCGCCCTTCCCGCGATCGAGGAGTGCCTGCATCTGCGCAGCCTCGGAACGCGCGCGTGCAATTGCTGCCGGAGCGAGATTCGTGAGCAGCCTGGTCGCGTTCTCCGGCGTCTTCGCCATCTGGTTGTCGAGTGCGTACGCGGAGAAGTTCGGGAAACCGAGGAGCTTCGCCCTTTCCGGACGGATCTGGGCGAGGCGCTTCACGAGGTCGCGTGTATCGTTGGAGTCGCTGTGCTCCGCGCGCGTCGTCGAAGCGATGAAGAGACGCTCGCGCACCGCGCGATTCCTGAGCGACGCCTGCGCGGGATGCTGGGTGGTGTTCTGAAGCGGAATCACCCACTTGCCGGTGAGATTGCGCTGTTTCGCCGCCGCCGCCACCGCGGCGATTTCGGCCTCGCTCATTCCCTCCAGCTGCTTCACATCGTCGATGACGAGGGCGCCTGCCTTCGTGGCCGCGAGAAGGCGGTTCTGGAATTCCGTGGTGAGCTTCGACTCTTCCTGATTGAACGCGCGGAGCTTGACCTTGTCCGGTTCCGAGAGATTCGCTCCGGCTCGGACGAAGTTTCTGTGGTACAGCTCGACGAGCGCTTTCTGCTCCGGGTCCAGGCCGAGTGCGTCGCGGCGATCGTAGATGCTCTTCACTCGCTGATAAAGCTTGTCATTGAGGAAAATCGCATCGCTGTGCGCGGCGAGCTTCGGAGCGACAATCTCCTGGATCTTCTGGAGTGTGTCGTTGGTGTTCGCTCCGGTGATGGCATTGAACACCTTGGACACACGCGTGAGCAGCTCGCCCGAGCGCTCCATCGCGACGATCGTGTTGTCGAACGCCGGCGGAGCGGTCTCACTCGCGATGGCTTCGATCTCCGCGATCTGCTGGCGCATCCCCGCCTCGATGGCGGGCTGGTAGTCGGCGTCGTGAATCCTTCGGAAGTCCGGTGCCTGGAACGGCAGCGTGCTCGTAGCCGCGAACGGATTCGACGCGGAGAGTCCAGTGACCGGCGAGGCGGACGCAGCGGGTGCGGCGGCGGGCGGATTCTGTGCCGTCTGCGCGCACGCCGTAAGAACGATGCCGGCCGCTACGACCGGGATGAATCGTGTTCTGGTCATGAAACGAATATTCCTCACAGTTTTCCGCCGGCCGGCGGAGCCAGAAGCTTCTCGCGGCCGGTGAGATACAGGATGAGCATCAGAAGAACGAACGGGATGAGCGCCAGAAGATCGGACATCGGGCCTGTTCGCAACGGGTTGGCTTCGCCGAATGCATCCACGCGCTGGTTGAATCCAGCCATCGAGGGCACACCGGCGAGGAAGGCGATGAGGATTCCTGCGATCGCCCCTCCGGCTATATATCCCGAAGCCATCAAAACGCCCGGACTCTTGTCACCCTCGGCGATGAGCTGGTCCTGGGTGAGATTGCTTTTCGCATGCTTGCGCGCGATCCACCTGTCCACTCCCCAGCGTATCAGTCCTCCGATGAAAATCGGGGAAGACGACGACAACGGCAGGTACACGCCCACGGCGAACGCGAGCGACGGAATGCCCGCCATCTCCAGTACGATGGCGATAAATGCACCAAGCAGTACCAGTGCCCATGGCAGCTTGCCGCCCAGTATGCCCTTGATGATGTAGGACATGAGCGTGGCCTTGGGCGCGTCGAATTTCGGGACGTCCTGTCCGCTGGGCAGGGTGCGGATGCTTCCGTTGATTCCGCGATCGACGAAGTACACCGGATTGCCGGTGTCGTCCACCAGGTACTTCTCGGCGTTTCCGCCGGAGGGATCCTGGCGGTGCCAGACGAAATACTCCTTGTTGTCAGCAGCGCCGCCGGCGAGCACGCCTTCCACGCTTTCTCTACGGCTCAGCTTCGTGACGTCCGCCTTCTCGCCTGGCTGAACTCCGCCTGTGGGGATTCCGGTGATTGTCGTGCCAAGCGGAACGTAAACCGAGCCCGCAGCGTTCAGCTTGAGAAGGATGGGACCGAGAGCGAGGGCCGAAACGAGCGCTCCGACCAGAATCGCAATTTGCTGAGAGCTCGGCGTCGCTCCGATGAGAAATCCGGTCTTTAGATCCTGTGATGTCGTTCCGCCGTTGGACGCTGCGATGCACACGATCGCGCCGATGGAAAGCGCGGTCACGTAATAGTTGCTGCCCGTCCAGCCGAGTATGACGAAGGTGAGGCAGGTGAGAAGGAGTGTCGCGACCGTCATTCCCGAGATGGGGTTCGACGACGAGCCGATCTCACCCGTCAGGCGCGATGACACGGTGACGAAGAGGAATCCGAACAGGATGATGAGCAATGCTGCTGCGATTCGCGTGACGAGCGACGTCCCGCCGACGTAGAGCGGACTGGCGAAGGCGATCACGACGACGAGTGCCACGATCCCGATGAGCACCGCGCGGATCGGCAAATCGCGGTCGGTGCGCGGTACAACGGGAAGGTCAACGCCTCTGGACGCGCTGAAATCGCGGAGTCCTCCCTTCATGCCGTGCCAGATGGTAGGAAGCGAGCGAAACACGCTGATGAGGCCGCCCGCCGCGACTGCGCCTGCTCCGATGTACAGCACGTAGGCGTTGCGAATCGCCGAAGGGTCCATGTCCTTGATCAGCGTCGTCGTCTCTGGCGCGAGCGGCACGGTGAGCGACTGCCCGAAAAAGCTGATCATCGGGATGAGCACGAGGTACGCGAGCACGCCACCGGCGCACATGATCGAGGCGATTCGCGGCCCGATGATGTAGCCGACGCCCAAGAGCTCCGGTGAGATCTCCGCGGAGATCGATGCCGTCCTGAACGGTGCGCCGAAGATTTTCTCCGGAACTTCCTTCCATGACCGGAAGGCGACCATCGCAGTCTTGTACGCGAGGGCGATGCCGAACCCGGTGAAGATTGTCTTGGCGCTCGTGGCACCGCCGACCCTGGTCTCATCGCGGCGCGCTTCCTCCGAAGCGGCGCCTCGCGATTCCGCCGATGCGCCCGCCTTGAGCACCTCGGCACACGCGGTGCCTTCCGGGTATTTGAGGATCCCGTGCTGCGCGACAATGAGCGCCCGGCGGAGCGGGATCATCATGAGGATTCCGAGCAATCCGCCCAGCACGGCGACGAGCATCACCCGCGTGATCTCTAGGTCGAATCCGAGGATGAGGATCGCGGGCATGGTGACGCCGACGCCGAAGGCGATCGATTCACCGGCGGACCCGGCCGTCTGAACTATGTTGTGCTCGAGGATGGTGGCGTCCCGGGCACCGAGCCGGGAAAAGAGGCGGAAGAGCGTGATCGAGATGACGGCGACGGGGATCGATGCGCTCACCGTGAGGCCGACCTTGAGCACCAGGTAAAGCGATGAGGCGCCGAAGATTAGCCCGAGAATCGCCCCAACTATCACCGGGAGCGGGGTGAGCTCCCGAAGGTTGGTCGAAGGGGGGATGTATGGGGTGAAGGGGGGTGTGCCGTCGGGCTTGAACCCGATTCTATCGGGATACTCCTGGGCGGGCAGACTCATTCGTTCACACCTCGCGGCTTGTAAGCGGACGCGGGCGAGCGGCTTGGCGATCGCCAGCAGGGGAGGCAGTAGCAGGAATCCTGCCTGATGATTTGCGGTTCGGGCGCATAAGCCCTATGGTATAGCCCGCTGGGCCCAGTCAAATATCTTGCAGCAGGTCCCTTGCATTTAGTAGCAAATAGTTACTATTATGTGCGTCCGCCGGCTGAAGTCAGATATGCCGGGGGGACGATAACGAAATCGACCGAGGTCCGATGCGCTGGGCTCCCTTTGTGCCGACTGTGATGGCTCTTCCTGCGCTCTTTCAGGCGCAGATGACGAACACGTCACGGACCGGCGTGCCCATCGAGACGGAAGCACGTGAGTTCATGGCCGGGTACGCGGAAGACATTCGGCTGGGAAGGCGAAGGGCGATCGCCGACCGCTACGACAAGCGCGGCGCGTACAGGGTCGGCGAAGGGGAAAAGGTGCTCGAGCCGAAGGAGCTCATCCTCGCCGCGTACCTCACGCAGTGGACGCCACCCGTCACGTTCGACTGGCAGAATCTGTCCTACGAGACGTTGAGCGATGATGCGATCATCGTGGTTGGATTGTTCGACTGGGGGCTGCTCGACGGAAGAAAGCTCAGCTTCTCGTACACCGGACTGCTCGTGCGCCAGGACGATGCGCTGAGGATACGGCTCGAGGCTGAATCGATGAGCCCGAAAGCGTTCGTCGCCCTCAACGCGAAACCGCAGAAGAGCTGATTCAGTCCTTGCGTCGAACCTTGTCGACGCTTCTGTCGTAAGGGGACATCTTCGTTCCACCCGGCCCGTACAATTCCCGCTTCAGGCGCAGCACGACCCAGATCGCCGCCGCAGTGCCGGCAGTTACCTGTATCGCGCGCTCGATCTTCTCATTCTTGGGATGAGCGAGCCGCTCGGTGATCCTGGGGATGGGATTCTTGAGTTCCATTTGCCTGGGTTTTCGCAGCAATAAAGTAGCAGAAACCGGAGAAATGTGAACAACGAAACGACCTATCTCTTCGCCGGAGCGGCCGTCCTGCTCTCGACGATGTACTACTTCATGTTGCGCGCCGCTGCCAGAAGCCGGGCCGAGAACTGGCTGCGTGAGAACCGGTATCGCGTGCGGTCGTTTCGGATGGCGTGGTTCGGCCCGATGACCTTCAGCACGGCTTTCAGGAACACGGACAGGTCGTTCAGCTTCATCGCGGAGGTCGACGACACTCAGCTCGGCGGCACGGGGACCGTTCGGCTCCGGGTGTGGATGGACTGGCTCGGCACGATCTCCCAGGACGTGGAAGTGGACTGGATCGAGATGCCGGCAGGCGGGGCGGGAGATGCCGAGCCGCTGATGGACCGGCTTGCGGATGCGCAGCTCGACATTCTGCGGCGCGTGTCCACCGGGGAGACTGCGTTCTATGCTCCTCGTCCGAATGAGGAGGGCGCGGGTGCGGAAGGATTCGACCTGTTCGTAGAGCACATATTCGCGCTCAAGCAGCGGGGCATGCTGCTGCACGGAACGCCGGTGGAGGATGGACGTCCGGGGCGCGGGCTGTACTCATCCGTCGGCTCCATCTCGATCACTCCGCAAGGCCGGAAGTGGCTCGAGTCACAGGCGTAGCCGAAGGGCTCAGCAGCTCGCTGGCCCGCTCGGCTTCATTGCGCACTTCCATCGTCGTTCCAACGCCACTTCGCAGGCGAATTAGCTCCAGCCGGAGGCGCTCGAGAGCCGCGTCGATTTCTTCCCGCTTTCGCACCGACGCGATCCTTGCTTCAGCCAGCTCGGCGACGACTCGATCGAGTGTGTCAGTCGCTATACCAGCCCTCCCCCGGCCTGCCTCAGCCTGCGACGCCGCTAGATGCGTCTCGCGTTGAGCGAGCTCATTCTGCGCCGTGAGGAGCGACGAGATGATACGGCTCGCTTCGCCGAGATCGCGGCGCACGTCCTTCGGCAACTGCTCGATCAGTGTCAGCGGCCCGAGCTCAGCCGATACCAGCTTCAAGGCGGGACGAGCATGTACTGCGCGCCGTGCAATGCGTTCATACAGTCTTCGGCCGACCGACCCAGTCCAGAGCCGGCGCAGCTTCCTGTCGATGCGGGTCGAGGCACCGCCGCCGGCAATCGCATAGACGAGCGCCGATACTCCGATCATCGCTCCCAGCGCCGCTGCGAAAATGCCTGCGGCAGGCGACCGGTATCCGCCTTGAGGACGAGGGATTCGAACATTCAGGCTGAAGGCGATCAACGCCACGGCGACGACAGCTCCGGCAATGATGATCCACCAGCGCCGCTTCGATCTCTCCTGCCAGTCGGGTGCGCTTCTCATCTGCGCACGCGCTTCGTCTTCCTCGACTGCGATCGCCAAGAGTCCATTCCGGAGGTCTTCATGCGTGAATCCCTGCGCGGCGAGCTCCCGCAATCCTCCGATTGCCTGAAAGATGAGCGCGAGGGCCGCGGCAAACACCATCAGCAGAAGGATCATCTGGTCGGCGTCGCCTCTCACCGAGCGCGAGAGGGTAGGCCCGAGCGCCATCAGGATCAGAGCATTGCGGATGACCTGCGTCGACTTCACCTGGAAGAGGCGAATTGCAGGCGGGATTTCCATTCGAGCTGAGCGGAGCGGATCCAGATACTCGGCGAGCTCTTCTCCAGTTTGAAAGCGCTGTGATGCGTCCTTCTGTAAAAGGCGGTCGATAGCAGATGCGAGTGCCGGCGGAATGTCCGGGCGAATCGAGCCGATCGGTGGTGCGGGACGCGTGATGTGCGCCGTGAGATATCCGTGCGCTGTCGACGAGTCGAACGGCAACCGACCCGTGAGAGCGAAGAACGCAACGACGCCAAGCGAATAGAGATCGCTGCGCCCGTCGAGCTTCTCGCCGGTTGCCTGTTCAGGGCTCATGTACTGCGGGGTCCCGACGATCTCTCCGACCATCGTCAGTGCGCTTGTTGTTTCCTGCAACCGCGCTATGCCGAAGTCAGTGATGAGTGCGCGCCCGCTGCCGCGATCGATGAGGATGTTGTCGGGCTTTACATCACGGTGAACGACTCCGCGGCCATGCGCGTACGACAACGCCCAGGCGGATTCCTGGAGCAGACGGATTGCTTCGGTCGGCGATAATGGCCCGGCTCGCGTGACTCGTGTGCCCAATGTTTCTCCGTCCACGTATCCCATGACGAAGCAGAGAATGCGGTCGCGCTCTTCGACGGAATGGACAGGAACGATGTTGGGGTGCGAGAACGATGCGGCGGTGCGCGTTTCCTGAAGGAAGCGGGCTCGAAGATCTTCACGTGCGGCCATGTCCGGAGGCAGAAACTTGATCGCAACCGGACGGTCGAGTCGCACGTCGCGAGCGAGGTACACTGCGCCCATTCCACCGCGGCCAAGCTCTTTCTCGAGGATGTAATTGGGGGCCAGCGTGTCCCGGACTTCCTGTTCCGGGATCATCGACTGTTCAGCCACTACTGCTTCTTCAGCTCCATCGTCCAGACGTCGCTCTGCCTGTCGCCGATGTTGAAGTAGAAGTTTGCCGAGTCCGCGTCGAGGTTGGTTCGATAGAACTGGCGGTTCGGATCGGTGAGATGAAGCAGCCGCCGTTCTGGATCGCCATTGACGGGAATCTGCCATATCGACGATGTCCCGTCCTTCTCGCGCAGCACGACAAAGGCATGCTGGGAATCGCGACTCCAGAGGAACTGGCCAGGGGCCTGAATAACCTTGTCGATCTGCGGTGTAGCTATTCGCCGATGATCCTTCAGGTCGGGAGACACGAGATAAAGGCCGCCCTCACAGTCGGGGCAGACGATTCCACGGATCGCTCCGGCCATCGTCTGTCTGCCATCCGGGGACACGGCCAGTGCTATCCGTCCGAGAAACTTCGGAGGGCCCCACCGGCCAGGACTCGTGCCCTGCCGTTTGATCTGGTAAAAAGAGTCCGGCAGCGCCCCGTAGAAAAGGCCACTTCCGTCCGGGAGCCAGACCGCCGCAAGCTCCTCACTCGGCGTTGCGGTAACGACCGTGAGGTTACCGCCTGAAGCGTCCATCACGTAGATGTCCCTGTTTCCCTTGAGCAGGCTGTGGAATGCGATCTCCTTTCCGTCGGGCGACCACGCGGGATTGAAGTCGTCGACGTCGTTGTGCGTCAGTTGCTGCGGCTCACCTCCCCCGACGGGGATCTTGAAGATGTCCTGATTGCCGTTGATGTTCGAATCATAGGCGAGCCACTTGCCATCGTACGAGATGTTGGCGACTGTGTTGAATACACTGTACGCGAGAGCCTTTCCGGCGCGGTCGATCGATATGGTATGAGCGTTGAGACCGGTCGTGAGGCGGACTGGATCTCCGCGCGGCGCAAGCGAGCTCGATATGCGCTGCAAATAGATGTCGCGGTTTCCACCCAGTGTTGAGACGAACAGCACTGCGCCATCAGGCGTCCAGACAGGACTGACGTTGAGGTGCGTGTTGTCCGATATCCTGACTGGTGTTCCACCATCGGAGCGCACGACCCATACGGACGACGGGGCAAGATTGCCGATGTTCTCGCCGATGTAGAACTGCTGGTTTCCGCGCGCAAACGCGATTGTCCTGTCGTCCGCGGACCACGCGGCGAGCATCACGCCGTCTCCGCTGGCGGTACCGGGAACAGTGTGACGGTTCTCGCCCCGGGAACCCGCTACGACGAGAGAGCCCGTCGATAGCTCGGTGCAGGCGATGCGATCGCCGGCGTTGGACCACGCACACACGGCCAGCCCGTCCAGACCCGGTACGGGTGTCGGTACACCGCCGAGTGCGGGAACGATGTAGGCGCGCGCGGCGTTTCCTCCGCTGTAGAGAATCTGGGATCCGTCAGGGCTCCAGGTAGGGAATCCTCCACTGTCGGTGAGGGTGATGGCCCTCCCGCCTGCGAGCTGTCTCACGTAGAGACCGTAGGCAGCTCCGTGAGCGACGCTGTAGGCGATGAGTTTTCCATCTGGCGAAACGCGGGGAATTATCTCAAGTCCGGGCGCGCTCGTAACCTGTCGGGTATTCGCGACCGCCAGGGCGTTCCCGCTGCGACGAAACGCAATCGTGCTCGCGATGAAACCGGTGGCGAGGATTCCAAGAATTCCCGCGGCGACGGCGATACGCTGTGGCGTCCACCTGAAGGGTTTTTTTGCCACAGCCTGCGAGGGTGCGGTCGCACCGCTGGTCATCGAGTAAGGCTCGAGGGCAGAATGCAGATCGTCCGCTGTCTGCCACCGGTCCGACGGATGCTTTTCGAGGCATCGCATGATGAGCCCACCGAGTCCCGGAGGAAGACCAGGACGATGCTGAGTCACCGGCATCGGCTGAGTCGTGATGTGCGCGGACAAGGTCTGCTGCTGATTCAGTCCGGCGAACGGAGTCCTTCCCGAGAGCAGCTCGTAACCGACGACTCCGAGCGCGTAGATGTCAGCGCGTGCGTCGACCATTGGATCGGCCGCGGCCTGCTCTGGTGCCATGTACGCAGGAGTTCCGAGTGCGATGCCCAGAGACGTGAGAGTCGGTCCGTCAGTCGAAGTCTCGGCGGTTGCACTGCTCAGGGCCTTGGAGACACCGAAGTCGGTGACGAGCGCGTGATGACCCGAGATGAGGATGTTCTCGGGCTTGATGTCGCGATGTACAACCCCCTGCGAGTGAGCGTAGCTCAGCGCATCTGCAACTTCGCGAAGGATCTTCGTCGCTTCCTGAACCGGCAGCTCACCGGTGCGCGTGATACGGCTGCGCAGATTCTCGCCGCCGATGAACGGCATCGTATAGTAGAGCAGCGACCCGCGTGCACCGGCTGCGAGAAGCGGAACGATGTGTGGATGCTGAAGCCGCGCGGCGAGCTGAATCTCGCGTCGAAAGCGATCCGTGTTGATGCCGGCTGACAGATCCGGGGGAAGAACCTTCACGACGACCTGTCTCTCCAGCTCGGTCTCTGTCGCGAGGAAACGCGCGACATGCCCGCGCCGCCCAGCTCGCGGTCGATGCGGTACGCGGGACCGAGTATTTCCTGTAGCTGTGATTGAAGATCAGATGTCAGCGGCAGCTCTGGTCGCTAAGGGTCCCCGAATATGGGGGCAATGGCAGAACCGGGCTACGGTTTTTCAGCTTGCCCAGGCGTGGCATGGACAATGAGAGAATTTATTCATAGGGTACACCCCCGAAACGCGTAAGCCAACAATCACCAGAAACCCAGCTGTGAGAATCGAGCGACACCGCTCCGCCCACATCGGCTGGCTTCGCGCCGCCGTCCTCGGCGCGAATGACGGCCTTATTTCGACGGCCAGCCTCGTCGTCGGCGTCGCTGCTTCCGGCACTGGCCGTTCAGCGATTCTGATTGCCGGAGTCGCGGGACTCGTCGCCGGAGCTATGTCCATGGCCGCTGGCGAGTATGTATCGGTTAGCTCGCAGGCTGATACCGAGGGTGCGGATCTCGCGCTGGAACGCCAGGAGCTGGCGAATGACCCAAAGGGCGAACACGACGAGCTGACCGCGATCTACGTCAAACGTGGACTCTCGCCCGTCCTCGCGGCCGAGGTGGCCGATCAGCTCACGGTACACGATGCGCTCGGTGCCCATGCGCGGGACGAGCTCGGGTTCTTCGAGGCGACTGCAGCGCGCCCGCTTCAGGCGGCGCTCGCTTCCGCTTTGATGTTTGCAACGGGCGCACTTCTCCCTGTGGTGATTGCTGCGCTCGTCCCGGAGAAGCAGGTGACACGCGTCGTCATGGGTAGCGCTCTCGTATTGCTGGCCCTGCTGGGCGCAGCTGCGGCCAGGGTCGGGGGAGCCCCCATGGGACGGGGCGCACTAAGAGTTGCGTTCTGGGGAGCGTTGGCGATGGGAGTCTCGGCGCTCGTCGGGCGTCTCTTCGGGACAGCATTGTAGCTGCATGATGACTGGTGCGCAGTTCGGGCCTCTCTTCTACATTGTTGCGTGCTAGAACCCAGACGTTTCAACATCATCGCGCTGCTCCTCGCGATTTTTGCCGTCACTCCGGCAACCGTCCGCGCGCAGGAAGTGGATACGCGCGCTCCAGCGGTAATCGAAGCTTCGAGCCTTCGCGATTCGGCAAAATTCAATGAAGCCATAGAGGTTCTTCGGAAGCATCGCGAAGCAAATCCCGACGACGGCGACGCGATAAGGCTTCTCGCCCAGACGCTCTATTGGATCAAGGACATGAAGGGCGCGCGGGCTCTCTACGATTCGGCGATCGTCCTCCATCCTGACGATACGACACTCCGGCTGCAGTACGCAGAGATGCTGATGGAGACGAGCGATGCGGTAAAGGCGCGGGAGATTCTTGCTCCTTTGCTCGCGAGCACGCCGCCGAATCCGAAAGCAACGGCACTATCGGGAACGATGGCGTACTGGGAAGGAGACTTCACAACAGCGGCGCGCCTGTTCCGCGAAGCGCTCGCAGGCGACTCGTCCATCACCGACGCGCAGCGACAGCTCGCGGAGATTCGAGCGTTTGCAGCTCCGTGGTTTCGCGTCGCAGGCGGTGGACTGCATGACGATCAACCGCTGGACAGATGGGGCGGTGAGGTGGAGGGCGGGTATTACATCACGCCACTCTTTTCGGTCAAGGCGCGCACCGGCTCGGAGTTTCTCAGCGATCCGGGAACGAGCACTGGCGCCGGCGTATCGGCTAGCCCTGTAATTGTGCGCGGATCGCTCGGGCTCAACGCGTCCTTCCCATCGAGCCGCACAGATCTCGCTGTCGAAGGCGGAGTGATTCAACGAACGGATCCTTCGAAGCTCGACTGGACGGGAGTCGCAGCGTTTGGAATCAGGCCGAGCCCTTTCTTTCGGCTCGGAGTTCGTGGTGAGCGCGGGCCGTACTTGCACACGGCAGCGAGCCTACGAATTCCGGTGATGATCAATGACTTCGCCGGCACAATCGATGTTGACAGAAAGGGCTGGCTCGGAAGAGCTGCCTATCAGCTCACGAGATTTCCGGATGACAACTCCAGCACGAGCGCATATGCGTGGGGCATGGCACCGCTTGTCCGTGCAACCGGATTGACGTTGCAGGGTGGCTACGGTGCCTCGTACCAGAACGCCCAAGAGCTGAGATTCGTGGTGAATACGGGGGCTATCAACCTGCCCGGCATAGGCAAGTCTGGGCATTATGAGCCGTACTACACTCCTCAAAACGTCGTGACTCATTCAGTTGTTGCCGCGCTCACCGGGTACGATCAACATGGCTTCGTCGGCCGGCTGGGCGGGTCATACGGTTTTCACGCGACCGAAGACGCGCCGTCATTCACGCCTGCGACGGGCACATCCTCGGGAGCTCTGGTGCTCTCCAGCCGCACCTTTCATCCATGGACCGCCCGGGCTTCAGTGGAACGACAGTTCTCGGGACGCGGATCCGTGTCGGCGCGTGTGGACCGTTTCAAGACCGCGTTCTACACCGCGACGAGCGGTGCTCTCGAGCTCACCTGGCGTCTTGCGTCGAGGTGATGCGGCTGACCGCGATCTGTGGCGGCACCGCGAAGCAGCGGAAGTTCGGACACGCGACCGCGTAACACTCGGCCTTCTGGCCGGTGTCGGAATCGTTGCGGTTCTGAGACTGCTCGACTGGTGGTTTCGCCCCGAGCACGTGGCGCAACTCTGGCTTTTCGTCGCTCTCTCGATCGCGGTCTGGTACGGCATCAGTCGCATCATCCTGGGATGGGCGAATTACCTCGCTATCAGGAAACCCGAGAGGCGAGATGCGCCTGAGGGATTGAGCGTTGCGATCTTCACAACGAGCGCGCCTGGCGAGCCGCCGTCGATGTTCGAGAAGACGCTCGCCGCGTGTGAGCGCATCCGGTATCCGCACAACACCTATCTGCTCGATGATACCGGTGACCCGCGCTTTCATGAACTAGCCGAGCGGCATGGCGCGAAGTGGCTGGAGCTGATCGGCGTTCCGGGAGCGAAGGCAGGCAAGATCAATCGCGCGCTCGAGATGACGAAGGAGGAATTCATCGTCGTGCTCGATCCCGATCACATCCCCTTTCCCGAGTTTCTCGACCGTGTGCTCGGCTATTTCGACTCCGATGAGATCGGTTTCGTCCAGGTGTCGCAGGCCTACTACAATCAAAGTCAATCATTTACGGCGGCAGGTGCGGCTGAGCAGACGTACGGATTCTATGGGCCGGGGCAAATGGGTCTCTTCGGGCATGGAGCGTCGGTTGCGATCGGCGCGAACTGTACGTTCAGGAGACACACGCTCGAATCGATTGGCGGTCACGGCATCGGGCTGGCGGAGGATCTCGTCACCGCGATCAGAATTCACGCGGCGGGATGGCGTTCGGTGTACGTCCCGGAAATCGTGAGCCGAGGGCTCGTGCCTGAGGACCTCGGCTCATACTACAGGCAGCAGCTGAAATGGGCGCGTGGTGTGTACGAAGTTGTTTTCGCGGAAATGCCGAGGTTGTTCGGGAAGCTGAGCTGGCGGCAGCGGCTCTCGTATGCGACGATCGGCACCTACTATCTCTCCGGACCGGCGACGCTGCTCTATTTGATTTTCCCGTACCTCTTTCTGTGGGCAGGTGTGCAGCCCGCGTCGATGCAGTTCGAGGGGTTTCTCACCACAGCAGGTCCTGTGGGACTGATGGGTGTGATCATCTATCTCACGGCGCAGCACTGGCTGTGTCATCCCGCGACGGAGCGCGGCACGCACTGGCGGGCGGCGTCGCTCAAGGCTGCGGCCTGGCCGGTTTTTGTGGCGGGAACCGTACTCGCGATCACGAGGACCGATATACCATATATACCGACCGCGAAGGAAGCTGTCCGCGGGCGATTCCTGGTACTGGCGTCGCCGCAGCTGGCGCTGGTTGCGTTGTATCTGCTGACTCTTGTGCACGTGGTGAAAATGCGACTGCTCACATCCGAGGGTGCGCTCGAGCTCAGCAGCCAGGCGGTTTGGGGAATGGTGGGTTTCGCGACCGTGCCAGTTCTGATGGCGATCGGGCCGATCCGGGCAGCGTGGGAATCCACACGGATCCAGAGCAAGCAGCCATGGAGGTTGGTCGATGTCGCGTCGATCGGCGGGGACGCTGCTTAGACAATGAGAAGGCGACAGCGAATACTCGTCGTCCTCGGGATACTCGGCGGAATCATCGCCGGTGTCGTGGTGCTCACGGCGACGAGCATGGAGGCGAGGGGTCCGATATCTTCGCTGCTCGAGCGTTCCGCTTCAGCATTCGGCGCGATCGAGCACGCGATTCGTCGCCGTGTCACAGGCTCGGCTCGCGCGGAGCGGCTTGCGTGGCTCAAGCGTGACAGCGTGGAATTTCTCAAGTCTCCGAACAGGGTGCTGTTCGGCGCGTACGATGATGGAATTCCGCAGACGCTGGACGGAGTTATCGACCTCGAGCAGCAGCTCGGGACAACGTTCTCGCTCGTTCATTTTTACACCGCGTGGGGAGACAAGCCCGAGCAGCAGTTTCCGCTGCAGCTCGCGACGGCGATTTGGGATCTGGGCTCGGTGCCGGTCGTGACGTGGGAGCCGTGGCTCGACGACTTCGAGAGTGTGACGCACTCCAATCTGCCGCTGAGAGGAAAGCGGGACTTTCACGGGCTCAGTGGCGTGGCTCGTGGAGACTACGACTTCTATATAGATGAGTGGGCGAAGGATGCAGCGCGGTTCAGGCATCCGCTGTTTCTGCGATTCGCCCACGAGATGAATGATCCATACCGGTATCCATGGGGGCCGCAGAACAACTCGAAGGAGGAGTACATCGCCGCGTGGAAGCACGTCGTCGGCCGGTTCCGTGCAGCGGGCGCGAACAACGTGATCTGGGTGTGGTCGCCGCACGTGGCCTACGAGTACTGGGATCTCTACTATCCCGGCGCGCAGTACGTCGACTGGATTGGAACCGGCGCGCTCAATTACGGGCCGATCGCGTACTGGTCGAAGTGGTGGAGGTTCGACGAGATCTTCGGGCAGAAGTACCCGCAGATGTCGAGCTTTGGCAAACCGATCATGATCGCCGAGATCGGGTCGCTGGCGGTTGGTGGCAATCGCGAGGAGTGGTACAGGGCGGCGCTCGATGACCTGGTGAAGAAGCATCCCGCGGTGAGGGCCATTCTCTTCTTCAACAAGCGGAACGATCAGACCGTGACGTCCCAGAAGATCGACTGGACGATTGTGGGTGATTCAACTCTGGCCAGGACGATTGGTGCGGGAATCAGGCGGCTGAGCCGTCCGATGCCGGTGGATTCAGCCCGGCGGTGAGCTCGACGGGCCGGCCCTGATTGCAGAGATATGCGGGCTTCGGCAGTATTGATTGTTCAGGAAATTCTTCCTGTCGAAGGAGGTTCAGCATGTATGTTGCGGTGGAGCACCGGATCAGCGATCCGGAAAAGTTCTGGGGAAAAGCGCAGGAGCTCGTTCCGAATCTGCCGTCGGGAATCCAGCTACATCACTGCATGCCGACGAAGGACGGCACGCGGGGGATATGTATCTGGGAGGGTGAGTCGGTCGAGAAGGTCAAGACGTTCCTCGAAGGTCACATGAGCAGCTACAGCAACAACGAATACTTCGAGGTGGAGAACAAGGATCAGATCGGGCTGCCGAGTGGAGTGACGAGCGGCGCGGGGGCGATGGCGTAGCTCTGCTTTCGGAACGTTACTGAAGCGCCGGGGACTCGAAAGGGACCCCGGCGTTCGTATATCGGGTGCCGGCCTATCCGCAGAAGATGCGGGTTCGGCAAATTCCCGGCGTGCCATACCGCCACCTCGACGAAGCCAACATCATTCAGACGCTGGAGCGGCTGAAGCTCCGGATCAGCGAACGGTTCCCAGGGTCGGGGTTGAGCAAGGTTGCGGAGGAGCTTCTCGTAATCGGCCGTGAGGTGTCCGACACCGCGCGCTATCTGAGCAGGCCGAATTACGCGATCCGTATACCCGTGGGAATCGCGATTGCGCTCATGGTGGGGCTCGCGGCAACGCTCGTAGCGACCGTGCGATGGCCGACGGAGCTCAGCGGAATCGGAGAAGTCGCCCAGCTGATGGATTCAGGAATCAATGACATAGTTTTTCTCGGCATCGCGATTTTCTTTCTGCTGACGGTGGAGGTGCGGCTGAAGAGAAGGCGAGCGCTGAAAACCATTCACCAGCTGCGGAGTCTCGCGCATGTGGTGGACATGCATCAGCTCACCAAGGATCCGGACCGGGTGAGCTCTGCCGCTGCCGATACAGCGTCGTCGCCGGTGAGGACGCTGTCGCCCGCCGAGCTGGGGAGATATCTCGACTATTGCAGTGAGCTTCTCTCGGTGGACAGCAAGCTCGCCGCGTTGCTCGTCCAGGATTTCACGGACGAGGTGGTACTCGGCGCGGTGAACGAGATCGAGTCTCTCACTACGGGGCTCTCGGGAAAGATCTGGCAGAAGATAAGACTGATCGGCCCCGCGTCCTGACTGTGGTCGTCAGCCACGTTTCCGAAACTCCGGCGGAAGTGGAGTCCAGCTCTCACGGCCCTTGAAGTACTTCCACGGCTTGTAGCCGTTTCTGTGGATGAAGTCGCGGTACCGCCGGTGTCTCTCGCGAAAGAGCTTGTCTGACGAAGCGATCGGGCGATGCGGTGAGTCGATCAGAAGCTGCTCGACCTTCCAGAGATTCTTTGGGGATAACCGCCAGTCGTATGGGTCGAGCACGCGCAGATCGAGAACGGTGTAGCCCTTGATGCGGCCTGAGTGGTCCACGTACCCCTCGGCGTAGCTCAAGGCCAGCGCGCGTGGCGTGGCAAACACTGGCTTGCGGCCGTGGAGGCCGGGGTCGCGTGACCGTGCTACGGATCCCCATCCCGTGGGTGTGCGGTAGACGAAGATCACGTGATCGAGCAGGTCGATGGACTCGAAGCCGAGGGTGAGCGGGGGATAGCCGTGCTGCTCGAGAGTCGTGGCGGTGAAGAGGGCCGCTTCGAGGCAGTGTGCGGTTCGGGTTCGGACCACGCCGCGGAAGCCGCGCATCGTGTCGCCGGCGGGCTCGGTGTTGTACGGGAGGTCGTTCAGCCAGCGTTGAACGGATGCGGGGGTGCGGAGTTGATGGACGAGGCGCCGCTCCGCTGCCGTGAAGGGCAGCGGTGGCGGTTCGATCATGGCAGTACCGGGGAGCGACGAACGTTTCATGCAGGCGCAGAAGAGTTGAGAATTTCGTCGTCTTCTCAGAAGTGATACAAGGCCGAAACTATGATCTCGTGGCGGAACTCGCGGTGATCGGTAATCGGTATTCGGCCCCCGAGGCCGAGCACCAGGGACTCATTTCCAGGAATGTGGTACTTCAAGCCGGCCCCGATGTTGATCACGTCATTGCCTGAATCTTCGCCTGCTAGCGTGTGTCTCGCTTCCATCTCCAAAAGCGACTCCAGGCAACGGTTGACGTGATACATGAGGGAAGCAGCGAGAGCGGCCTGCTGTTCCTGATCCTCTCCAGCTTTCCGGCGGGTCGAGACGCTCCATGACGCGAACGAAACCAGCTCGATCGCATCGTGCATGTATCCCAGGTCAAGATAGGGCTCGATCTCCACGAGGTGTCCGCTTCCGATTCCTTTCCGGTCGCTCCCGGTTGGAACGCCGAATCCGATGCCGCCTCCCAGAAGCAGTCCATGTTTCGCGGAGGCGAAGCTTGCGAGCTTCAGGGCGATCTCTCCACTACCTACCGCAGTGGTGCGTACGTCGTTTTCGGAGTGAGAGGTCATTGGCAGATTCACCTCGATGCTCCAGTTCCGACTGAAGGCGTACTCGGCTTCGACGCGGATTGTGTTGTCGCTCAGCTGATCAGCCAGATCTGCGTACAGGTAATCCAGCCGCACCTTTGTGTCCGGGCTTGGCGATTCGGTGAAGAGTGGATGTGAGAAATGAACCAGAGCGTGGTGGTGATCGTCGTCAGGCGCGTGTTGCGCCTGTCCTGAACAGGGCGCGACGATTGAGGAAGCGAACGCGAACGCGATCGCGTACATGCCTGTGGCCGCGTGCAAACTATGAAATGAGATGGCCAATTTCCCTCCCGGGATACGGAGCGTCGGATGAGTGGGTGTCACACGACCGGCTGCGAAGCAGCCGCCAGGTCAAAGGGACTTGCGACTACGCAGCTGCGTGCTGTGGCGTGGAGGGGAAGTCCGGAGGACCGTTGGGGAAGGGAAGGCGGAATTCAGGCGGAGGCGGAAGAGTCTCGTCTGTGGGAGGAAGGAGAAGCGCGCCTCGCGTGAGAGAAAGTCTCTCCACGAGCGTTGGCCCCCGCGACAACAAGGCGAGCGTCGGTGAATGGCTCGCAGTATCGGGGCAGCTGCACTGTTTCCCATGGTGGTGAGACTGACCCGCCGGGGAATGATCCGAATGGGTTGAATGGGCTGCGGCTGAGGTCGCGACGGGCGATGCCACCCGGCCGTCACTTGCAGCAAGATGGTGGACGGAACAGACGTGAACAGCCGGCAGCTCAGCGAGAACGAGCGCAAGCCATGTTGCGATGAATGCTGCTGCCAACCGACGGAGGGGAGTGGTCCGCATCGCCAGTAAGGTAGATGCGGAGGGGGGATTTCGCATGGAGGGATCGCGAAAGCAGTGGGGGGTGTGCTGGACCGATCCGCTAAATTCCGGAACTGACCGGATTCAACGACAATTCAAGACAAGAGATCTACAGTGGCACCACAATTCATCTATGTAATGAAGGATCTGCGCAAGGTCGTCCCGCCGTCGCGGGAGATTCTACGCGGGATCTGGCTCTCTTTCTATCCCGGCGCGAAGATCGGCGTGCTCGGCGCGAATGGCGCCGGAAAGTCGACAGTGTTGAGGATCATGGCCGGCGTCGACCATGATTTTCAGGGTGAGGCGTGGCCGCACGAGGGGACGAAGATCGGATACCTGTCGCAGGTGCCCGAGCTCGATCCGTCGAAGAACGTTCTCGAGAACGTGGAGGAGGCCGTTGCGG
>JBDTRZ010000003.1:0-97753 GCA_039931395.1 Gemmatimonadales bacterium
GGCAGAATGTAGTAGTTGGTTAGTAGAATGACCTGCTTCGGGAGCAGGAGGTCGCCGGTTCAAGGCCAGCTGTTGTGCGAAGCTCCAGGTCTTCGCTCCACTGCCTTGAGGCACGTGATGCATTAGCGACTCGAATGAGTTGCCATCCTTGCTGTTGGACTCTGCGCGTCACATGTTCGTTGGCTTGACGCGCTGCGCAATGTCGCCTTCCCCTCGAACACGGAGATCCCGATGCGCCAATTCGCCCTGCTCTGCTCTGCGGCCGTGCTCTTCGGCTGCGCAAAGACCGAAAACCCGCCCGCCGCCGATACAGGCATGGCGGCTGCGCCCACGCCGGCGCCTGCCGCTGTGGCGTTGAGCGATGTCGCCGGAACGTGGGCTGTAACCGGCAAGTACGAAGGCAAGGACAACGTTGTCGTTTCATATGACCTGACCGCAACGGCTGACTCGACCGGCTGGACGATCAAGTTCCCCGGTCGCGCAAATCCGGAGCCGATTCGTATCGTGTCAGTGTCCGGCGACAGTATCGTGACGGAAGGGGGCCCGTACGAGAGCGCGATCAGCAAGGGAGTCCAGGTCACTACGCGCGGCGTCCTTCGGCTGCAGGACGGAAAGCTCATGGGCACAACCATCGCTCATTACGCCATGAAGGGACCGGACAGCTTGCGGGTCATTGTGTCCGAGGGAACGCGCAAGTAGAAGAACGCGAGGGACACACCGCGAGACTCGACCTCGGAGTCCGTAGCGCAGCTCGTGAAGCCCCTGCAATGTTTTGCATTGTGGGGGCTTTCCTCATATATCCAGCCGATCAATGAAACGCGCAGAGCTGACCTGGCGGGTCGCGATAGTCACCGGTGGTGCCGGTGGAGTTGGCAGCACAGTTTCGAAACGCTGGCTCGATGCCGGTGCTTCGGTCCTCGTCGTGGACCACAGGCAAGCGACCATCGACGCGTGGCTGTCTGAATTCTCGACGGAAACCTGGAGGTCGCGCGTTGCGACATTCGCGACCGATGTGACAACCGCGTCAGGCGCGACCGAGATGGTGAAGAAAGCGTCGACGGCATTCGGCCAGGCGCCCGACACACTGATACATCTCGTCGGCGGCTTCGCCGCCGCAGCGGTGGAGGACGACGATGCGCCTCGCACGTGGGAGCGAATGATTGCGGTGAACCTGACGTCAGCGTTCCAATGTTACCGGGCAATGTTGCCGGCACTCCGATCCCGCGGAGGCGGGTGGATCGTCGGCCTCAGCTCGAGAGTCGCCAGCGATCCCGGACCAGGTCTGTCCGCGTATGCAGCATCCAAGGCCGGACTCGGCGCGTTGACCACTTCACTTTCGAACGAAGTGCGGAGCGCCGGCATTCACGTCAATCTGATTGTCGCGTCGACGATCGACACGCCGGCCAATCGCCTGGCGATGGGAGAAGCGCGAGTCGAGGACTGGGTCACGCCTGACGATGTCGCTGACGCCACGATGTATCTATGCTCACCGAGTGCGCGCTCAGTATACGGCGCAACGCTCGAGGTATTCGCGAAAAGCTGAGTGGCGATGGCTTGTTGGGGTGCGTTTCGGGGTGACGTCGCGGGCTGGCGCCTGCTGTTAGCCGTTGCCAACACTTAGCGCCTAGCACGTTAGCTGTGACCTGCGCGTGCGGCGCTAGCCCTCATCGCCCAGATTGTCCAACAAAAGGGCGTGCGCTTTGTCAAGCACGAGAAGGTTTCGACGATAAACCATGCCGCAATGTTGCAACGCCGCCCAATCAACGCCGAATCAATTAAGCCGAAGGATGAGCGTTCGATTGCAGTCGTTCACAGCTAACAGGCCAAACGCTAGTGTTGCTAATAGCTAACTGCAGGCGCCAGCCTGCGCCGTTTTCAGCTACGCGCGGGCCCGCGCCGTTTTCGTTTCTCAGCGACGATTGATCGGTAGCACCCCGGGCACTGCTTCGAGCTGCTTCATCACTGACTGGACCAGCGGCCCGAGATAATGGTCGGGATTGGCGGGCGCCAGCTTCGCCGACGTCATGCGGATGCCATAGCGCGAATTGCTTCTCATATCCCAAACCGTGATGATCACGTTGACAGTGTCTCCCGTGCCGGTGTAACCCGGCCAGATCATGACGTCGGGCTTGAGGACCTTCGCGGCCTCGTCACGCGAGCTGGTGCGCGCCTGCACGTTGCGCACCGAATCCTGATCGATGGGATCGAACCCATCACCCTGGTTCAATGAGGTGCGCAGCGCATCGATGAAAGCGCGAGTGAAAGCGTTGAGCGCAGGCTGACTGCTCTCTCGCGGACTGGTGATTGCAAGCCTTCGTTTCCCGGACGGTGGCGGTTCCGACGGTCCGGCGACCGGAGCCGTAACGGCTGCGGCCGCAGCCGGCGCGGCGGAAGCATTCACGCGGGCGATGGAATCAGCGATCGCACTCTGAACCACTCGTCTCAACGAGTCGGGATCGATTGCCGCCTTCCCCGTCTTCGCTGCTTCCGCCTGCGCCAGGCGCTTGGTGATTGCCTTGGCGATTGCCATCGAATCGACCGTCGTTACAACGGGCGCAGGCAACGACGTCGTCGCGGCTGATGCCGCCCCGCCCGGAGACGCCGGTGCAAGGCCCGCCTGAGATACCTGCGTCGGCTTGATGCCTGCAACAGGCGCTTTCCTCCCGGCACGCTGCGACATCAGGACTCCGCCGGTGGCCGCCGCGAGCAGAAGCACGGCCAGCCCAGCGAGCATCATTCTCCGATCCTTTCGAGGCGGTTCTTCCGGGATTGCCGGCACTGCCGCAACTGACGGGACTGACGGCAACGACGGTGCAGAGAGAACGACCGGAACCGGAAGGATCGGCGTGCGCGCTCTTACCGGGGTCTTTGGGACCTTGTGCTCCCGGGTCCTGATCTCTCCCGACGCAGTTGCAATCATGTCGAGAGCATCGAGCAGCGCTTCCGCATCCGGCGGCCGTCCACCCGGCATCTTGGAGAGGCACTGCATGATAATCGCCGAGAGCTTTCGCGGAACGTCTTTGCGGATCTCGTGCAGCGGTTTCGGGTCGCGAGTCAGCACCGCCGCGAGCACTCCCTGCGCTGTCGAAGCGGCAAACGGCGATTGACCGCTCAGCATCTCATACGAGAGCAACCCAAGTGCGTAGATGTCGATACGATGATCTGCGGACGCATCGCCTGCGAGCTGCTCCGGTGCCATATACGCGGGAGTGCCGATCGCCATCCCGGTGGATGTCATCGCGCTCGACGGCATCGCTGCGTTGAGCGCCTTGGCTACGCCAAAATCAGTGACGAGCGCGTGATGGCCCGACCGAAGGATGTTCGCCGGCTTGATGTCACGGTGAACGACACCGTGTTTGTGCGCATATGCCAGCGCGTCCACGACATCGTAGAGCACCCGGATCATGTCGGCGACTGGGAGCCTTCCGTCCTGCTCGAGTGCCGATTTCAGTGATTCGCCATCGATGAACGGCATCGTGTAATACACGAGGTCGCCGTGCTCACCCGCCGAGAGAAGCGTGACGATGTGCGGATGCTGAAGCTGCGCGGCGACCTGAATCTCGCGGCGGAACCGCCCGCGGTTGACCTCCGCAGTCAGCTCGGGGGACAGGAGCTTGATGACCACCTTTCGGCCAAGCAGCCGGTCGGTCGCGACAAATACGCGACTCATCCCTCCGCCACCGAGCTCGCGCTCGATCTCGTAGGCCTGGGACAGTGAATCTTTTAGCTGCTCTTCAAAAGTGGCCATTTCAGCGGGTCCGGTTTCTCCGGGAAGATAGGATGCTGCCCGTCGCTGAGATAGACAAGTACCTGTTGGGGAGCGTACCCGCTCTGAACCGGGGCTTTTTCGGGCTAAACTGCAGCCGGTGTGACGGCTGCTTCGTCTCGATCGCCTGTGCGAATGCGGTATACGCTCTCTACCGGAAGAACGAACACCTTCCCATCACCTACTTCGCCCGTCCGCGCACTCTCGAGTATTGCGCGGACCGTGATATCGACGAACGGCTCCGACACGCCGATATCGAGACGAACCTTCTCGTGAAGAGCGACTTTCACCGTTGCGCCGCGGTACGTCTCGACCTGTTCCGTTTCGCCGCCGTGTCCCAGCACCCTGCTCACAGTGAGTCCGCGAACCTCGGAACGGTACAGGCGCTCGAGGACTCCGTTCAGACTGTCAGGACGGATGATCGCGACGATGAGCTTCACGCAACAGCCGGCTCGGCGGCGATTTTGGGTGGCGCGTGGGCGTGAAGAGGAGGAGACGGCGCGTCGTGCAGCACGAGCACCGCACCCTCACCCTCAGCGTACGCTTCCTCACCGTGCTGCGTGATGTCCATCCCGACTCCTTCGCTGCGAACAGGAGCGCGCAGCGGCATCACGAGCCCGACCAGCTTCAGCACGGCGAGCGTGGCCACCGAGCTGTACGCGATCGTCGCTACTACTCCGACAGCCTGGATTCCAAGCTGCGCCGGATGTCCGAACAGCAACCCGCTCGTCCCGCCCCATCGCGCTTCCGCGAATACTCCCGTGAGCAGCGCGCCGCTCATGCCGCCGATCCCGTGCGCGCCCATCACGTCGAGCGAATCGTCGAGCCTCGTGCGAGCACGCAGGACGATCGCGAAATAACTCGGCACCGCACCGATGGCACCCATCGCGAGAGCAGAAAGGGGCGACACGAAACCGGCCGCTGGCGTGATCACGACCAGGCCGACTACGATTGCAGTCGCCGCGCCGACGGCAGTAGCGCGGCGGGTACGAAACGCATCCATCGCCATCCACGCCGCGAGCGCAGCGCAGGGGGCAAGTAGTGTGTTGGTGAAGGCGAGCACCGCGGCACCATTCGCCGCCAGTGCGCTGCCGGCGTTGAAGCCGAACCATCCGAAATAGAGCAGACCGGCGCCGAGCAGCACGAACGGCACGTTGTGAGGAAGCACTGCCTGTCGGCCGAAATCCTTGCGACCGCCGACGACGGTTGCCGCGATGACTGCGGCGATTCCGGCGTTGATGTGCACGACGGTGCCACCGGCGTAGTCCAGCACGCCGAGCTGGGCAAGCCATCCCCCGCCCCAGACCCAATGCGCGATTGGCGCGTAGACAACGAGCGACCAGACACCGATGAATGTGAGATACGCTGCGAACCGCATGCGCTCCACGATCGCGCCGGCGATCAATACAGCGGTCAGAATCGCGAAGGTGCCCTGGAACGCCATGAACAGCAGGTGCGGGATGGTGCCGTGCGCCTCGACTCCAACACCGTTGAGCAGCAGATACTGCCAGCCACCCAGCCATCGCGTCGTTCCGCCGAATGCGAGGGTGTAGCCGATCAATGCCCACAATACTCCGACCACGGCCAGCGCGCCCACGCACATCATCATCGTGTTGAGCGCATTCTTGGCGCGAACGAGGCCGCCGTAGAAGAATCCGGCAGCCGGTGTCATGAGCAGCACGAGAGCAGTGCTCATGAGCATCCACGCCGTGTCGGCAGGCTGTATGACGGGCGTCACAAGAAGAGCTTCCGATTGTGGGAGCGCATGTTGACGGAGGATTTTGGGGAGTGCTGCCGACCGATCCCGTTACATCGCGAAGCTAATTCGTCCGTGTCTGCGTGTCAACGAAAATGTGCAGACATTGCACGCCGCCAAGACCATTCCTCAGTTTTCCCATGTCGAATGGCCAAAACTGCGGACTCTTCGTGCTCGATTTGCAAGTTTTTCAGAACTGCCCGATGGGACCGCAACTCATCGCCGAGATGGAGAAGTCACCAGCGCGAAAACAAAAACGCGCCACCGCCGCGCATCCGCAGCAACCACAGCTATCCGGTATATTGTGCGTTACCGCACCGGCAGCTTACCGGCATGACAACAGACCGATTCCTCCCAGGAAGTGAGCCTATCCGGGAATCATGCGAGCGACGGGCGACGTGACACCACATCGACCGTCGGAGAATCCGATAGTCACTCCGGGAATGGTCCAGTGTTCGAGGCCGGATTTCGAGGTGGTGGGGGCATTCAATCCTGCTGCCGCCAGATATGACGGACAGACTGTCCTGCTGTTGCGCGTGGCGGAGGCTCCACGGAAGGAACCCGGCAGCGTCGCTGCAGCCGCGATATTCAACGCGGACAAGGGTCTGGTCGAGATCAAGCGGTGGCTGCAAAACACAGAAAGGCTCGATCTGAGCGATCCGAGACTTGTGGTCGACGACGGCCGCACCTGGCTGACGTCGATTTCACACCTCCGAGTCGCCCGCTCGACTGACGGCATCCACTTCGATGTGGACGAGGCGCCCTTCCTTTCCGCCGCGAATGTCTACGAGTCTTTTGGAGTCGAAGACCCGCGCATCACCAGGCTGGGCAACACGTACTGGATCAACTACACAGCGGTGTCGCACCACGGAGTCGCGACCGGTCTCGCATCGACCACGGATTTCAGGACGTACGCGCGACACGGAATCATCTTCTCTCCGCCCAACCGCAATGTCACAATCTTCCCCGAGAAGATCGCCGGAAAGTACGCGGCGCTGCACAGACCCATGCCGGAGAATCCGGGCCAGCATTCCATCTGGTCGGCATCGTCATCGGATCTGTTGGCCTGGGGTGATCACCGCATCGTCGCAGCGCCACGCGCGGGGAGCTGGGATGACTCGAAGGTTGGAGGCGGCGCTGTGCCGTTCCGTGTGCAGTTCGGGGGAGAAGACGGATGGCTCGCGATCTATCACGGCGTCACAGCGAACCCATTCACATACTCGCTCGGAGCTTTGCTTCTCGATCGGAACGATCCTTCCCGGGTAAGAGCACGCTCGCGCGAGCCGATTCTCAAACCTGAAGCGCCGTACGAGCGCGAAGGATTTCTCGGCGGTGTGGTCTTCACCTGCGGCGCCATCGTCGACGGCGATCAGGTGCGCGTCTACTACGGCGCAGCCGACGGCGTCACCGCGGTTGCCGATCTTTCACTACAGGAGATTCTGTCGGGACTGGTGGAGGAGTGACGTTCGAGCTTGGCGTGAACTACTGGCCGAGGCGGAGCGCCATGTACATGTGGCGTGAGCTCGACATCGGCGAAGTTCGCGAAGAGATGGCGCAGATCGCGAGTCTTGGCTTCGACGTCGTCCGTGTCTTCGCGTTGACACAGGATTTCCTCCCCCGGCGACTCACCGTCGCATCCGGCATGGTTTCCCGCCTCGTGGACGTGTGCAACGCGGCAAAGGATGCCGGACTCAGAGTCGTGCCCACTCTTGTCGTCATCAACATGAGCGGTCAATTCTGGTGGCCGGCGTGGATGCTGGATGAGCACGGCCGACCTGGTGACGTATTCTCCGATCCGACGATCCTGCGCTCACAGTCACTCCTGGTCGAGACCTGCGCACGCGCCCTGTCGGGAGATGACGCGATACGCGCGTTCGACCTGTCGAACGAGATCGACGACGCCCAGCGGCCTCGTACGAGAGACGCAGGCTGGCTCTGGGCGTCGCTGCTCGCGAACACGGCGAGACGATTCTCTCCCGGCACGCCGATTCAGATAGGCGCCCACCTTCCGTCGCTGACGACGGAGAATTACATGCGCGTGGACGATATCGGGGAGGTAGCCGACGAGGACTTGATGCACGCGTACCCGCTTTACTGCGACGCCGCACGCTCGTTTCTCGATCCCGAGCTGGTGCCGTTCTCCTGCGCGCTTACAGCCGGGCTCTCGGGACGGTGCCGCCGTCCGCTCATGCAGGAGTTCGGCTTGTGCACCGCACCACAGGGATCGCCGGGTCAGACGATCACCGACGATTTTCTGGGAAAGCCGCTCCTTCAATACCTGGCATCCGAGGAAGAAGGAGCCGAGTACTACGACGCGGTGCTGCAACGACTGGTCATCATGGGTGCGGCGGGCGCGTACGCCTGGTGTTACGGTGACTACGATGCCCGAATCTTCGATCGCCCTACGTTGTCGACTGCGATACGCGAACGCACTTTCGGAATCGTGCGAGCGGACGGAAGCGAGAAACCTGCGGCCGCGGTGTTCCGGAATTTCAGGAAGTGCCGCGATGCCGGCGCCTATTCTTACTCTGAAGTGGGAGCGAAAGTACCCGCGGTGCTCGACGTGACCCCCGATGAGTACTACCGCGCGCCGGGTGCCAACTTCAAGCGACTCTACGCTGCGTGGCTCGCGCGGGACGCTTCGTGATCGCCTCGCTCGAGCGTCTTGCGACGAACCCGCTGGTTCGCCCTTCCGACATTCAATTCGTTCGAGCGACCGGAGCGTTCAACCCCGGAGTGACGATCGACCGCGCCAGCGACAAAGTCGTGCTGCTCGTTCGAGTGTTCGAGGAGACGCCGCGCAGATCGTGTCTTGCCATGGCGTTGTCGGCCGATGGGCATCGCATCGACGAGGTATGCGAGCGCGCGGCGATTTCGCGGGATGCGCCATATGAAGAGTGGGGCGTCGAAGATGCACGCATCACGTATCTCGAGGACGAAGAGCGCTACGCCATCACGTATACAGGCTACTCGCCCGGCGGTCCGCGTGTGTGCCTGATCACCACCGACGATCTGCTCGATCCAGCGCGCTACCGCCGCCACGGCCCGCGCATCCCCGGCGACAACAAGAACTGCGTGATCTTTCCCGAGAAGATCGATGGGCATTACGTGATCATCCATCGGCCGATGCCGCGTATGGTATGCGTCAGGGTTTCTTCGCTCGAAGATGAGTGGCCGGCAGACGGTGTGCGATTGGTCGGGCCCCGGCCAAATACATGGCGTAGCTCACGAGTCGGCGCCGGAGCGCCGCCGCTCAAGACGGACATCGGCTGGCTGTTGCCTTTTCACGGGGCAACCACCATCGAAGAGGGAAACGTCTATTCAATGGGTTGGTGTGTGCTCGACCTGAAGAACCCGGAAAAAGTTCTCTACGTGTCCGATTCGCCCGCACTCACGCCTGAAGCACCGTACGAGATCGAGCAGAACGCGATTCCGCAGGTGGACATGACGTTGTTCAAGACTGGCGTGCGAGTTGTCTTCCCCCAGGGTTTCGTTGAGCGAGGAGAAGATTTCCTGGTTTACTATGGCGCAGCTGACGTTTCGGTCGCAGCCGCGCGCGTCAACAAGCGGGAGCTGATCTCCTCTCTCGAAGAAGCCATCAGGCTGAAACAGGGAGCATCGCCCCTGTGACACGCGCCGCCTTCAGGATCCTTGCAGCGACCGTTTTGCTCATCGTGGTCGGTACAACCTGCACTGGGAGCACGGAACTACCCGCCGTGCCGCCCGGAGCGGCGCCCGTGACAGTGCGGCTGGATCATCTACGGCACCTCGGCATCAACGCAATTGTAAAAGGGCGCCCAGTCCGCGTCGTCGCGCTTTATGCGGAAGCCCCGGACTATCGACCAACTGCCTCGCCCGCGCGCGACGGCTTCGAGGGAATCGCCGCTCTCGATGACGCCGCCCGCGCCGCGGTTGTCTATCTGCGCGATTACGAGGTAACCGGAAATGGTCGCTCGCGCGATGAGGCGCTTGGTCTTCTCGCCTTCGTTACAGCAATGGAGGCGGGTGATGGTGAATTCGTGAATTTCATCGACTCCGCTGGTCGTCTGAACCTGAACGCGCCGAGCAGCCGGAAGAGCATGTCGTACTGGGCGGCGCGGAGCATCTGGGCGCTCGGCGAAGCGGTGCGCGTGATCGGCCCTCAGGACTCGGCCGTGAAGTCATTGCGTCCGGTGCTCGATCGCGCCGTCGCACGATTGGGGCGTGAGATCCAAGCAGGACGCCTCATTGGAGAATCGACTACAGCCACGGCGGAAGCGTTGCTCGGTCTGCTCGCGTTGCAGAGGGCCGAGCATTCGACAGCTGTCGTCTCGTTGGCCACACGCACTGCGCAGTTGCTGGCCGCACATTCGGCGGGCAACATGACGGCCCCACCATGGGGCGCATACGTCGATCGCCCGGATGCTCCCTGGCACGCGTGGGGATCGCGAGCTCCTGAGGCTCTCGCTCTGGCTGGCGACAACCTGGCGCATCCTGAATTTGTCGCCGCGGCCAGAAAGGAAGTGGACGGACTCTGGGGAAGATTCCTTCTCGCCGGAGCCGTTCCCGCGGAGGTCTCTCCCGACGGAACTGCGAAATGGTACCCGCAGATAGCGTACGGCATCAGTCCGATGGTCGAAGGATATCTGGCATTGGCGGAAACGACTGGCGATCGCCGGTATGCGGTGTTTGCAGGACTCGCGGCAAGCTGGCTTCTTGGCGCCAATCCCGCGGGCATCAGCATGTACGACGAGAAGACCGGACGGACATTCGACGGGCTCGACGGTGCATCTCCTGAGAAGGTGAACCGGAATTCCGGCGCCGAATCCACGATCGAAGCGCTTCTGGCGCTTCAGCATGTGACGAGCAACCCGGACGCGGCCACGTACCTGCGTTATCGACCGGTGGGCGGTCGGTCTGCATCGCTTGGAACTGTTCCTGATCGGCGTGAGTACACAGGCCCCGCTGGTGAGCGCCTCGTTGTTCGCCGAGGGCCGACCGGTGTGGAGGTCGCGCAGAACGATGAAGTCGGCGGCAGTGCACCGATCACACTGACGTACTGGCCCGCGGCAAATCCCCCTGAGACACGACTCGCCATGCGGCTCGCGGCACAATGGAACGCGGAGAACCCGGGCGTTCAGGTTCGCGTGCAGCCATTGCCGGCCGGTCGTTCATCCGAGGAGGTTCTGCTCGCGGCAATCGTCGCAAAGGCGACGCCGGATGTTAGCTCGAACGTTTCGTCCGCGCTGCTTGCGCGGCTGGTCCGGGCGAAAGGCGTCGTCCGTCTGGACAACCGCGTCGCTACCGCGGCAAGGTTGAGGGAGCGTACAAATCCGGCGATGCTCGCACCGCTGAGACTGCCCGACGGCGGCATCTACGCATTTCCATGGAAGACGAATCCCGAGATGCTGATGTACAACGTCGATCTGCTCAAGTCAGCCCGGATAGATCCGCCGACGAATCATGGCGAGCTGCTCAACGCATGGCACAAGCTCGCTCGCGACACGGATGGTGACGGTCGTCTCGATCGATGGGCGATGTGGGCGACGCTCAAGACGACATGGTACGAGCGCTTCTACGATTTCTACCCGCTGTATCTCGCCGGCTCCGGTGGCAGGACCCTGATCAACAACGGGAAGATCGTGTTCGACAACGAGGCAGCGGTCGCGGCGCTCGAGCTGTTGCGGAAAGGGTTTTCGGACGGCGTGCTTCCGCGCTCGAACTTCGCGCTTGGACGCGATCCGTTCATTGACGGCACGGTCGCGATGAAGATCATAGGACCGTGGTTCCTGAAGGAGCTGAACGAGCTCAAGGTTCGCGGTCTGCGCTACGACGTCGTGCCTGTCCCCGCGGCCGCAGGGGTCGATACGGCCAATCGGTTTGCCTTCGCTGATTTGCGGAGCATCGCGATCTTTTCCACGACTCGGCATCCCGACGAAGCGGCGCGCTTTGTCGCGTACCTCACGTCGCCCGCCGCTGACCGCCTGCTGATCGAGGACGCGAGTCAGCTCCCTTATCGGCGCGGTCTTGCATCCAATCCGCGATTCACGGCCTCGCTGGCTCGGTGGCCGACGCTGTCGAAGTACGCCAGGTACGTCGAGCGAGCGCGCGACGTGGATCTCGATCCCGATGTGGTCGAGATCTTCGATCTGATCTCGGAAGCCTACGAGGAGTCAGCCATCTACCAGACGGCTTCGGTGAAGGAATCGTTGAAGAAAGCGGCAGCCGAAGCGAGGAACATCATGAATGCGCGCTGAGCAGAAACCTGGCTCGTTGATGGCGGCGCCGTATGCCGCCTATCTGCTCGTGTTTGCGGTCTATCCGATCGCCTTCGCGCTGGTTCTCGTCTTCCTCCAGTGGGATCTCGTGACGGCGCCGTCATTCGCAGGTACCGACAATGTGCGACTCCTACTCCACGATGGCCGCTTCTGGCGTGCCGTCATCAACATTTTCGTATTCCTTACCATCCATGTGCCGCTCCAGATCGTCACGGCACTCGCACTCGCGCTCGCCCTCAACCGCCCGCTCGCGGGTCGTTCGTTCTGGCGGGCCGCATTCTTCCTGCCGGTCGTCATCTCCGGCGCCGTGGTCGCGATTCTCTGGAGTAATCTCTACGCCACCGACGTCGGACTGATAAACAAGCTGCTGGTGAAGATCGGACTGTCGCCCGTACCCTGGCTCACCGATCCACGAACTGCCATGCCGGCCATCGCTGTGATGGTCACCTGGAAGAACGTCGGCTTCTACGTGATCATCTACCTGGCTGGACTGCAGTACATACCGAAGAGTTGCCAGGAGGCGATCGAGATCGAAGGCGCATCCGCGTGGCAGCGATTCAGGTACCTGACACTGCCTTCGCTCCTGCCGCAGACTATTCTCGTCGTGACGCTTTCGACCATCAACGGCTTCCAGCTGTTCATCGAGCCGTACGTGATGACTGGAGGAGGCCCGCTCCGTCGCACGTACTCCGTCGTTCTCTACCTGTACAACAATGCATTCGCTTATCAGAAGATGGGGTATGCGGCGACGATCGGTGTCGCGCTGGCTCTGATCATCGGCATTGTGGTCTTCACTCAGCGCCGGTTGATCGGCAAGGCGGAAGCGCTATGAAATTGCTCCGACGGATCGCGCTCTACACCGGTCTCGCGATCGCCGCCATCACTTTCATCTATCCGTTTCTGTGGATGGCGTCGAGCACGTTCAAGCTTCCGGCCGAAGTCGGGTCGCTGGCGCTCATCCCGCACGACCCCACGTTGGACAACTACCGCACCATGTGGGCACGCGCTCCGTTTGGCCGCGCACTTCTGAACAGCACGTTCGTGGCGACGACGATCACGCTGACTGTACTCGTGTTCGGCTCGATGACGGCGTACGCGATGGCGCGACTCAACTTTCGCGGACGTCCCTTGCTCAACGCAGCAACCATGGCCGTGCTGATGGTTCCGGGACAGCTGACGCTGATTCCACTGTACACGCTGATCGTTCAGCTCGGATTGATCGACACGTATACTGCGTTGATCCTGCCGTACCTCTTCAATGCCACAGCCATTCTGATGCTGCGCCAGTTCTTCCTCCAGATTCCGCAGTCGCTCATCGATTCGGCACGGATGGACGGCATGAGCGAGCTGCGAATTCTTTTCACGATCTTCTGGCCGCTTTCCAAGCCGGTGCTGTCGATCGTCGCGATATTCACGTTCATGGGTGCATGGAACGAAGTGCTCTGGCCTTTGCTCGTCGTGCGGGACCAGCAGGTGATGACCCTGCCGCAGTTGCTCACGGTGTTTGCGCTCGGTGGAGGAGCGGGAACAGTGGGCGTGTCGCTGGCTTCGGCGATGGTGCTGGTGGTCCCGGTGGTGGTCGCCTACATGTTCCTCCAGCGGAACTTCATCGAGAGCATGGCCGGCTCGGGGATCAAGGGATAATGCCGTCAGTCACCTTCGAGCACGTGCGCAAGACTTTTGGCGACGCTACAGTCGTCGAGGATTTCGATCTCGGGGTTGCCGACGGAGAGCTGCTGGTGCTTGTGGGTGGCTCGGGCTCCGGCAAATCGACCATCCTGCGCATGGTCGCCGGACTGGAGGAAGTGACTTCAGGGACTATTCGGATCGATCAGCGCGACGTCACCGCACTCCTGCCGCGTGAGCGCGATGTGGCGATGGTGTTCCAGGACTACGGGCTCTACCCGCATATGACGGTGCGCGAGAATCTCTCGCTGGGACTCCGTCTTAGAAAAATTCCCGCACAGGAGATCAGCCGGCGCGTGACGTGGGCCGCGGAAATGCTCGGTCTCGAGGCGCTGCTCGATCGCAAGCCCAAGCAGCTTTCGGGCGGACAGCGCCAGCGGGTGGCCATGGGCCGCGCCATGGTGCGCGAGCCGAAGGTGTTTCTGTTCGATGAGCCCTTGTCCAACCTCGACGCCGGCCTTCGCGCACAGATGCGCATCGAGATTGGCGGTCTCCAGCGGCGCCTGAATACCACCACGATCTACGTCACCCACGATCAGGTGGAAGCGATGACACTCGGCGACCGGATCGTGGTGCTCGCCGACGGACGAATTCAGCAGGTTGGCCGGCCGATCGACCTCTACCGCGCTCCCATCAACCGCTTCGTTGCGGGGTTCATCGGCACACCGCCGATGAATTTCGTGGAGGGTGGGCTCCGGGGAGACAATGGCCAGGTGATCTTCATCGCCGAAGGCATCAGCATCAGATTGCCCTCGGCGAAAACTGCAAAGGCCACCGTCGCCGAACCACTCACACTGGGGATACGTCCGGAAGACCTTCGTGTCGAGTTCCGTGAGGACGCGTCAGGGGCGACTGGACCGCCGGACGAAGCACTCACAGGGCGTGTCGTGCTGGTGGAACGACTCGGCGGCACGAGTCACGTTCATTTCGATCTGGGGGCAGGGAGCGGCCGCATGATGGCATCAGCCTCGAACGATCACCTGCCGGAAGTGGGCGAGGCGATTACGGTTCGCGTGCTGACCGACCGCATTCACCTGTTCGGCACGGACGGATCAGCGATCTCCAATTAGATCTGACTTCCATCCGCGCCGACCTGGGGTCGATGCCGGCGCGTGAGATCAGTTCTGTTGCCTTGGATCAGTAGCCGGGATTCTGCGTTATGCTGCCGCCTGATTTGTCGATCTCACCCTGCGGAATCGGATAGAAATTGTTGTAGTCCTGGAAATTCTTTCCGACCGCGCTCAGAACCTGCTTGGCAATTCCCCACCGTTTCAGGTCATTGAATCGTTGCGATTCAAAACCCAGCTCCACTCTTCGCTCGTGCACCAACCAGCTTTGGATCTGGGCCTTGTCGGTGGAGGCGGTGCTTCTGTCGGGCAGAGTACCAGCGGGGGCCATCGTACCGCCAACCGTTAGACCCGTCCGTGCGCGGTTCCGGATCGAATTGATGATGGCGATCGCCTGGGAGTACGACGCTGTCTCATTCAGAGCTTCCGCTTTCCAGAGCAATACATCTGCGTAGCGAATGTAGATCTTGTTGCTCGGCGCGTCGTCATTTCCCTTGAAGGATGTATTCGTTGCGCCAAGCAGCTTGTAGACGGCTTTGTCGCCTACGTTGACCGTGTATCGGAGCCTCGGGTCATTGGCTTCGAACTCACCGAGAAAATTGTCGGTAGGCGCAATGAACCCCCAATCCAGCGGGGCGCACAGTCCGTTGCCGTTTCTCGGATTCTGTCCCGACTGATGGTCGTAGGCAAAGATGACTTCATTCTCGGTCCCTTCCTTCGTGACGTCGAAACTGTCGAAATAATCGGAGTTCAGGCTGTAGAAGTTAAGGCCTTCCAATTCAGTCACGGTGCTGATGACTTCCGCCCATTTCTTGTTGTAGAGTGCCACTTTGGCCTGCATGGCGATGGCGGCGCCTTTGGAAGCTCTCCAGCGTTCCGTAGCATCAGAGACTTTGCTGTTTGGCAGTAATGCCTTGGCCTGGACGAGGTCCGCACTGATCTGTGTATATACGTTCTCTTTCGTTTCTCTCTTCGCCACGGCGTAGGCATCGCCAAAACTCTGAAGCGGCTTCAGCAGCAGCGGAACGTCTCCGAAGTTGTTCACCAGATCGAAGTAGTAGAAAGCCCTCAGGAAATAGGCCTCGCCCAGCAGCCTGTTCTTCAGGCCTGGATCGATGCCGATCTTTGTCGTTATTGCGGCATCGGTCAGATAGCTGATCGCCAGATTGGCTCGTGAAATCCCTTCGTAGTCGTAGGTCCATTGACCGTTGAAGGCCTGGTTGGACGCGGTGAAGTTGAAGCTCTGCACCTGGTCCATCCATGCCTGGTCGCCATCCGGGTTCCATTTCTTTTTCACGTCGTCCGAAGCGATGTCGGCCAGAATGAAATCGTCTCTGAACACCGTACCCAGATCCCATCGCCATTCGTTGAGCAGGTTGAGCGTGCTGCCAAGCATCTGATACGACGATGTCACCGACAACTTTACGGTGTTCAGCGTTGGATCGGTGTTCACCTGATCGGGTGTGAGGAGACCGACAGGATCGTTGTGCAAATCGGTGCAGCCAAACGCAGAAATGGCGAGGATTGCCGCAGCTGCTGTATGTCTTGCCTTCATGATTGCTCCAGCCGAATTATGATTTTCGAATCGATCGTTTAGAATTTCGCGTTGATACCGAACAGGAACGCTTTCGACTGCGGATACGTTCCTCTGTCCAGCATATCGGTCGATTCCGGATCCAGCCCTGTGTACTTCGTTCTTGTCCAGAGGTTCTGGCCGGAGACATACAGGCGTCTTGCGGATCCCAGAGAATATCCGAGCTCGAGGTTTTTGAGTCGGAGGTAAGACGCGTCCTCGACGAAAATGCTCGATTTCTTGCTGCTGCCGTTGTCGTTGAACGTAGTGCGGGGAATGGTGTTGCTGGTGCCTTCTCCGTGCCACGCTCCGAGCACTGCCGTGCTATGGTTGAAGGGCCGGCTGTCGTAATCCGTTATCTGCTTGGCGTCGTTGTATTTGTCGACTCCTCCAACGCCCTGGAAGAACATTCGAAGATCAAAGCGACGATAGTCCCCGGAGAGGTTCAGACCATAGGAGAGCTTCGGGATTGAATTACCGATGAATGTCCGGTCGTTGTCGTCGATCTTTCCGTCGGCATTCAGGTCCTTGAACCTTATGTCTCCAGGCTGGTTGGGAGGATTCAGCGTTCCAGACAGATGAGTCTTGATTTCATTGACGTTCTGGTAGATGCCTTCCATCACGTAGCCATAGAATGAGCCGAGCGGATGTCCTACCGCTGTTCTGGATACGTCTCCCACGATGTTCGGGAGATTTGGGTGCAGCTTCTCCACCATGTTCGTAACGGTGGACACATTCCCGTTTATGCCGTAGTTGAACGCTCCACGACTGTTCTTCAGGTCGAGAGCCAGCTCGAAGCCCTTGTTACTGACCTCACCGGCATTCACGATCGTCGGAGAGACATTCCCCGCTATGGACGGCAGCGAAATGGGGAGCAGAATATCGGAGGTGTTTTTCACGAAGTAATCCAGCGACAGATAGAGCTTGTTGCTCAACACTCCCACATCCACCCCGACGTTCTTCTGTGTGGTGGTCTCCCATTTCAGATCGGGGTTGCCATACCGTGAGATCAGATACTGGTCTCCCTGCCTGCGGAGCAATGTGAGGAAAGCGTAGTTGTCTATCTCCTGGTTGCCCAGCTTTCCAGTACTGGCTCTCAGCTTCAGGTCGGATAACCAGCCGACGTTCTCCATGAAGCTTTCGTTGGAAATTCTCCAGCCGGCGGAAATCGACGGGAAATAGCCCCATTGATTGTTTTCCGCGAACCTGGAGGAAGCATCTGCGCGGATGTTGGCGGTGATCATGTACCGCGTGTCGAACATGTAGCTGGTCGATCCGAACAGTGAAAAGAGTCCCCATTCAGATGCAGAACCACCGTTGTTCTGATCCGCTGTTCCGCCGTAGTTGAGGTACTGGAAGTTCTCCCTCACGTAATCGAATCTCTGTCTCGATCCACCGATCGAAGACGAATAGTTGGTGATGTACTCGGTTCCCGCGAGCGCGCTTATGTCATGTCTTTGAGCGCTCTTCAGGTAATTCAGTGTGTTGTTCCACGTGACGGTGGTTTCCTGCCCTCTGTCTTCGTTCAACCCCGTTGGACGATTTTGACGGCCCGTACCCTGGTCTGCCGGGCTCCCGCCTCCATTGTTGTCGCCGAAATTCTGGAAGAAAGCCTTGTTGTGTCTCTGGCTCAGATCGATGCCCAGGTTACTCTTGAATTTCAGAGCCGATAGCAGGGCGTATTCTCCGTAGAGGCTGCCAAAAGTCTCGAAGTTGCTTCTCTTGTCGTTGGAGTAGTACGCCAGCGCGACCGGGTTGGCGCCGAACTCATATCGATTGTTGTTGTTGTCCCACGGCGTCGCGAAGAACGGCAGATCGGTAAATGGGTCTTTCGCTGAGTAGGCGGGATCCGTTGTGGACTTGTACACGCCTATGACAGGCGGTCTGATCAGAGCGTGACGGATGATTCCGGGTGCATCTCCCTTCGACGACACCTTGTCCATGTCGCCATAGGCAAGCACGAGGTTGGTTCCCACGTTGAAGCGACTTGTCAGATCCGCCTTGATGTTCGTCCTGAAATTGAGGCGCTGATATCTGTCGTTCGCGTACACCACGATGCCGTCCTGCTTGTGGAGCCCTCCCGACATCAGGTACCGTACCCTGTCATTGCCTCCACTCGCGTTCAGCTGCACATCCTGCGAACGTCCCGTCGTGAACAGCTCGTCAAGCCAGTTGGTGTTGGCAAAATCGGACCGGCCTTTATCCACCGTATACGGGTTCGTGCCGGTGTACCCGGAATTTGCCCAGGCTTCTTCGACCTTGTTCATGTACTGACTTGCATTCAGCATGGTGGGCAGGTTCGTCGCCCGTTGCATACCACTATAGTAATTGATGCCGAAACTGGACTTCCCAGCCTCGCCGCCCTTCGTGGTGATTACGATCACGCCGGCGGAAGCCCTCGATCCGTAGATGGAAGCAGCAGACGCATCCTTGAGCACAGTGTAGGACTGCACATCTGAAGGATTCAGAAAGGAGATGTCGCGAGTCGGTATGCCGTCTACTATAAAGAGAGGACTGTTGTTGCCAATCGTTCCCTCACCGCGGATGCGGATACTCATTTCCTCACCAGGCGCGCCGGTACTTCCCGTCACCTGCAAACCGGCAACCTGGCCTTGCAGGGCCTGCGCGACGTCCGCGACCCTTCGAGAATCCAGATCCTCCATGTTTACGGTGGAGACGGCGCCGCTTATACTCGACTTCTTCTGACTGCCGTATCCAACGACAACCACTTGATCGAGAACGGACGCCTGCTTGCTCAGCACGAACGCCACCGAGACCGCCGATCCTACAGGCACGTTGACGATCATCGGTACGGCCCCGTAGCCGATCCGGCGTGCACGAACCGTCTGGGATCCCGCGGGAACACCGGTGATGGTGAACGTGCCGTCATCGCGGGTGACAGTGCCGAGCCGAGTCCCTACGACCACGACGTTGACGCCGGCGAGGGGTTGTCTGGTGGCGCTGTCGATCACCTGTCCGGTGATGGTGCCCGGGGGGTTCTGCGCAGCGAGGGGAGAGGCGTATGTTGCGGCGCACAACAGGGCGCCGGCAACAAGGAGGAAGCGGCTAGCCACTACCATGGCGGTGCCTTCCTTGAGTCGGAGTGAGGGCAGGCCTCACTCACTGCGACGCAGAGGAAGAGGGATGTCGTTGCTGAGTATCCGCTCCACGAAGTAGAAAGTCAAGCAATAAAACCAAGAGGAGAGCACACATGCCGCGCAAAAAAGGGACGATCGCAATTCTCACTGGTGGAGGCGACGTACCTGGCTTGAATCCGGCAATTCGGGCAATCACGATTCGCGCGCTGCGCGAAGGTTACCGCGTCGTCGGCATCCGGCGCGGCTGGGCCGGACTTGTCGACTATGAGCGCGGCGCCAAGGCCGACAACAGCGAGAATGTGCGGGAATTGAGCGAAGCGATCGTCAACCGCGCCGGACGCACCGGCGGCACCTTCCTCCACACGTCACGCACGCGACCAAGTCATCTCCCGCGCAGCCGGGTACCGAAGCACCTCACCGGCTACAAGGAAAAGGTGAACGACATCACCAGGGACGTGCTGAAGAATCTCGCGCACATTGGAGTCGACGTGCTGGTCCCCATCGGTGGAGACGATACACTCAGTTACGGGCGACGGCTGCACGACGAGGGCGTGCACGTCGTCGCCATCCCGAAGACGATGGACAACGACGTCTACGGCACCGACTACTGCATCGGCTTCAGCACGTGCGTCACGCGCACGATCGAGCTGACTCACAGCCTGCGCACGTCGGCCGGATCGCACGAGCGTTTTCTCGTCATCGAGGTGTTCGGGCGCTACGCCGGCTTCACCGCACTCCTGCCGACGATGGCCGGTGCGGCCGATCGCTGCGTCATTCCGGAGCATGTGGTCAACGTCGAGCAGCTGGCGGAGCTGATGACATACGACCGCAACCGAAACCCGAGCCACTATTCCGTCGTGCTGGTCTCCGAGGGGGCGCGGCTTACGGACCAGGAAGGCATGAGCTTCGAGAGCCAGGAGACCGACATGTTCGGGCACGGAAAGCTAGGCGGCATTGGCGACAAGGTCGCGAGCGCGCTCAAGGAGTATTCACCGAAGTTCAACAATGGCCGCCGCATCGACGTCGTGAGCCAGCGGCTCGGCTACCTCGTGCGCTCAGGCGATCCCGACGCACTCGACTCCATCGTCCCGATGGCCTTCGGCAACCTCGCGCTCGACCTGATCCTCAAGAAACAGTTTGGCCGGCTCGTCAGCATTCATCGGGGCTTCTATGACAGCGTGCCGATAACAACCGTTACATCGGAGAAGAAAGTCGTCGACGTGTCCAGGTACTACAACACGGAGCGGCTGCGGCCGATCTACGAGTTCGACGGCGCGCCGCTGTTCATCATGACAAGCGACTGAGCGGCCGAGGCGGTTGAGGCCGGATGCGCTCGTCGAGCTCGCGCCCCAGCCGGACCACGAGCTCTGGAAGCGCCTGAACGTCTGCCAGAGTGGTCCGGAAATTCACGATGCACGCGCGCAGCATGAATCGATCTCCGATGTGCGCGTTGGAAATGAAAGCCTGTCCGCTGAGCCGTACCGCCGTGACAATTCGTGCGTTCAGCTCGTTGAGATACTCGGTGACGGCGTCGTCGCCCGTTGACCTTGCGCGCAAATCCTTTGGCACATACCTGAAAGTCGCGATGCTGAGGGAGACAGTCCCTTGCTCGAGCAGGTCCTGCTCGGCGATGAAGTCGTACAACTTGTGGGCGAGCTCCATGTCGTCAGCGATCATGCGCCGGTATCCAGCGGCTCCTGCCTGCTGAAATCCAAGCCAGATCTTGAGCGCCCTGAAGCCACGCGTGTTCTGCGGTCCGTACTCGAAGTAATTCTTCACTTCCTGACCTTCGTTGTCGTCGAACTGGTAGTACGGAGGCTTGAAAGCGAAAGCATCGCGAAGCGCATCGGGATGCCGTGTCATCACACAACCCGCCTCGATGGAGTTGTACAGCCATTTGTGCGGATCGATCGCGATCGAATCCGCCAGTCGAAGTCCTCTAAGATCATCGCTGGCATCGTCGAGCGCGACGGCGGGCGCCCCGTACGCGCCGTCGACGTGAAACCACAGATCGAACTCATTGCAGATCTTCGCGATTTCGGGGAGCGGATCGATAGCCCCGGTACCGACCGAGCCCGCGGTTCCGATCACGAGGAAAGGAAAGAACCCTCGAGCCCGATCCGCGGCGATCTGCCTGCGCAGCTCGTCGGTGCGCATGCGATGTTCGTCGTCGGTTGCGATCCAGCGAACCGCCTCCGTGCCAAGTCCGGAGATATCGGCGGCCTTGTTGATCCAGGTGTGCATTTCCGCGGAGCCGTACAGCACGAGGCGGCGGCTTTCCGAATCGATGAGGCCTTTCGCGCGAATGTCCCACGTCGCCTTCGCTCTTCGCGCTGCGATGAAGGCCACGATGTTGGCCATGTTGCCCCCGCTCACCAGCACTCCGTCCCATTTGCCAGGCAGACCCATGAACTCCGCGAGCCAGCGGATGGACTCGTTCTCGATTTCCGTTGCGATCGGTGAGAGAGCCCACGCACCGCAGTTTGGGTTGACCGCGGCGGCGAGGAGATCGGCGAGTGCACCGATGGGCGCCGCCGATGAAGTGATGTAGCCAAAGAAGCGCGGACTACCGTTGTGCGTGGACTGCTCGAAGAAAAGCCGGCTGAACTCCTCGAGCACCGGCGCGATGTCGGTGCCATTCTCGGGAAGCTCGCGCTTGCCGAGTAGGCTGCGCATGGCGTCGGGCAGGAGGGGCGATGCAGTGGGACGCTCTGGAACCTGTGCCAGAAAATCAGCGACGTCATCGACGAGCCGATGTCCGATTGCGCGGAACTGCTCCGGGTCGAGATCGCTCGGCGAGAAGCGTCTGCTGGTCGGTGTCATTGCTCAGTCGGGCGAGTCGCCACCGCGAATTCGATCGTGTAGCGCAACTCGGTGAAGCGCTTCAGCAAGTCACCGGCATCCAGACCTGAGCGGTCGCTCCCCGCGAGATCGGCCAGGATCTCACCACGGTGAACCATTATCGTACGATCTCCCTGCTCGAGCGCCTGCTCCATGCTGTGCGTGACCATCAGAGTCGTGAGCTTGTTTTCGCGCACTACCTGATTGGTGATCTGAATGACCTGTTCCGCCGCGCGCGGATCGAGCGCCGCGGTGTGCTCATCGAGGAGCAATAGCTGAGGCCGCCGAAGCGTGGCCATGAGCAGCGTCACGGCTTGTCGTTGCCCGCCGGACAGCGTGCCCATCGATGCCTGCAGTCGCCCCTCGAGACGCATGCCCAGTCGCTTCAGCTGCACGTGGTAACGCTCGAGCGCCGACCGGCTCAAGCCGACACGAAGTCCCCGCCGCCAGCCTCGAAGCTCCGCCATTCGCAGATTCTCGGCGACACTCATCGATGGACAGGTGCCCTTGAACGGATCCTGAAACACTCGCCCGATGAGAGCCGCGCGCTTGAACTCCGGCTGGCGTGTGACGTCGACCCCGGCGATTCGAATCGTGCCCGCATCCGGGAGAAAACTCCCTGCGACAGCGTTGAGCAGTGTCGATTTGCCTGATCCGTTGGTGCCGATTACAGTCACGAACTCGCCTGTGGGAATTACGAGGTCGATTCCGCGAAGCGCGGGCACGCGTTCCCCGCCCGGCTGCGTGAATGTTTTCTCGAGTCGCTCGATTTCGATCATCTCGCCGCGCTCATTGAGGATCGGCCGTACCGTAGCCTGGGAAGTGCAAGCGCAGCGAGCACGAAGGCTGCGGTTGCGAGCTTGAGATCGATCGGGTTGAGTCCCATGCGAAGTGCGAGCGCAACCATGCCGCGAAAGAGTATGGACCCGCCGGCCACAGCGATGATGGTCACTCCGAGACCTCTCCTGTTGAAGAGGAGTGTCTCACCCATAATCACTGCCGCCATGCCGGCGACCAGCGTTCCAACTCCCATCGCGATGTCGGCGAAGCCCTGCTGCTGAGCAATGAGCGCTCCCGAGAATGCCACGAGGCCGTTTGCGATCGCGAGACCGAGCTCGATCATTCGACGCCGGTCCACCCCCTGTGCCGTGATCATCGCCGGATTGTCGCCCACTGCGCGCATCGCCATGCCGAAATCAGTTCGCAGATACCACGAGAGGATCACGCCGAGCACGATGGTGATGGCGAGGAAGAGCACGCCGAGCGACATGTCATCCGACCATGCTCTCGAAGCTGGTATCGACGCGTGCACGGCTCCCACGAGCGTCCGCACGTCGAGGAGCGATACGTTCGACTTTCCCATCACATGCAGATTGACCGAATAGAGCGCGGTCATGACGAGAATGCCGGCCAGCAGATCCTTGACGCCGAGGCGGGTGTGAAGCAAACCGGTTACATAGCCCGCGACCATTCCTGCCGAGACGGCGACGAGCGTCGCCACCAGCGGATTGGTGCCTGCAACGATCATGGAGGCCGCCACCGCCGCACCGAGTGTGAAGCTTCCGTCGGGTGTGATATCGGCAAAGCGGAGGACGCGTGATGACAGATACACGCCCCACGCAAGCGCTGCGAACGCAAGTCCCTGGGTGACCGCGACAAGCCAGAACTCCAGCGGATTGCTCCGATGCCTTGCAGGCTGTTGCACGACCGTGCGATTTCCGGTTGACGAAGTCGTGGTCGGTGCGCTCCCGCCGAGCACCGAATCCGCGCGGCTCACGATTGCTGCCGGGATCGTCACGCCGTATTCGCGAGCCGCCTCAAGGTCGACGATGAGCGAGCGCCGACTGGCGGATTGAAAAGGAATGTTGGCCGGATCTTCGCCGCGCAGCACGCGGATCATGATCAGGCCCATGTCATAACCGTTGGCGTAAAAGCTCAGACCGAGCGCAAGCGGAGCGCCTCGAAAGCTTGTGCTCGTGGCTACGAGCGGGATGTCAGCCTGCCGAGTTGATTTCACCACTGCGGAGAACGCTCCACCGATCATGATGCTGGGGATCTGCACGACACCACGAGCTCCATTCGCCTTGAGCGCTTGAATGCCGGCCGAGATATCTCCCGGACCGGTGCATGCAACCGTGACGAGACGTACACCGGCCGCAGCCGCACCGGCCTTCGCCTTCACGAGGTAGAATTCGGCGAACGGGTCAGCGGGATCGTACAGCGTGCCCCACGTCCGCACCTCGGGAAATGCTTCGCGCGCGAGCACGACAGCAGAGTCAACCGGGAGCGGAATCTCGGCGCCTGTGATGTTGGGACGATGATGCGTCGGCGATGTTCCGGCGCCGATCACGTACGGGTTGGCGACAGCCCCGAATATGATGGGGCGATCCGTGACTGCCTTCAGTGCGGCTTGCGTAGCGACGGAAGAGATCGTGGCGACATGCGTGACTCTCTGCTGCAGGAAGTCGCTCATGATCAATGAAAGCGTCGGGATGTCGCCCTGCGCATTGCGCTCCAGCACGGTGATTGTGGAGTCGCGCACGTAGCCCGAATCCGCGAGGGCCTTGAAGAATCCTTCCCGAGCATCGTCGAGTGCGGCGACGGACGCCACCTGCACGTATCCGATGATGGCTCGCGGCTTCTCGGTCTTCCCGCTACAGGCAGCGACAAGCCCGAGCAGAACGACACCTGCTGCGTGGCGCGACTTCCGCACGACCGCAATGAACTCACAATCAGTGGCTATCACTCGTCGTGTATCCGAGGCGCGGAGTCGAGAAGTGGGGAGAGTCAGTCGATGTGAGCCGGAAGCATAGGGCTTTCCGTCGGCGCGGCAAGAACCACTCGAAAACGCAATCCCGACAATACTTGTCGGGATTGCGTTCGTCATTTAGGTTCGGGGCGTTGACCACTCCAACCCGAATCAAGAATGCATTTCAGGACTTCGATCGCCATTCTTCTAATTGGCCTGAGCCGCACCGCTGGCGCGCAGCATGGCTATGAATTCGAGGTATACGGCACGGATATCGGACGAAAAGGATCGTCAGAGATCGAGCTTCACACCAATTTCGTCCCGGATGGGCTGAAGGAGGCGGAGGAGAGCCAGCTTCCCTCGCATCGCGCTGTGCGGTCGAGCTTCGAGTTTGCGCACACGCTCAACAGCTGGCTCCAGGCCAGCCTCTATGCTTCTGGGTTCGCGGGGCCGGATCGAGGACTCTCGTTCGTCGGGAATCGTCTGCGCCTCACTGCAGTTGCGCCGAGCAAATGGGGTCTTCCGTTCAACCTCGGGATCGCCAACGAGATCAGCTACGCCCGCCCTGGATTCTCCGAGAACCGGTGGGCATACGAGCTGACCCCTATCATCGCCAAGTCGTTCGGCAACCTGTCGCTAACGTTCAATCCTGCGATCGAGCGCGGACTCGGCAGGAACAGCCACCATGACATCGAAGTGGAGCCGCGGGGTAAGGCTGCTTACCAGCTCGGCGACGAAGCAACCTTGTCCGTTGAGTACTATGCGGGTCTTGGTGGAATCGGCGAGGGTTACGCCGTCCGTGATCAACGCCATCAGCTCTTCACCAGAGTAAAGGGAGAGGTTGCACCGCGGCTGGAAGTCGGCGTCGGCATCGGGCGTGGCCTCACTCCCAGCTCGGACCGGTGGGTGATTGCGACCGTGTTCGAGTACGAGCTGCACAAGTAGCCCGTCAGGATTCTTGCAGTCGTCAACACAGATCTTACGCGCGGCTGGGGAGGAAACTGGAATACTCGGAGAGCATACGTATTTTACGAACGGCTGCGCGCATCGCGATGCTCGTCCAACCCAGACACAGGATGACTCGATGTTCTGTTCTTCCTCAGGGGCCCGCAGACGAATGGAGTTGTTGGCTCTCTGTGCAGCGTTGGGGACGGGCTGCACCGCGCCTCCGTCGCAAACAGCAAAGTCGTCCGCCGCAGTCGTCCCCGTAAGCAAAACCGGAGGGTCAAGAGCTGACGCCTTCGTGGACTCGCTTCTGGCGACGTTGACGCTCGAGGAAAAGCTGGGACAGCTCTCGCAATACTCCGGCTTCGCAGCCGTCACCGGACCCGGAGCGGCAGAAGCAAGCATGGAACAGCTTCGACAAGGCGGAGTCAGCTCGTTCCTGAACGTCACTGGAGCGGACAGTGTCCGAAAGCTTCAGCGCATCGCCATAGAGGATACCCGCACGCGGATTCCATTGCTGTTCGGGCACGACGTGATCCACGGGATGCGCACGATCTTCCCGATCCCGCTTGCCGAAGCCAGCAGCTGGAATCCGGATGCGGTGCGGGAAGCAGCCCGGATTGCGGCGCGCGAGGCCAGCGCTTACGGAATCAACTGGACATTTGCTCCGATGGTGGACGTCGCGCGCGACCCGCGCTGGGGTCGAATCACCGAAGGCTCCGGAGAAGATCCGTATCTCGGCTCAGTCATGGGAGCGGCACGTGTGCGCGGCTTCCAGGGTGACGACCTGCGCGCGCGGGAGTCGATCGCCGCTACCGTCAAGCACTTCGCAGCATACGGTGGCGCGGAGGGCGGACGGGACTACAACGTCGTCGACGTTTCCGAGCGGGGAATGCGCGAGGTATTTCTTCCGCCATTCCGCGCCGCCGCATGCGCGGGAGCAGCAACCTTCATGGCCTCGTTCAACGAGATCGCGGGCGTTCCGGCGCACGCCAATCGATGGCTGCTCACTGATCTCCTGCGCGGTGAGTGGGGGTTCGACGGCGTAGTCGTTGGCGACTGGGGCGGTGTCGCGGAGCTGATTCCTCACGGCATCGCGGCGGACTCTGCGGAGGCGGCTCGCCGTTCACTCGAGGCCGGTGTCGACATCGAGATGGTGAGCGGAACCTATTCGCGTAACATCCCTCGGCTCGTCCGCTCTGGAGCGATTTCACAGGCGGCGGTGGACCAGGCTGTGAGGCGGGTGCTGCGATTCAAGCAGCGCCTCGGGCTTTTTCAGGATCCATATCGCGGAGCCGACGCAGGCCGCGAGCGAAGCGAAGTGCTCACCCCGGCCCATCGGGCCGCGGCGCGGCACTTGGCGCAGCAGTCGATCGTGCTGCTTCGCAACGAGGACAACACTCTCCCGCTCTCGCGAGATCTGCGCACCATCGCGGTGGTCGGAGCCCTTGCCGCCGACTCGGTGTCGACACTCGGAAGCTGGGCGGGAATCGGGCGCGCAGCGGATGCCGTCAGCGTCCTCGATGGAATTCGGAGGGCGGTATCGCCTCGAACACGTGTGATATACGAGCGTGGAACGGACCCGACCCGGTCCGACACGAGCCGCTTTCGAGCTGCGATGAGGGCAGCCCGCACCGCGGACGCAGTGATACTGGTCGTGGGCGAGCCGGCGTGGATGAGCGGCGAAGCGGAGAGTCGCGCATCGATCGAGCTTCCCGGCGCGCAGCTGGAGCTTGCGCAGCGCATCCGTGCGCTTGGAAAACCACTCGTCGTGGTTCTCATGAACGGCCGGCCACTGGCGGTTCCCTGGCTGGCTGAGAATGCACCGGCGTTGGTGGAGGCGTGGTTTCTCGGAGTGGAAATGGGAAATGCGCTCTCCGACGTCCTCTTCGGAGCGGTCAACCCAAGCGGCAAGCTGACGGTGACGTTTCCGCGCTCGGTAGGGCAGATCCCCCTCTATTACAACCACCGTCGAACAGGCCGGCCGCCTGCCGCAGACAGCAAGTGGAATTCGAAGTACATCGACCTGCCGTGGACTCCGCAGTTCCCGTTCGGATTCGGGCTCAGCTACACGAGCTACACCTACTCATCTCCACGTCTCAGCTCTGAGACGATGGGTCCGCGCGATTCACTACGAGTAGAGGTGACGGTAACCAACACCGGCAGGCGCGCAGGCGAGGAGATCGTTCAGCTGTACGTCCAGGATGAAATCGCAAGCGTTACGCGTCCGGTAATTGAGCTGCGCCGTTTCCGACGCGTGCCGCTCGGTGCCGGTGAATCCAGGACAGTGCGATTCAGCCTCGGCCTCGACGATCTCGCTTTCTACGATACCCGAATGCGGCGCGTGGCTGAGCCCGGCAGTTTCCGCGTCTTTGTCGGCGGGAGCTCGAGAGATGTGAACGAGACCCGCTTTCGATTCGTAACGCCTGACAACAATCCCGTGTCCGCACCCGAGAGCTGCGCTGCCGTCGGTAACTGACTCAGCACTCCGGCATCATGCGCAGTCTCAGACCTCTGTTGATCGGCGGTATTGCTGGATGCGCCTCGTTCCTTATCGCTGGTGTAACCGAACTTCGAGCGCAATCGACCACCGATCGGGGCGGAGATTGGGCCCGCGGCGGGGTATGCTACGAGATTTTCGTCAGGTCGTTTTATGACAGCGATGGCGATGGTGTAGGCGACATCGCCGGCTTGACGCAGAAGCTCGACTACGTCAACGACGGCAATCCGTCGACACAGCGCGATCTCGGCGCGAGCTGCATCTGGCTGATGCCAATTGCTCAGTCGCCGAGTTATCACGGCTATGACGTGACGAACTACTATGAAGTGAATCGCGACTACGGAACGAACGCCGATTTCAGGCGCTTCATGACCGAAGCGCACAGGCGAGGGATCAGGGTTCTCGTCGATCTCGTTCTGAATCACAGCTCATCGGAGCATCCCTACTTCCAGTCAGCGCTGATGGATTCTGCCTCGCCCTATCGCAACTGGTATCTGTGGTCGCCGGTGCAAAGGAAAGCGAAAGGCTGGGATGCACCCGTGTGGCATCGAAATCCGTATCGAGAAGAGTATTACTACGGGCTCTTCTGGAGCGGCATGCCCGATTTGAACCTCGCCAATCCGCAGGTGAAGGCGGAGGCAGAGAAAATCTCGCGATTCTGGCTCAAGGACATGGGCGTCGATGGATTCCGGCTCGATGCCGTTGCGCATTTCATCGAGGCTCCGGATACGGTGATGAATGCCTCGGGAAACAATCCATGGCTTCGCGATTACGAGGCGGCGATCAAGCGAATGTCGCCGAACTCGTTCACGGTTGGCGAAGTGACGTATGACTCACCCGAAGTGATTCTCAAGTACTACCCTGATCAGCTCGATTCCTATTTCACGTTCCAGATTGCGAATCTCCTGATCGATGCCGCGCGAACGGGATCGGCCGCGAAGCTCATGCCCGCGCTCGCGTATTCTCAGAAGACATTTCCGCCGGGAAGGTGGTCGCCATTCCTGAGGAATCACGACCAGACGCGAACGATGACAGAGCTCAATGGCGACTTTGCCAGCGCGAAGGTTGCTGCTGGTCTATTGCTCACTCTTCCCGGATTCCCCTTCCTGTACTATGGAGAGGAGATCGGGATGACTGGATCGAAGCCCGATCCTCGCCTTCGAACCCCAATGCACTGGAAGAAAGGGCCGGCTGCGGGATTCACCACCGGGATGGCGTGGGAGCCCCTTCAAGTCGATTCGCTCACTGCGAACGTCGAAGCCCAGAACAACGACAGAAACTCCCTGCTCAACTACTATAGAACTCTGATCCATCTGCGCTCGGCCAATCCAGCGCTCGGCTCGGGCGACTTCGTTCCTCTCGCTACCGGAAATGATGGAGTTGCTGCATATCTCCGCAGGAAGGGCAGCCGCAATGTCGTCATCGTAGCGAACCTCGGCACTTCGCGCACGAGCAGGATTGCGTTGAGCTCCGATAGGAGTGCCCTTCCCGCTGGAGCGTATTCCGCCAGATCTCTGCTTGGAGGTAGTGCAAATACGACTTTTCGTGTTAATGACACTGGCAGCATCTCTGCCTGGATTCCTGTTCCCTCCCTCGACGCACATGCGGTTCATATAATCGAGGTCTCGAAGTGAGACTGACAACGAAGCACTGGAGAAAACAACACATGCAGAAGTGGATTCACCGCACCATCTGCGCGACCCTGTTCGTATCCTCCCCACTCGTCTCGAACGCTCAGGTCGCATCACCTGATGGTCGCAATGTGGTGAACGTCATCATCCAGGACGGCGGACTATTCTGGACCCTCAAGCGTGACGGAAAAGACCTGTTCCTCCCGTCGAGACTTGGTTTCATGTTCCGCGGCGCGCCGACGCTGCGTGACAGCCTGCGGATTGTGAACACGTCGAAATCGAGCTTCGACGAGACGTGGACACAGCCCTGGGGTGAGGTTGCCCGCGTTCGCAATCATTACAATGAGATGCGCGCCGCGGTTCAGGAAACCGGACGCCGCGCGCGCAAGCTCGACGTGGTCGTACGCGCGTTCAACGACGGGATTGGATTCCGGTACGAGATTCCTTCTCAGGACGGAATGAACGAGCTCGTCATCCTGGATGAGCTCACTGAATTCAATTTCGCCACCAATCCCAAGGCGTGGTGGATTCCTTCCGATCATCCGCGCCTTGACCGCTCCGAGATGCTGTGGTCGGAGTCTCCCGTCAGCCGGCTCGACAGCGTTCAGACTCCCATCACGACCGAGTCACGCGATGGCAAGACCTTCATGGTCATCCACGAGGCGAATCTCGTCGACTATCCGAGAATGTTTCTGGCAGGAATTGGTCTCGAGAGCCGAACCCTCGTCGCCGCGCTCGCTCCAATGCGCGACGGCGTAAAGGTTCGCGCGAAAACTCCGCTCATCACGCCCTGGCGGACAATTCAGATAGCGGATCGCGCGACCGACCTCGCACCCTCTGTGCTCGGGCTCAATCTCAATCCGCCTAACAAACTCGGCGACGTCTCGTGGGTGAAGCCGATGAAGTACGTCGGCATCTGGTGGAGCATGCACATCAACACCAGGACGTGGAACTCAGGCCCTAAACATGGCGCGACGACAGAGAACACAAAGCGCTACATCGATTTCGCGGCCGCGAATGGCCTGGGCGGCGTTCTCGTGGAAGGATGGAACATCGGATGGGATGGAAACTGGATCGACAACCGCAACGCGTTCTCGTTCACCAGGCCCTACCCTGACTATGACCTGCCGGGACTTGCTGCATACGCCAGGTCGAAGGGCGTTCGTATCATCGTCCACAACGAGACTTCGGGCGGAATCGAGAATTACGAAAAGCAGATGGAGGAAGCGTTCAAGCTGTACAACTCGCTTGGCCTCGACGCCATCAAGTCGGGATACGTAACCGACACGTTGAGCGGTGGCCATTCGCACTACTCGCAATTTGCGGTGCGTCATCATCGGCACGTTCTCGACATGGCGGCGAAGTATCACATCGGAATGGTCGTGCACGAGCCGATTCACGACACTGGTGAGCGACGCACTTATCCGAACATGCTGTCGCGCGAAGGCGCTCGCGGTCAGGAATACAACGCGTGGGCCGGCGACGGCGGAAATCCGCCCGAGCACGAGACGATTCTGTTCTTCACTCGCATGCTCACCGGCCCGATGGATTTCACTCCAGGCATTTTCGACATCCTGATCCAGCACCCGACGGGAAAGCCGCGTGGCGTGAGCGATCCGCATCCGCGCACCACGCTCGCCAAACAGCTCGCGCTCTATGTGGTTCTCTGGTCTCCGGTTCAGATGGCCGCAGACGAGATCGAGAATTATGCGAATCAGCCTGCATTCCAGTTCATTCGTGACGTTGCGGTCATCTGGGAGCAGACCAGGGTGTTGAACGGGAGAATCGGCGACTACGTCGTTGTCGCACGGCAGCAGCGCAATTCACCGGACTGGTTCATCGGAGCCGTAACGGACGAAGAGGCGCGGACATTCGACGTCCCGCTCGACTTTCTTACGCCGGGCAGGTCATACATCGCGGAGGTGTACGCTGACGGGCCAGGAGCAAACGGAATTACCAATCCGCTTCCAATCACCATCTCGAAGCGCACCGTGACTTCCGCGTCACATCTTTCGATCAAGATGGCTCCGGCCGGCGGACAGGCGATCCGCCTGCGCGCCGTCAAGTAAGGTGGCGGGCGCTTCGCTGACGCTGATGGCGCCGTTGTCGGGCGTCATCGTGCCGCTCGAAAAGGTCCCCGACCCGGTGTTCGCCGAGCGACTGGTGGGTGACGGGGTCTCGATCGATCCGGTGAGCCAGGAGCTCCTCGCTCCATGCGATGCCCGCGTGATTCAGGTCCACAGGGCGAAGCACGCGCTAACGCTCGACGCAGACGGAATCGAGATCGTGATCCACATCGGGCTCGACACGGTCGAGCTCAAAGGCGATGGGTTCACCGCACACGTGAAAACCGGCGATTCGGTCCGCCAGGGTGACAAGCTGATAACGTTCGATGCGGAACTCGTCGCGACTCGCGCGCGCAGCCTGTTGACCCAGGTGCTGATCGCGAACACCAACTCGGTAGGGTCGATCAGACCTCGCAGCGGCATGGTAAGAGCGGGACGCGACGTGCTGATGGAAGTCAACCCTGCGCCCGCATCCTCGGCCGAGGCATATCAGCGTGACGATACGGCCGAGTCACAACCGATCGTCATCGCCAACGACACCGGACTTCATGCGCGGCCCGCTGCTCTCGTCGCCGCCGCTGCCCGCAAATTCACAGCGGACGTGAGACTCGTAAAGGACGGCCGCGAAGCCAACGCACGGAGCGTCGTTTCGATAATGGCTCTGGAAGTGAGCGGCGGCGACACGGTTACCGTCGTCGCCCGCGGGGAGAATGCAAGCGAGGTAGTCGCAGCGATCGAGAAGACTCTGAGGCAGGGCCTCGGAACGTCTCATCCACCGGAAGCTCGCAGTGGAGCTGGACAGGATCTGCGCGGAGCACGAGCGATCGAGACAGCGGACGAATCGGGGAGATCCCTTCGCGGAGTCGGGGCTTCACCTGGAGTGGCCATCGGTCAGGTTTTCCAGCTCCGCCACCTCGACGCTGTAATTGAAGAAAGAGGTGCCGATCCCAACCACGAGAGGCGAGATCTCGAAGCGGCAATCGCATCAGCCCATCTGCAGCTCGAAGCGCTGAGAACGCGGATGGCAGCCGAAGCCGACAACGATCGAGCAGCCATCTTCGGCGCGCACCAGGAGCTGCTCGAAGATCCTGAGGTTCTCGACGAAGCCGCCAGGCACATCAGGAATGGAGCAAGCGCCGCATTTGCCTGGCGGCAGGCGTATACCAGTCAGGCAGAGCGACTCCTCGGCTTGAGGAACAAGCTGCTGGCCGGACGCGCGGCGGACCTGCGAGACGTAGGACGCCGCGTTCTGCATCTGCTGATCGGGGATGATGACTCATCTCCGATAATTCCCGCCGATTCGATCGTCGTCGCCGAAGATCTCGCGCCTTCGGAAGCGGCTTCGCTGAATCCCGCGAACGTTCGCGGGTTCTGCACCACGATGGGAAGCGCAACCTCACACGTGGCGATTCTCGCACGCGGCCTTGGCATTCCGGCGGTCGCAGGAATAAATCCCCGGGCGCTTGAAATCCCCGCCGGCACCCGTGTCGTTCTCGACGGAGACAAGGGTACGCTCGAGCTCGAGCCCACTCGAGAAGAAGAAGAGGCGATCAGGAAAAGACAGGGTGCTGCAGCCGTGAGAAGGTCAGAAGAGAACGCGGCCTCGTCGCAGCCGGCAACAACGGTCGACGGACACCGCGTCGAAGTAGTAGCCAACATCGGTGACGAGCTCGAAGCGGTCAAAGTCGTCGAAGCCGGAGGCGAAGGCGTCGGCCTGTTACGGACTGAATTCCTTTTCATGGACCGTCGAACGGCGCCTGACGAGGACGAGCAGACGCGCGTCTACGAGAACATCGCCTGCGCACTCGGCCCCGACCGGATTTTCGTCATTCGCACGCTCGACGTCGGCGGCGACAAGCCGCTCTCCTACATGCCCATCGCCGCAGAAGCGAATCCATTTCTCGGTGAGCGCGGCATTCGCCTGATGTACGAGCATCCGGAGATCCTGCGCACACAGATTCGAGCAATATTGCGCGCCGCGCGCTCAGGCCGGGTTGCCGTGATGTTCCCGATGATCGCGACACTCGACGAGTGGCGGCAGGCGCGCGGGATGGTCGAGGAGGAGCGCGCCGAACTCGGTTCGCCCGCGGTGCAGATTGGAATCATGGTGGAGACCGCATCGGCGGCGCTGCTTGCGGACAGGTTCGCGGAGGAGGCCGACTTCTTCTCGATCGGAACGAACGATCTCACCCAGTATACACTGGCGATGGATCGCACCAATCCGCGCCTGGCAAAGCAGCTCGACGCGCTTCATCCGGCTGTTCTTCAGCTGATCGAGCGCACGATCGCGGGTGCCGACAAGCATGGCAAGTGGGTCGGGCTTTGCGGAGCGCTCGCAGGTGATCCGGAGGCGGTGCCGGTACTGGTCGGACTCGGCATCCACGAGCTGAGCGTGAGCGTGCCTGCCGTCGCATCGACAAAGGCGCGCGTGAGAAGCCTGTCCTTCGAGGAATGCAGGACAACTGCTCAGGAAGCACTGCGCGCGGCGGACGGAGCTGAAGTGCGCGCAATCGTCAACAAGAGACACGGAGACAAGCGATGAGTGTATTCGGGGGCGCATTCGGATGGCTGCAGAAGATTGGAAAGTCGCTGATGCTCCCTGTATCGGTGCTTCCCGTCGCCGGCATCCTGCTCGGAGTCGGCAGCGCAAAGTTCACATGGCTTCCGACAATCGTGTCGACGGTCATGGCACAGGCCGGTGGCGCGATCTTCGGAAACCTCGCGCTCATATTCGCGATCGGTGTCGCCCTCGGTCTTGCAAACAACGATGGCGTAGCCTCACTCGCCGCTGTAGTCGGCTACGCCGTGCTTCTCGCAACCATGGGAGTGATGGCGCCACTCCTTGGCTACGAGCCGAAGACGATCATGGGCATCCCGTCGATCGACACGGGAGTTTTCGGTGGCATTCTCGTGGGCGCGATGGCCGCGATTCTCTTCAATCGCTACTACCGGATGAAGCTGCCGCCCTATCTCGGCTTCTTTGCGGGCAAGCGCTCGGTCCCGATTCTTACAGCGGGCGCAGCAATCGTCACTGGAATCGTTCTGAGTCTCGTCTGGCCGCCAATCGGCGACGTGATCAATCGGTTCTCGAGATGGGCTGCGTCAGAAAATCCGGCAGTTGCATTTGCCATCTATGGTGTCGTCGAGCGCGCGCTCATTCCGTTCGGTCTCCATCACATCTGGAACGTTCCCTTCTTCTTCGAGGTTGGTCAGTACGTCGATCCCGTCACCCATCAGGTGATTCGCGGCGAGATCAATCGATTCGTAGCAGGCGATCCAACCGCCGGCCATCTCGCGGGCGGCTACCTCTTCAAGATGTGGGGACTGCCAGCTGCTGCGCTCGCAATCTGGCGAACGGCGCGCCCCGAGAATCGAGCGAAGATCGGCGGCATAATGATCTCAGCGGCTCTCACCTCATTCCTTACCGGAATCACGGAGCCCATCGAGTTCGCATTCCTCTTCGTTGCGCCAGTGCTGTACGGCATTCACGCATTGCTCGCCGGCGCCGCCTACTTCATCTGCATCGAGCTCGGCATCAGACACAGCACCACGTTTTCGCATGGGTTGATCGACTACGTCGTGCTTTTCCCGCACTCCTCCCGGGGACTCTGGCTCCTCTGGCTTGGACCTCTCTGGGCCCTGATGTACTACACGCTCTTCTACACGCTGATAACGAAACTCAACCTCAAGACTCCGGGCCGCGAGGTTGAAGACACAGAAAGGGTCGCTCCGACGACAAGTCTGTCGGACGGCTCGATGGCCGAGGGACTCGTGGCAGCGTTCGGGGGTGCCGGCAACATCCGGGGTCTCGATGCGTGCATCACCCGTCTGCGTGTGGACCTCAACGATTCTTCACAGGCGAATGCTGACGCACTGAAACGTCTCGGAGCCGCGGGAGTGATCCGTGTCGGCAGCGGCATCCAGGCGATCTTCGGCACACGCTCCGAAAACCTGAAGACCGACATGGAAGAGTACCTTGGGTCGATCGGCACTCAAGGCTCCGTCCAGTCGGGAGGTGGCGACGGCACAGCGATCGCGGGCAGCGAGGTGTCCGTCAGGCCGCTGCATCTCAAGGCCGCGGACCTTCTGATGGCGGCGCTCGGCGGACGGGACAACATTGTCCGTGTCGATCCTGCTGCCTTGACGCGGATCCGAGTCGAGGTTCGCGATCCGAAAGCGGTCGACGACGGGGCCCTGGCGGCAGCGGGGGCGCAGGGCACGATGAAGATCTCGGACGGTGTGATACACGTGCTTGTCGGCGAGGATGCGCCCGCGTTTGCGGCCGCGATGAAGTCCAGACTCGCGATGTAACCCGGGGCCGCGGCATACCGTAGAGATCACTATGCAAGCGTCGACTCAGCCTCAGGCAGTGACAGCGCCCGCGCAAAACCCAAAGGTTCCGGTCTCCGTGACGACAGTCGGACCGGATGGAAAGCCGCAGACACTGACGATTCCGACGACAAGAGAAGAAGTGGACCAGCTGCTGATGCAACGTCAGGAGCTCGCCGAGCAGCTCGCCAACGTCTCGGGCCGCCGGCAGTCGCTCTCCGAACAGGTACGCTCAGCGCCAGAGGGCGCGAGCCGAACCGGACTCGAGGACAGAATTCGTGTGCTGGACCAGCGGATCATTCAGTTGGAAACGGATCTCGCCGCGGCAGGAAAGCAGTTGTCGTCGGCACGAGCGGAGCTCGTTTCGTCCGCGCAGATAGAGAACCGGTCGGGAGGCGGGGACGACTTCGAGGAGGGAATGGCGGCAGGAGTCTTCTCCACTCTCTTCTTTGCAGTTCCCGTCGTGCTGTATTTCGCTCGACGCCGGTGGAAGCGTCCTCGAGGCGCCGTTCCCACGAAGGGTTCTGCCGAGTCCGATGGACGACTCGAAAGAATGGAGCGCGGGATGGAGGCGATTGCAATCGAGGTCGAGCGTGTTTCCGAGGGACAGCGGTTTGTGACGAAGCTTCTCTCCGAGCAGCCGCCTCTCGGGCAGTCACATCGAATCGCGCAGCCTGCGATGGTCGAGCACGAGACGCCCGCGAAGCGCTAGACCACTTGGGATCTGTCGGACGGCCGCTCGAGTGCCGCCCGATCCCAATGACCGAGATCAGCAGCAGCGGAATAGGTGCTTTGACAGAACTGCAGCAAGGTCGCGTCAGGATCTGCTGAGTTTCGGACTGCCTCGTACGGCAGAATCCAGTCGTGAAATCCGAGGTCGTAGTATGCTTCGGCGGGCGCTATGGCGGCTGTTGGATATCCCGGTGGCTCCGGATAGGCATAGGCGTAAAAGGCTGGTTCTTCCTTGACGCCCACGCTGCCCGGCCACCATCCGGCGCTGATGCACTCGTGGGAGTAGGCCTCCTGCGTGACGTAGTCGGGACAGTTCGGTATGCCTCCAGGATGCGTCGGAGCGCGTTTGCCTGAAAAGCGCGTGCAGGCGATGTCGAAGCCTCCCCACCAGAAATGCGATGGGCTGGATTTTCCGAGGAACCTCCCGCGAAACCGCTTGAGCACGCGATCCGTGTCCGCCAGTGCCCGCCAGCAACGGTGTGCCGCGTCCGGATCATACGACTCATGAATCCGATCCTGGTCGAAGCGAAGCGTGTCCGTGAGCTCCATCGGCACCGGCCAGAGACGGGCCTCTATGCCAAGTGATCGGAGCACCGCGAGATACTCGCTGTAGAAGTCCGCGACCGTCCGCGGCTCGAGCGGAATCGTGCGCTTCATGTCATCACTCGTCCGCACCGCGAGCACGTGATCGATGAAATCGAATTCCACGTCGAAGCTGCGTGCGCCATCCCACATCGGCGACGTCCCGATCCCGCGAGTGGTGACATAGAGCGCCGTCTGCCACCAGTGGTTCTGCATCGGCTCGAACCGCAGCCGTGTCTTTCCGACGATCTGCGTCCAGCGGTGCAGTGTGGTGTAAGTGTCCTTCCACTCAGCTAGCGGCAACGCCGGCCATGAACCCACGGTGTCGACGTGGCTCACTCGTGAAGCACCTGGTGCACGAACGAGACAGCAATCGAACCTTCGCCGACTGCCGAGGCGACACGCTTGATGTTGCCCGCCCGGACATCGCCGACCGCGAAGACTCCGGGCCGGCTCGTCTCCAGCAGGTGTGGAGCGCGAGCGAGTGGCCAGCTCGCGTCTTCCAGCTCCTCCTGCGACAGCTCCGGTCCGGTCTTGATGAATCCCTGCGAGTCGAGAGCTAGACAACCGTCGAGCCAGCGAGTGGAAGGACTAGCTCCCGTCATGACGAAGACGTGACGGATGGTGTGGGTCTCGCTCGCTCCGCTCTGGTTGTCGTGCCAGATCAGACGCTCGAGGTGATCGTCGCCCTCCAGAGCGGTGATCTCGGTGTGGGTCCGCAAGTTGATGACCGGGCTCTCTTCGATGCGACGGATGAGATATCGCGACATGCTCTCCGCGAGGCCGCCCGACCGGACGAGCACATGCACCCGCCTGGCTGACTGCGCGAGAAACACCGCGGCTTGTCCCGCGGAGTTGCCACCGCCGACGACCACTACCTCTTCGCCGGAACACAGCTTCGACTCGATGAACGTCGCACCATAATAGACTCCGGCACCTTCGAGTCTCGATATGTTCTCGAGCGGAAGCCTTCGATACTCGGCGCCGGTCGCGATGATCACTGTGCGCGCCAGAATGTGCGCTCCATCGTCGACATCGATCACATAGGGTTTCGAGCTGCACGAGAGATGCTTCGCAGCCTTGGTGATCATCAGCTGTGCGCCGAACTTCTGCGACTGAGCGTACGCGCGGGCCGTGAGCTCGCCTCCGGAGACACCTGAGGGAAAGCCAAGGTAGTTCTCGATCCGCGAGCTGGATCCGGCCTGCCCGCCCGGAGCGTTCGCTTCCAGCACCATGACGTCGAGCCCTTCCGAGGCCGCGTAAACCGCGGCGGCAAGTCCCGATGGGCCGGCGCCGACGATCACTACGTCGTGCATCTGCTGCTGGTCAATCGGGTCGTTGAAGCCAAGGCAATCGGCGATCTCGCGATTCGCCGGGTTGCGAAGAACCACTTCGCCGCGGCAGACAAGCACAGGCACATCGGCAACCGCCACGCCGAAGCGATCGAGCGCGTCCTGCGCGCCTGCATCACGTTCCAGGTCGATGTACGTGTAAGGATGCGAGTTTCGCGTCAGAAACTCCTGGATTCGCAGCGTTTCCTGAGAATGGGTCGATCCTATAAGCACGACGTCTCCCACTTCGCGAGCGATCAGCTTCGCCCGCCGGAGGAGAAAAGCCCGCATGAGTGTCTCGCTGAGATCGGCGTCAGTCTGAACCAGCTCGAGAAGATTCTCATGATCGACCTCGATTACCTCTCCGGACTCCTTGACCCGGATGCTGAAGAGCGCGCGACGCCCCGAAAGGATGTTGATCTCTCCGGTGAACTGACCGGGCCGATGCGCCGTGATGATCGTCTCGACGCCGTTGGAAAAACGCACTACCTCGAGTTGTCCAGTCACCACGGCGAAAAAGCTCACGTTTCGGGCACCGGCTTTCACGAGCACCTCTCCGCTCACGATCTCGCGCCGGCGCCCGTGGTCAGCGACACGCGCGATCTGCGCGTCGGTCAATGTCGGGAATGCCTGATCGTCACCCGCTGAAGGCGTCGATGCCAGCGCGACGACGGGCTCCCCTGTTTCAGTGTTGGCTACATCCGCCATCCATGTAGCCTAAATCCTCCACGCGCAACGCGAAAGGATATCCAGCTCTTCGTCGGCTACACCTCGCCCGACATCGGATGCGGTTTATCAGTGCTCCCCGGTTTGGGGCCGGTCTATACAACTCGCGCTCCGAGAGGATGAGTAGATTCCCGCGAGTATGCGAGCCGAATATGAGATCACACCCGAGGACCTGTACGCATTTCAGTGGCGGGCAGCGACGGAATCGCCTCGTGCCAGACGGGCAAGCCGAAACGCTTACCTGGGATGGTTCATCGCTCTGTTCCTTTTCTCGATCGTGCCCGCGATCGGCCCGCGCGGCTTCACCGTATCCGACGTCAGCTGGACCTTTCTCGTCGTTGGGTTTGTCGTCATCTCGGTGGCGCAGTGGCTCCTGTTCCGCTGGCTCACCCGGCGCGCAATTCTCAGCCTTCTGAAGGAAGAAAAGCCCGACGCGGGACAGCTGGGCACGCATGCGCTCGAGCTCGACGACACCGGACTCGTGGAATCCACCGTCGTCGGGCAGTCGCGGACGTCATGGGCCGGCGTGAACCGCGTCGAGCAGAATGAGAAGTACATCTACATCTACACGTCACCCGTCGGGGCTCACATCATCCCGAAACGGGCATTCACCACCGCCGACGCCGCGGATGGTTTCTACCGCACGGCCAGCGAGAGAGCTGCTAACCGATCCGTCTGAGCGTCACGCGCCCATTTCCTGTTGACATCCGAATCCGGCGCCCGCCGTTGCCGATCTTCCCTTCGACGTGGCCCATGTTCCACCGGCCGGGAAGCTGCATCGGGAAATCAGTCGTGAAATTTCGGACAGGTACATTGGCCTCGACATCAGCGGATAGATCCGCAGGAAGTGTCAGGTCGATGGAGCCGTTGCCAGTGCTGAATTCCATGTCCCCGCGCGCTGGAAGTCGCGTCATTCGAACTTCGATGCGGCCGTTTCCCGTGGAGGCCGACACAGGACCCATCGACGTCCCAACCCTGATGTCCCCGTTGCCGCTGCTCGCTTCGACGTCGCCTTGCGCACGATCGACCTGGATATCTCCATTGCCCGAGCTCGCGGAAACGCGCCCGTCTGCTCCGAGCACGGTCACCTCTCCATTTCCTGAGCTCGCCTCGACTTCCGCCCCCGCATCGCGGACGTCCACGTCGCCATTGCCTGTAGCGGCTACGAGACGCACACCCTTGGGAAGGGAGACAGTGAAATCCACAGGCCCCAGCTCATTGTCGTTCCGGCGCGAGTGGTAGTCGTAGCCATCAGAATCGCAGCGGCTCGTTCGCGGGTAGATCGCGCACACAGTCACGCTCGCGCCGTCCCGCTTCACCGCGAACGTCACACCTTCGAGGGTGCGGCGATCATTTCTACGCTTTGCGGTTACAGTGGCGACCCTTCCCGATGTTTCACGCACCTCGATGTTGCCCTTGGGACCCCGGATGCGGAGCCATGCGCCGCTGGCAATTTCCCCCTTGAAGACGTCGCGCGGCGATGACAGGACGTCCTGTGAGTTTGCCGCGAGCGGCGCGAGGGCGAAGACAGCGAGGGACAGCATGCAGGCGGACTTCATCGATTTGCTCCTGGCGTGAGGTTTCTGGCGGGGTCAGACATTCGATGAGTGCTGAGGGTTTGAACCTGCATTCCCTTACCGACCAGAAGAGGCCGTGTTTCCGCCAGGACTCTACGGACTTACCGAGCAGTCTCTCACCATTTGTTAAGGAATCATTGGACTTATTGCCACCCCATCACGAAAAATCAAAGCCCCCACGAAAATCGTGGGGGCCTTGGGTCAAGCATAGGTGATGATCAGGGAGGCGTCTGTGTCGCCGTGAGCGTCACGCCAGCGTACGGATCCCACAGGCCGAATGCGATGTACCAGAGGCCGGGTGTGGGGTTGTCGATGATGCAGGACTCGCCATTTCCGCCGTTTTCCGAGATGCAGGCGTTGGGTGGCACGCCATCGATGGTCGCAGGGGTGAGACCACGGACGTAGATGTCCACGTCACCCGATCCGCCGGATACCGTGACGGTGAGCCTGGTGGCGCCTGGCTTGACCACAATCCGGTACATCACGATGCTTCCTCTCGGGCCACTGCTCGCAAGACCCGAAAGCGAAAGTGCCGTCGGAAGCGGCAGAGCCGTGACGCTCGCTGACTTGAGCCGCGATGGCTGCGATTGGAGGGATGCGGTGATGCCGGCGGTTCCCGGTCCGACGCCAGTCACGAGACCGGTCGCAGACACGGTGGCAATGGCTATGTCGTCACTGGCCCACGTGACCTGGGCCGGAGCTCCGCCAAGGGTTGCCGACATTTGCAGCGTGCTGCCGACGTCGACGGCAGTGAAGAAGGGGGTCACCACGAAATCGTCCTGCGGTTCGGCGGTGGGGAGGTCGCGCGTGCAGCCTGCGGCCAACACTGTGAGCAACGACCCGGCGAGCAGGGTTGCCTTACGAGATGTCATCATGTGTCCCCGTTGTGTTTGCTTTCGGGGCCGCGCCGCCTGCCGGTCACTGCCTCCAAAAGAGATTTCCAACTTACACACATGCGCACGACTCGACAACTTGGAAGGTGGCTGGGAGCGGCTCGGCCGCGGACCAGTTCCACGGTCGCGGCGATGTCATCGCTCCAGTGCAGCCGGCTGCCGCGAGCTGCTACTTGGTCACCACGATCACCTGTCCGGTGATCGCGTTGCCCGCTGTAACGACGACAGTTCCGGGCAGCAGAGCCGGCTTGTATCCCGAAGCCACCGTCGGAGTCGCGCGGACGACGTAAGTTCCTGGCGAAACGAAAGCGAGCGTGTATGCGCCGGCGGCATCCGTGACACCTGTGCGCACGATTCTGGAAGGGTCGGTGTCAGTCAGCGTCGTTCCGTTCTTCAACACTTCGATCGTCGCACCGGGAATGACGGGGCCGGTGGCGTTGTCACCATGCACCGTTCCGGCAATGCTGCCAGTGCTTTGTTGAGTGGTTGCGTGAATGACTGGCTTGAAGAGCAGTCCGTTGTTCTTGATCGAGTTCCCGCGCATCACGAAGCTGCGGCCGATGTCGAAGTCTATCAGCAGGTTCGTGGTCCCCGGTCCAACCACGAAGGGCTCGTCGAGGTTGATCTTGATGCCGTGTTTCCCGGCGGACGGCCACTTGATGTCCGGCTTGGAGTTGTCGTTGAGTGTGACGCTCGACTGGTCCGTATCGATGATCATCCTGAAGCTTTTGTACGTTCCGACAGGAAGCGTGGCCACGCCCAGGTTGGCCGTCTTCCCATTTCTCAGATCGAGCAGGTTCACTGAAGCATTGGGCGACGCCAGCGTCTTCCAGGACGTGGAATCGGATTCATCCTCCATCTCGAGCGGGTCCACGTCCACCAATGCACCGTCGATCCTCACGACGAACACATCCACCCGCTGTACCTCAGCGAAGGGAAAGGGCGCGTCGGTGAGCAGGACGTTGACAGTTCCCGTTTCGCTCGAGAGAAGTGTCGGGCCGCCGCCGGAGTCGCATGCCATCACACCCGCGCCGGCGATTGCCAAGGCGGTCAAGAATAGTGGTCTTGTCTTCATTTTGATACCCTCACAGATATGCCGCGAATCGCGGCTCAGGACATTGCCTTGGAGGCAGATTCCGGGCCATCATAGGGCACTTTGATACGGCGACTCGGGGTTCCCTTCGTTCTCTCCGCGGTACTCCTGGCACTCGCCGGAAGATCATCGCCGATCACCGGTTCGCGCGGCGGTGCGGCACCGCCCGGAGTCTCGCTCGAGCTTCCCTGGGCCTACGTGGCGGTCTCGCCCATCTCGCGCACACTGGACGCATTGACGCTGCTTTCGGGGCCGCAGTCGATTGCGGTCTTCATCTCCGCAACGTTGATACTCGTCCTGTGGATGCTGCTCCGTTCCGGCCCTCGGCGTGTTCGGACTTCGATGCGATGGCTGCGTGCTCTCGGTGTGCTGGTGATCATCACGGGCATTTTGGAGGCAGCTGCTGCATTCGCGCCACGCCCGATGGCTCGGCTGAGAGTCTCCGACCCAGAGGCGGTGAGGGTCGACTTTCACAGCCACACGGGAGCGTCGCACGACGTTCGGAGGAGCTTCACTGCCGAAGACAATCGAGAATGGCACAGGGCGGGCGGATTCGATGTCGCCTTTGTGTCTGACCATGTCCGATTCACGGGGGCCGCAGCGGGACGCGCGCACAATCCTGCTCGCGCGGGAGATGGAACTTCGCTACTCCCCGCCGTCGAAGGCCGGTATCACAGGATCATGTCGACGATAATGCTCGGCCTCGACGAACGGGACACGGCACTGCTCAACAAGCGCGGTAATCTGATGCCCGGAGAGCCCAGCGCCGGACGCGGTCCGACGACGATCGTCGCGCTTCCCAATCGGAATCTGGATTCAGTCACACTGCAAAGTCTCGACAGCCTCCCGCATTTCGTTGCCCTCGAGCTCGTCGATGCTGCACCGCGCGGGCTTGGCCAGCTGGATCGAGAGGAGGCGAGGCTCTTGCGAATCGCGTCGAGTCTTCGGCTCACCCTGGTTGCCGGATCGAACAACCACGGCTACGGCAGAACTGTCGCCGCATGGAACGTGATGACGATTCCCGGCTGGAGAGGGATGAATCCGGATTCGGTCGGCAGACTGATCGAGGCGCCGCTACGAGCGAGGAAGCCCGACGCCGTGACGATCGTGATGCGAAGCCGGCCGAGGACGCACGGAGCTGCTCTCGCGGCCACGCTGCCGGTTCTGGGGTGGAAGATCGTCGGGAGTCTTACGTGGCGCGAGAGATTTGTGTGGCTCGTCTGGATCTGGGGAGCGACCCTCGTCAGCGGCGTACTACGGCGGCGCGATCCCGCCGAGTCCTACCGATAACCATACCGTCCGGCTTGTGAGACCGGTGAGACCGGTGAGAACTACACAAGATTCGTTGGGAACAACACCAGAAAGAGCCAGTCTTTATTTCCTCACCGGACTCACCGGTCTCACAAGCTTGAACAGCACGCTGATCGGTAAGGGCCAGCGTCAACTCGGAATCCCGCATCGCCTCGCCACCCTCTTCGCCGGCGCCGAGTATGGGAACAGCGAGAGGGCTCTGCGCGCGTACGGCCGCGCCCGCGAGCACTGGCCGCGATTGGCATAGAGCTCCGCCACACGCTGGTTGATCCGATAGCTTCCCGGATCCAGAGTCGCACCTGCAACCCATCCGGCCCGATGGCCTCCAGCTCCTACGGAAGACATCGCCATCGTCTGGAGAACACTCCTCGTCAGTGAAATGCCACTGAGGAGTACGACGCCTGCCGCCAGCACACTCCAGGTTCTCCGGGAAATCATCACTCCCATTCCCCTGCGCCGCTCTCCCGCCATCGCGCCAAGCAAGAGCCACACGAGGAATGCAGATGCCGGAAGCAGAAGCACTGCATCGAGCGAGCTGACGACGATCGTGCTCACCACAGTTCCGGCGAGCGAGACTTTCATCAGGACCGCTTCACCATCCGGAAGATCACGCCACCCTCGCAGCGCTCCAACGAACAGCGTTACGAAGACACCAAGCAGCGCCACCGCCGCGACGAATCCGCGCTCCGATACGAACGCCATCCAGTCACTGCTCGGCCACGGATTCGCGGTCATCCCGTTGTCGGCGAGAGATCGGTCGCCGGCAGGCGCGAATCTCACGTATCGCACCGGCCAGTTCCCCGGACCAACTCCGAGAACGGGATCCGCCTGCAGCATTCGCAGCGAATTGCGGTACTGCGCCATTCTGCCGCGACCGCTCCCCTTGCTGTAGTCCACCATGTTGCGAGCGGAATCCAGATAAGGCGAATCGCTTTTCCAGTCGAGATCGTTTGGTAGCGCCACCGCCAGAAATCCGCCGATCACGGCCGCGAGCAGGATGCGTGCAAGGCGCCCGCCCACACGCCGGTTCCAGTGCCTTCGCGAAACGACGAGAGGAATCGCGATGACGACTGTGCATGCAGCCACCGCAAGCCAGGCTGCTCTCGACCTCGACAGAACGAGCACGGCGGCGAGCAGGCCGACACCGACAGATCCGGCCAGTGCCCAGATGCTGCGCCGCGCAGTCATCGTGCCCCACAGCGTCGCAGGCAGGGCGATGGCAGCTATGTGGGCGATGAAGTTCCGATTACCCAGAGTGCCGCCGGGTGCGCGGGCAAGCGTGAAGTAATCGCTCTCGGCGCCATATGCCTGCGCCAGCGACGTAACGGCTACTGCAACACCGGCCAGTGCGGCACCCGCGAGAAGCAGCCGCGACATGCCGCCGCTCGCAGCTCTCCGCGCGGACCAGAATATCAATGCACTTGCCAGGCTGACACCGAGCGCACGCTGTGCGAGCCAGTAGTTCGTCGCCAACAGCGCCGAGAGCGCGCTCCACACGATGAAGACGATCAGCAGGGCGTCGGCGATGTCGACACGAAAGTTCGTGCGACGCGGAAGCAGCAGAAGAATCGCAAGGGGGAATGCCGCCGCGTTCAGCACCAGCTCCTTGGCGATGAAATATCTGTCGAGCTCGAATGCCTTCCACGAAAGCGCGGCGAGCATCACGGCGACCGCGCCGATGACGAGGATGGCGGCAGCGGCTCGCGCCGCAGCGGGCGAGCGGTTTACGCCAGCGGCAGACTGACTGTAAACGTCGTGCCTCGCCCGACGTCGCTCACGGCGTCGAGGTCGCCATTCATTCCGCGCGCAAGATCGCGGCTGATTGCGAGCCCGAGTCCGAGGCCTTCCTCTCCGCTGTGCGGCCGTGCCGCGAGCTGCACGAACGGCTCGAAGATGTACTCCAGCTTGGCCGCCGGAATACCGACGCCGGTATCCCTGACGCGTATCCAGACGTTGGCGCAGTTCGCTTCGGCCTCGATGGTGATTCGTCCACCGGGTGCGGTGAACTTGATCGCGTTGGTCAGCAGGTTGAGAAGAATCTGCTGAACCTTGTCGCGATCCGCGCGAACGACAATGTCCTGGTCATCCGCGCCGCAGGCAACATCGCACTTGAGTCCATTGGCACTGACCAGCGGGTCCACAAGCGACGCGACATCCTTCAGAACGTCGGCGACCGATACGCTCTCGATCTGGTACTCGGCCTTTCCCCTCTCGACGCGGACGAGGTTGAGGACGTCGTTGATCAGCGACAGCAGATGTCGCTGACTGCGCTCGACCCTTTGAAGCGCGTCGCGCTGTGCTTCGCTGACCGGTCCGTGAATTCCCATCTGCACGAGCTGAACGTGGCCACCGATGGCATTGAGAGGCGTGCGAAGCTCGTGACTCATCACCGCGAGGAAGTCGCTCTTCGCGCGGTTGGCCGCCTCCGCATCGGCGCGCGCGGAGTGCTCACGCTCGAGAAGCCGGTCGCGCTCCACAATGCTCTCGCGGAGCTTTCGCTCGAGCTCCACACGGTGTGCAATCTCCGCTTCGAGAGCCTGCGCCCGCTGCTGGAGGATTGAGATCTCGAGCATTCGCGAGACTTCGTCCGCGGAAGTGTACCTCTCGGTTGGAACGACCTTGGCGTGATGACTGCAGATGCGCCGGAAATCCTCGGCGTGCGACTCGCTGTGAAAGCTTCCCATGTCGTACGCGCAAAGCAGCGAGAAGGAGTGAGTGCCGGCGAGGTCGTTCCACAGCTCTTCGAGGCGGATCGCAGCCTCCCGGTTGCCGTCCTTCCAGAGGATATCGACCATCTCGCCATAGGCGCGGATGGACCTGTGGGTGGTCTGCGCGAGGGAATTGCCGATCACACTTCCGACGGACTGGACGAAAGCATCCTTGTCGGGGGCGCCATTGCGCATGAACGTGCCCAGCGTCTCGCGCGCGTCCAGCATCTTGAGTCGCCCGCTTCGCGTTGCCGCCTCGAGATCGAGTCCGCGCCGCTTGAGTCCGTCGGCGAAACTCTCCCGGTGCGTCGGCGCCGCGATGACGACGACGGGCTGGTCCTGCTCGAGGCCGCCCGCAAGAAAATCCGCGACGGTCTCGGAGAGAAACTGCTCAGTGTCGTAGAACTGGACGTCGTGGCTCAGTTTGACCATTGCCCTGAATGATACGCAAGTCGTGGGCTTACAGGTCCCCGAAATCAGCGAATAGTATGGCCGGAGGGAGGAACGTGCGAGCGAGGCAGCGTCAGGGTGAACTCGGACCCTCCATTGACCTCGCTCACCACCGTCACATCGCCGCCCATTGCCCGGGCCAGCTCACGGCTGATCGCGAGGCCAAGGCCTACGCCCGTGTCAGGGCTGTTCAACGCGCGGCCAAGCTGGGTGAACGGACTGAATACGGCCTCCAGGCGCCCGGCAGGTATTCCGATGCCGGTATCACGCACCCGGATCGCCACAGTCTCTGATCCGTCTGCCGCATCGCACGACACCGATACGTTGCCGCCGGCTTTCGTCGCCTTGAGAGAATTGGAGAGGAGGTTGAGGCAGATCTGTACGATCCGCTCTCGATCGCCGCGAACCGCCAGATGCATGTCACATGTACCGATGGAGTAGCGCACAGCCTTTTGAGTGAACAACGGCCCGATGAGAGCGTCGAGCGATCTCACGAGCTCGTCGGCGTTGACATCGCGGATCTCGAGCCGCGGTGCGCCAACCTCGAGCGTCGAGAAGTCGAGGACGTCGTTGATCAGTGCGAGGAGATGACGCTCATTCTTCCGGATCCGGTCGAGAGCAGCAGCCTGCTCCGCATTGACTGGCCCGTACACTCCAAGCTCGATCAGCTCGGCGTGACCTCCGATGGCGTTGAGAGGCGTGCGCAGCTCGTGGCTCATCATGGCGAGGAAGTCCGACTTCGCATGGTTGGCCTCCTCGGCCCTGTGTCGCGCATCTTCCGCTTCCGCACGCGCCGAACGTTCAGCTTCGAGAAGCGAGACGCGCTCGCTGACGTCGGCTACGGTTCCGATGAAACGGATCGGACGCTTGCTTCCGTTCACCACATCGAACAGTACGCGACCCGTCGCGTGCACCCAGCGAAGAGTTCCATCCGGACCAAGCGTGCGGTACTCGATGTCGTACGCGCCGTCTCCATCCGGGCTGTAGGCATCCATCACCGCCGCATCGACTCTCAGACGGTCGGCCGGAAAAAGGATCTGACGAAACACTTCGTCGCTGGATTCACCTTCGAGGGGAAGTCCGAATGCGCGGCGACATCTCTCATCCCACAGCAGCTTGCCGGTAGCCGGATCGAAATCCCAGGTGCCGATTCCCGCCGCGGACGTCGCGAGTCGAAGCCGCTCCTCACTGGTTCTCAGCTCGTTCTCGACAGTGATCTGCGCGGTGAGATCGACCTGCTTGAGAACTACGTGAGCGACCGCGCCATTCTCGTCCCGCACAGGAAAGAAATGGCCCTGAGTCCAGAGCGAATGGCCTCCGCCTGACGACGAGATCCGCGAGATGTCGTAGCGCACCGGAGGCGTCACGATCGGCTCTCCTTCGAAAGCTCGGCGGATGTGCACGAGCGCGCCCTGCTTGTCGAGCTCCGGATCGCTGAGAACGGTGTAGTCCGCCGGAACCGAGTCGAGATCCACTCCCCAGAGCGCGATGAAGGCGGCATTCACCGCGAGTGGGTGGCCCTCGGAGTCATAAATCACCGTGCTGAAGGGAGACTGCTCGAACAGCGCACGCGACAAGCCGCCGAGCTCCGTTGGGAAGGACGAACGGACCTCCGTCACGTCTATTTCACCCTTTTGCCGGGAACGTCCGCTCCGGCCTGGTGCAGCACCAGCTGATTCACCTTGCCCGACGAATCCTTCACGAAAGTCAGCTGCGCATCGACCGTCTTCAGAAAGAACTCGGTCGCCGATTCGGGGAAAAGCTGAAGCTTTCCCTGCCCTGTCGCCTGTCCAAAGAGCGATCCGCCTTCCTTCGTGATCGTCAGCTGGAAATCGGGCGCCAGTGCGAAGACTCCGATCAATGGATCGAGCTTGGCCGGATCGAGCGCGATCTCCTTGCGCTGCCTTGCAGGCTTGTCGATTGGAACCTTCGGCTCAAGCAAATGGAAGCCGATGTCATCAGGTGTCCGATTTGTATTCGACAGCACGATCACGCCGCGGTGCCGGTTCTCGTCGAGACCGATGAACGTTCTGAATCCTCCGGTTCCGCCATTGTGCCAGGTAGCGATCGTTCCGAACAAATCGACGATGTGCCAGCCGAACCCGATGGTATTGCCGGGACGGTCGGCGTCATGCCGCGGCATGCGTGCCTGCGCGAGGACCCGGCCGAGTGGTGTGGATGTCGAATCCAGATTCGCGGCGAGAAACTTGAGCATGTCGTTCGCAGTCGAGCGAAGCGCACCAGCCCCGGCGAGCGTTGTCAGGTCCCAAATCTGTCGCGGCGTCCCTTCTGCGTCGAAGCCCTGAGCCATGCGCGACTTCATCGAGGGTGTGAGCTCGATGCCGGTGTCGTGCATGCCGAGCGGATCGAGGATTCGTTCCTTGAGAAGCTGCCCGTAGGACTTGCCGTCTCGCAGCGCCAGGACGTGACCCAGAAGGCCGACACCAAGATTCGAATACTCGTAACGCTCACCGATGTCCCGGGTCAGCGTGTATCCCGACAGAAACCGGTACAGCTGATCGACACTGTAGTCGGCGTAGGGATTGTTCCCATCCGCAGGCGTCATGTTGTTCGGCAACCGCGGAAGACCCGAGGTCTGGGTGGTGAGATCGAGCAACGTAATCTGCCTCCCATTCCGCGTTGGAACCTTCACGCTCTTCGGCAGATACATCGAGATCGGATCGTCGAGACGCACTTCCCCGCGCGAAACCATTTCTGCCAGGAGCGTCCCTGTGAACGCCTTGGTGATCGAGCCTATCTCGAAGAGTGTATTGCTGTCGAGTGGAAGGCCGGCCAGGCCTGAAACGCCCGCGGTGTGGATGCGCGGCTGCTTTCCTTTCTCGAGGACCGCAACCACCAGCCCCATCGCCATTCTCGCCTTGACTCGCTCGTCGAGGATCGACCTGATGGCGGCATCGCTCGCGAAAGTGTCTTGAGCGAGCGCGAGCGCCGGATGGACGGAAAGAAGTAAAGCGAAGAAGGAAAGCGCTTTTTTACCAGACAGGATTGGCAGTGAGCACCTCGTGCACGGCTTGGCGCGGGATGGGGGCGGAGAAAAGATACCCCTGTCCTTGCTCGCAGTTCAGCGCCCTCAGCTCGCGGAGCTGCTCGGCCGTGCTGATCCCTTCTGCCTCGGCGCGTACGCCCACGATCTCCGCGAGAGTCAGGATCGTGCGCACGAGCCTGAGACTCTTGTCGTCGGTGTCCATGCTGCTCACGAATGCCCGGTCGATCTTGATCGCGTCGATCGGCAAGCCGTGCAGGTAGCTGAGCGACGAGTAACCGGTTCCGAAATCGTCGAGATAAACCTGAGCGCCGAGCTCTCTGATCTGTGACAGTATGCCGACTGCGTGACGTCCCTTGTCGATGATGGCCGCCTCAGTGATCTCGATCCGCAACGACGACGGATCGAGACCGGACGTTTCGATCGCGCTCGCGATTTGTTCGATCAGATCGGGTTGCGAGAACTGCTTCACCGAAAGGTTCACTCCGATGGTGAGCGGATCCGAGCGCGGATGCGCACCCTGCCATCCCTTGACCCGACGGCAGGCTTCGAGCATGACCCACCGTCCGATCGGAATGATCAGACCGGTCTCTTCAGCAACAGGAATGAAATCGGCCGGATGAACGAGACCGCGCTCGGGGTGTTCCCATCGCACAAGTGCCTCGAGTCCCGTGATCCGGCCGGTCCGAAGCGAGACGAGCGGCTGATAGTGCAACACAAACTCGCCCAGCTCGACGGCCCGGCGCAAATCGGTCTCGAGCTGCAGGCGCTCGAGAGCATCGGTGTGCATCGCCCGGTCGAACATCTCGTACCGCGCGCGGCCGGCGGCCTTTGCGCGATACATGGCCATGTCGGCGCTTCGCAGCAGCTGCTCCGGCTGGTCGTGGGACATCGAGCTCGTGACGATTCCCATGCTCGCCGACGTCGTGACCTCCGCGCCGGCAAGGTTGATCGGAAACGACAGCGCTTCCTCGATTCTCTCCGCTACACGGCCCGCGTCGTTGGTCTCGGTGATGCTCTCGAGGAGAATCGCGAATTCATCGCCCGAGAGCCGCGCCACCGTGTCTTCCGGACGCAGACACGCCTCGAGACGCCGGGCGACCGCGCGCAGCAGCTCGTCGCCGGCGAAGTGGCCGAGGTTGTCGTTGATCTCCTTGAACCGGTCGAGGTCGAGAAAAAGAACGGCGAACAGGTCATCGGGGTGACGCGCTGCGCGGCGCATCGCGTGGCGCAGTCTCTCGGTGAACAGCGAGCGGTTTGGAAGCCCCGTGAGAGCGTCGTGCAGCGTGCTGTAGAGAAGATGCTCCTGAGTCTGTCTCTTGAGGGATAGATCGCTGCGGAGCTCGAGCTCCACGATGAGCATCGCCGCAATGTCCATGAGACAATTGACTTCCGTGTGCGTCCACGCGTGGGTCGCCGTGTCGATCACGCAGATCGTTCCAATGACCTGGCCGTCGTTCGCGATGATCGGCGCGACCGCATACGCGACACCGTCGGACGTGACCGAATCGAGCTCGCTCGACGGGATCGCATCGTCGGTGTTGCCGACGAAAATTGGGCGACCTGTCGAGGCTACCTGGCGCGCGTAACGCAGTGCGAGCGGGACCTTTCGCCAGACGCGCGAGCGACCCGTTAGCCCAACACTGCTTTTCACGACGTGTCGGTCAGCGTCGAGCAGCGACACGACGGAGACCGGTGAGCGCAGCGATGCCGCGGCAAGACGCGCGATCCTGTCGAACGACTCCTCGGGAAGCGCGTCGTACGGTGTCGGCGGTCTTCCCGATGCGACGCCTGCGCGATCCGGAATCACGTGATGTCCTTCGTCATGGACGATTCTCGCGCCAGGCCTTGATTCAGGCATGGTACGGGACGGGACGCTGCATTCGGTTGCGAAGGCTTGGGTTCAGCCGGAATGAGAGAGGGGCCGGCATCGTAAATGTAGCTCCGGCTCGGACGTTTCTCAAAGAAATAAGGCGTACTCAGAGCAGACCCTTGACCCAGCCGCCATCTACCTGGATCGACGTCCCCGTGATGTAGCTCGCGCGCTCGGATGCGAGAAAAGCTGCGAGCGCGGCGAATTCGCGCGGCTCGCCGAGACGGCGCATCGGTATCTCCGACTCCCATTTTGCAAGCGCTGCTTCGCGAGAGCTCCCCTCTCGTTTGGCGAGCGCGTCCGACAGCTGCTCGACTCTCTCAGTCCTGGTATATCCCGGCAGGATGTTGTTCACTGTGATACCGAGCTGCGCGACTTCGTTGGCCAGCGTCCGAGCGAATCCGGTGACAGCTGCACGCAGGCTGTTGGAAAGCATCAGTCCGTCGACCGGTTGCTTGACGGCGATCGACGTGACGTTGATGATCCGTCCCCACCGGCGCCCCTTCATTCCCGGCAGCACCGCCGATGTCAGGTTCACCACGCTCAACAGCGTGAGATCCACCGCCTGCTTCCACATGTCGGGCGTAAGCGATTCGAATTTTCCACTCGGCGGCCCTCCGGCATTGGTAACGAGGATATCGATTCGGCCAAATCGCGCGATCCCGGCATTGGCAATTCTCTCGACATCCTCTGGACGCGAGACGTCGCCAGTCAAAGCAAGGATCTCCGCACCCGTGGCCTTCGATATCGCGTCACGCGCCTCTTCGAGTGCGCCCTCCTCGCGCGCACACAGCACGAGCGATGCGCCCTCGGCGGCGAGCTCTTCGGCGATCGCGCGGCCAAGTCCTTTGCTGGCGGCGGCAACCAGCGCGACCTTGCCGCGGAGTCCGAGATCCATCGTCTATCGCCTGAGGTAGTCGTCGCTCTTGTCGAGCCAGTCCTGCCGTGGAGGGCTGAAGACGTCGACGTCGAGAGTGTCTTCCAGAGCGACGGCCTTGTGCGGAAGGTTCGACGGAATGTGCAGCACCTCACCCGCACTCACTGTCACTTCGACGCTCTGATCCTCTCCCAGAGAAAAGAGGAGCGCCCCTTCCAGGATGTAGGTGAGCTGCTCGTTCTCGTGGAAATGCTTCGGAACGACGCAGCCTTTCTTCAGGTAGACATGCGCGAGCATCATGCGATCGCCGGTGATCAAACGGCGATCGAGCATGTCGGTCACCTTCTCCTTCGGCATTTCGTCCCAGCGATAGTGCGTGGCTGAACCGGGCATGGTCTCTCGTTCTCTAATTGGCGAATAATTTACGTCGGGCAAAAAAACGGGCTCCGTGAGGAGCCCGTTCTGGCAATCTGAACCGCCCGTGTTCTAGAGCCCAGCGCCCAGCGAGCTTCCTGTCACGGCCTTGTAGCTGTTGAGGCGGCCCACACCGTATGCCGAGAGACTTGCCGGAGAGTCTGTATTACTGAGGAGTCGGGTACGGAGAGCCGAGCCTCTCGACCCCTGCTTCGACGCCACAATTCCCGCGGTTCCCGTCACCTGCGGAGCGGCCATTGATGTTCCCTGGAGCCAGGCATAGCCGCCGCCCTTGTAGGAGCTGTAGATACATCCTTCGGGCGTAGTGTTGGAATAGCATTCGCCGCCGGGTGCGGCGATGTCGAGACCGCTGCCATACTGCGAATAGGACGCTTTGGCATCGCGCCAGTTCGTCGACAGAACAGAAATCGCATTCGGATCGCACGCCGGGCAAGCAACGGTGCCACTGCCGTCGTTGCCTGCGGACGCAATGATCAGAACGCCCTTAGCGGTCGCGTGTGCAATCGCCGAAGCTTCGCCCGACGACTCGCTCGCGCCACCCAGGCTCATATTGACCGCTACGAGGTGGTTGCCGTTGGCGTCCAGGTAGTCAGCTGCGGCATTGATGGCGTTCACGATTGCAGAGGTCGGACAACCACGCTGGCCGCAAACGCGCTGCACGTACACCTTCACGTTCGCTCCCGCTCCCGAGACGCCGGCGAGACCAACCGTTCGTCCGACCATCGTACCCGTCGTATGAGTCCCGTGTCCGTCAGTATCGGTGGGATCGTTGTCGTTGCTGTACCAATCGGTTCCCTTGATCAGTTGCCCGGCGACGAATTCCGTGTGTGTGAAATCAACACCTGTATCGATGCTTCCGATTGTAACAGACGCACCACCATCCGCATACGCCGGAACGTCGACATTGTCTTCGTCAGCATCAGCGATCGACGCGTAGCTGCTGCCGATAGGCTGACCTGAGTTCTTACCCCTGCTGTAGTTCATGTTCAGGCCGCCGGGATTCCTGAATGCCCAGAGTTTTGGGTCCAGGGTGATCTGGCGAAGGTAATTCGGCTCAGCCCACTCGACCCGGTTGTCGGCCTTCAGCGCTCGTGCATTCGTGTGCTCTGCCCCGGCGCTACCATGCATCACGACGAACGCGTTTGCGTAGCCCTTCTCGCCCAAGGCGAGTCCCCGTCCCCGTGCGACGTCCGAGGGATCGACTCCGTTCTTGACCTTCACGAGAATCTCTCCTGCCATCACCTGCTCCCCAGGGCCGCCGGCATTGACGCCGAGGCTGATTGACTCTGGTGCGTCCGGGCCGTCATTGGGCGAGACAGCGGTTTCCGAGCATGCTACGAGCGAAACCGCGGCAAACGCCACGATCCCCGCTGACATAAAACGGGACATCTATGTACCTCCTGGTTGAGTCGGCTACGCCGGGCACCTGCTGCCGGGGCGCGAAAGAAAGTACATATGTTTCAATTTTGCAAGGGCCGGCTAACGCGCTCTCTCGACGAAGGATCGCAACGTCTCTCGCACAGTCGGCCACTCGGAATCGAGCACGCTGTAATACACGGAGTCCCGAAACCTGCCCCCGTATGTCAACATGTGCCGCCGAAGTGTCCCCTCCTCCTTCGCGCCAATCCGCAGCATCGCCGCACGCGATTTCTGATTGAGTGCGTCTGTCTTGAGCTCCACCCGGACGCAACCCCACACGTCAAACGCATGAGACAGCATGAGATACTTCGCTCCGGAGTTGACATGGCTCCGCTGAAACTGCGGCGTGATCCACGTCCATCCGATCTCGACCCGGCGATTCTCACGATCGATGTTCCCGAACCGCGTGCTGCCTATGATTCTTTCCGACGCTTTGTCGATCGTGACGAATGGCATCGCCACTCCGGCTGCGGCGGCCGCGAGCGCCACATCCATGTACGCCTTCATCGATTCGCGCGTATCGGCCTTGGCCTGGGTCCATCGCCAGAGCTCTTCGTAGCTTCCTGCTTCAGCGAGCGCGGTGAGATGGCCAGCTTGCATCGGCTCCAGACGCACGCGCTTGCCTTCGAGAACCACAGGCTGCACGTCCATTGTCATTTCGCCGGAGTCGGCGGTACCGCCGGGCGCACCTTGTTGAACCCGGTCGCGCGCTGGTAAGCGTTCGCAACAGCGAGAACTTTCGCCTCCTCGAACAGTCCGCCCAGAAATGTGAGCGACACCGGAGTTCCATCGGGCCGGAACCCATTGGGAAGTATCACGGCGGGATGCCCCGTGAGATTCGTCGCGACAAGCTGCGGAAGATTCGCGGCATTGGTCGGCGTCACTATTACGTCGACCTTCTTCATCAGATCGTCCCACGCTGCGATCGTCCGGGTGCGAAGCCTGTTCGCATTGATGTAGTCCACGGCCGGAATGAAGCGCGCGGTCCGGAACGTGTTGGCCCAGTCGAAGCGAGTCTGCTGCACGAGCTCCGCGTCACGGTTCGAGCGCGTCAGGTCGTCGAACGCGGCGGCGGCCTCCGCAGTCAGGATGATTCGCATCGCATCATACGGAATGTCGGGCAGGTCGACCGGAATCAGATCGATGCCCATGCCGCGCAGTACCGCGAGCGCTGCGTCATCCCACTGTTTCGCGCCGTGCAGCGTTCTCTTCTCGTCCTTCGGATCCATCAACGGGAGATCGAACGCGCTCTTCACATAGCCGATGCGCAGCCGCTTCGGCGAAAGCGTGGCGTCCCAGTTGAATGCTGCGGCGATTGCACTGTTGTCCTTGCCGTCCGGACCGTGGATGGCGTCGAGGACCAGCGCGCAATCCTCGACGCTCCGGCAGATCGGACCGAGCTTGTCCATGCTCCACGAGAGCGCCATCGCCCCTGTCTTCGGGACCCGGCCATAAGTCGGCCTGAGTCCAGTGGTTCCGCATACCGTCGACGGCGACGAGATCGAGCCGAGAGTCTCGCTGCCGATCGCAAACCCCACGAGCCCTGCGGCCGTCGCCGATGCCGGACCTGCAGAGGATCCGCTCGATCCCTGGTCGACCTTCCACGGATTGCGCGTCTTTCCACCGTACCAGTTATCTCCCTGCGCAAGCTCGCCGAGCGTGAGCTTGGCGACGAGAATCGCGCCCGACGAGTCGAGTCGCTGCACGACCGTTGCGTCTTCGTCGATCACCTGATCCTTGTACGGCCCCGCTCCCCACGTCGTCTTGTAGCCCTTCACTGCCAGCAGATCCTTGGCGCCCCACGGGATGCCGTGCAGCGGACCGCGATACTTGCCGCTCGCGATTTCCGCGTCTGCAGCTTTCGCCTGCCTGCGCGCACGATCTTCCGTGAGCGTGATGACGCATCGCAGAACGGGATCGTACTTCCGGAGTCGCTCGAGATAGAGCTCTGTAAGCCTGCTCGGCGTGATCTTCCGCCGGCGTATAAGCTCCGAGAGCTCTGTCACGGGGAGAAATGCGAGCTCATCGTCCGCCGGTACTGCGCGCGAGGCGACGGGCGATCGCACCATGGCTCCCCGTGGTCCGCGGGGAATCTCCTTCCCCGGCGGAACAGGATCGAACACGAGTGCCGGTGGGAGTGAGTTCGGCAGCGCGACCTTGTGCAGCGCTTCGATTCTCGACTCCTGCGTTTTCAGCCCCTCGACCATCATCGCGCGCTCGGCGTCGTCGAACTTGAGGCCGGCGAGCTCTTCGGCGGCAGAGATCGTAGCCGCGGTGATGTCCGCTCCTTCAGCGACTTTCGCCCACAGGAGACCTGGCAGCAGCGTCGAGCCAAGGCCGGCGCCTGCGAAGTAGGCCATGAAGGATCGCCGGTCGTATCGATGCGGATTCGTCACTTTTTTCCCCGATCGGGTTCTTGTCCGGGGGATAAAAAACGACTAACTGGCGCGCTTCGCCATAGTCGTCGCGAGGCGTGAGGTCAGAAAGAATGAGATAACCGCTTGGAAAGCAAAACTTACTGACGGCATCCGCCATGCGGATCTGGCTTCGGACCATCGACGACCACTCGGTGATCGAGGTTGGCCACTCGCTCACCCGCGTCGGCAACCAGGCTTGTTACCCTCGCGAGATGCGGATAGTTGATGTACTGCGGCTCGTCCGTTATCTGGTGGTAGTCGACGTGGCCCCCGGTGCTCATGAAAACGATCGGAATCCCGTAGCGAGCGTACTCGTAATGATCGCTCCGGCAGTAGAACTGCTCAGGGTGACCATTCGCGTCGAATGTGTAATCGAAACGGAATGGGCGCTTCGAGGCGTTGTTCACTGTCTCGATTAGGTTTCCGTACTCGGTCGACAGCCTCTTCGACCCGATGACCTGGATATAGTCCGGCCCGCCGCCCGGAAAATCAGACGCTTCACCACGCCCGATCATGTCGATGTTGAGCTGCGCGACGATCGAGTCTCGGGGCACAGTCGGGTGATCGGTGAAGTACTCCGATCCGTACAGTCCAAGCTCCTCTCCGGTGTGCCACACGAACAGCAGCGATCGCTTCGGCTTCACTTTCGCGCCGGCGAATCTTTCGGCGATCTCGAGCAGCCCGACCGATCCTGATCCGTCATCGTCGGCGCCGTTGTTGATCGAATCGAGCCGTGCGGGGCGAATCGCACGAAGGCTGTCCACGTTCACCCTGATTGTCGCGCGTTCCTCGGCTGTGACACCCGATCCCGGAAAACTGGGCAGCTGCCTGGTCCGGGCAATGTAGATGCGCCCCGCGATCTCGTTGAATACGCGCAGTGAATCGTGGTCGAGCGGGCCCGACCGTCGAGTTCCGATGTGATCGTTGTGCGCGCCGAACGCGACGTACTGGTTCTTGAGTCTCGGATCGCTACCGGGAATGATCGCGACGACGTTCCTCGCTGGTGCGTCCGTCGCCGTGTAGCGGATGGCGCCGTGAAGCGTGCGTCCCACTGTGCCGGGCCGCGCGTTCTCCATGGGGACACCGAGGTAGGTCGCCGTCGACGAAGCCGGAACGATGATCGTCCACGGACGGCTCGCAGTGTCGGTATCCGTCTTCATCAGGGTCGAGGGCGCGAGAACGAACCGCCGCGTCTGCTCCAGCGTCTGATCGGGCCGAGGGACGATGAACCCCACCGCGCCGGGATACCGGCGTCCGAGGATCCCCGTCGATCCCGCGGCCATGACCACCTTTCCCGCGGCCTGCAGAGCGGTGATGAGCGTTGTGGTGTCGCCGGTGTTGCCGGCGTAGATGACCTGCACGCCATCGAGCGAGCGCGGAATTCCGCCTGGATGAATCGGCAGATAGTCCCGGTTTGCGACGAGGACCGTCGAATCCGCGGATAGCTTCGACGCGACATCGAGCGCACGATCGAAGAGCGGCACTGCCTGGAAGAACGTTCCGTTGTCGCCCGCGGGGACCAGTCCCAGGCGACGGAGCTCCCGCTCGATGTACGCAGTGCCCTTCATTCCGCCTTCACTTCCCGCGCGGCGTCCCATCATCGAATCGTCGGCGACGATGTACAAGCGCGTCATCGCGTCCGCTGGGGTGATCGCTGTCTGCGTCTTCTTGCCTGTGTACTTGAGAGGCTGGGTGCTCTGCGCGCCGGCTTTCGGCGGGCGGCCAAAAGCGAGCGCGCTCAACACCACCAGCGTGGCTGAACGAAGTGTCTGGGGCATGTCGTGAGGTATGTGTGGGAGGTGATTCTAGACCGAATGATATCGGGGCGTATCAGGTGAAGGAGTAAGGGCTTTGTAAGGTCGGCGGCGGCCGTCCAGGGCCGTTTACGACATTACTTCCTGCATTCTGCTGAAGGCGTCCTCTCCATCGAACTGCTGCAGCTTCTCGACGTGCATCCAGGTGTGCACTTCGCCGATCCGCGTGAGCAGACTCAGAAGCTCCGCGTTCCCCACGGTGTCGCTGCGGCCTTTCTTCATGAATCTGCAGCGATACTGATCAACCAGCGTCACCCGGCGGTCGTTGAGCGGAAAGACTGTGTTGCCGCGGTTCCCGATCATCTGAAGGAAGAACGTCGTCGGGGCGCAGATCTCCGTCAGATCGGCTGAGAGGTCCTCGGGGCTCATCGTACTCTCGATGAATACGTCCACGCCGGTCACGCGGCGACTCCTGACCCGGACCGTCTCGACTTCAGTCGATGGCGCCGGTATGCGGACAGCGCGGAAATCGTGCGACGAACCGGTGCTCGAGACCTTCCCGAGATTGGCGATGATTGCGTCGGCGAACTCGGTGGTCGAGGACGGCTTGGCGGTTCCAGCCATGTCACCGCTTCGGACGCCGCTCTCCAGTGTGACGAGCACCGCCTGCTCGATGTCGTGTGCCGCCTGACCTTCGCCGATGTGGCGGAGCATCATCGCCGCGCTGAGGATGATCGCCGTGGGGTTGGCGACGTTCTTTCCCGCGATGTCCGGCGCGGACCCGTGCACTGCCTCGAAGATCGCGGCCTCGTTCCCGATGTTGGCCGATGGGGCGAACCCCAGTCCTCCGGTCAGTCCCGACGTGAGGTCGCTCAGGATGTCACCGTTCATGTTCGTGGTGACGATGACGTCGAACTGCTCGGGACGCATCGCCAGCTGGTGCGCGCAGTTGTCGATGAGGATGTGCTTTGCCTCGATCTGCGGGTAGCGCGGCGCCATCTCCTCGAAGGTGTGCTGGAGCATTCCCTCGGTGAGCTTCATGATGTTCGCCTTTGTCGCGCAGTGAACCCGCTTTCGCTGTGCGGCGACCGCGAACTCGAACGCGAGCTCGACGATTTTCTCGCAGCCCGTGCGGGATATCACCTTGAGGGCCTGAGCAACGCCCGGCGTCTGCATGTACTCGATGCCGGTGTATAGATCCTCGACGTTTTCGCGGACGATCACGATGTCCAGCTTTCGGCCCGTGAACGGGGTCGTCACGCCCGGGAGCTCGCGGACCGGTCGAAGGTTGCCGAACGTCTCGAAGAGCGTGCGGAGCGTGACGTTCGCGCTCTTGTTGCCGTGACCGATCGGAGTCTCGAGCGGGCCCTTGAGGACGACTTTCGTTCTCTCGATGGACTCGATCGTTTCCTGCGGGACGCCCGATTCGATTCCCTGGGCGAACGCCTCGGCGCCAGCTACACATACATCGGGCTCGATGTCGACGCCGGTCGCGTCGATGACCTTGAGCGCGGCGGCGATGACTTCCGGGCCGATGCCGTCGCCTGGAATGACCGTGATCCTGCGTTTGTCGAATAGCATGAAATGCAAGTTAAGCGGCGATGCGTATCCCGCCCACGTTTGACCCCTGTAACCACGACAGTTAGTATCCGGTTACATCGCGCGCGTAGCTCAGTTGGATAGAGCGTCGGCCTCCGGAGCCGAAGGTCGTGGGTTCGAATCCCGCCGCGCGCATTTCAAATGAAGGCACGTCTCGCGTTTGGGTTGGCTACCCTCCTCTGGTGCGCACCTTTCCTCCCGGCGCAGCAGCCCGCGACTTCCACAGTCCTGGCTCCCGACGCCGTCCTCGATGGTGAATCGGCCGCACCCCACCGTGGCTGGATAGTCGTTGTAACAGGTAATTCGATCGCCTACGCAGGACCGCCGAGCCCGGCACGCATTCCAGCGGCCGCGAAACGCATCGACATGCCGGGACTGACGCTCCTTCCCGGGTTGATCGACGCCCACGTGCATCTCTTTCTGCACCCATACGACGAAACTCCCTGGGAAGACCAGGTTCTCAAGGAGCCGCTCGCACTTCGCGTGGCTCGCGCAACCGCTCACGCACGCAACACGCTGCTCGCCGGGTTCACGACGGTGCGCGACCTCGGAACCGAAGGGGCAGGATACGCCGACGAAGGAATCAAACAGGCAATCGAAACCGGAATCATCCTCGGGCCCCGCTACCTCATTGCGTCGAAGGCGATCGTCGCCACGGGATCCTACGCACCAGCGCGGACGCGATACGCCTACGAGATTCCGATCGGCGCCGACGAGGCCGACGGAGCTTCACTCCAGCGAATCATCCGGGACCAGATCGGCCACGGCGCAGACTGGATCAAGCTCTACGGCGATTACCGCTGGGGACCCGATGGCGCAGCAAGACCGACCTTTTCGCTCGAGGAAATGAGACTCGCCGCCGCGACGGCCCACGACTCCGGTCGCGAGCTCGTGGTGCACGCTCAGACCCCCGAAGGAATGCGCCGGGCGACCGAGGCGGGAGCAAAGACAATCGAGCACGGCGATGACGGGACACTCGAAGTCTTCCGCCTCATGGCGCGAAAAGGAGTCGCGTATTGCCCAACGCTTGCGGCCAGCGAGGCCGTCGCCTCCTATCGTGGATGGAAGAAAGGAGCCGATCCCATACCGGTGGCGGTCGCACAAAAACACAAGGCGTTCTCCGCCGCGCTCGCGTCAGGCGTGACGATCTGCACCGGAAGCGACGCCGGCGTATTCACGCACGGAGACAATGTCCGCGAACTCGAGCTCATGTCCGAGTATGGGATGAAGCCCGTCGACGTCATTCGCTCGGCCACCTCCATCACCGCAAAGGTGCTCGGCATGGAAGCCACGATCGGCCGAATCGCGCCCGGACTTCGCGCGGACATCGTTGCGGTCGCGGGAGATCCGACATCGAGCATCTCCGCCATCCGCAACGTTCGGTTCGTGATGAAGGACGGGACTGTCTACCGAAACGATCCTTCCCGCTAGAAGAAGAAGAACTGCCCGCTCCCGCCCTCGAAGCGTGGGTTCACGACGTTGTTGAAGATCGAGCCGAAAGTGTAGGTGAGGCTGACACCAGCGAAGTATCGATACGATGTCGCGAGCTGTTTCCGCTGGAGCAGGATCTCCTCGTCGGTTGCGCCGGCCTTGGGGAGGTACAGCTGGTCTCGCACCCACGAGACGCTGCCGAACATGTTGACGCTGAATCCCTTGAACAGCCGCGCATTCAGGCTGTTGAAGAGAACGAGCCGGCGCTTGCTGAAGTCGTCGAGATAGCTCGCGCCCTCGATGGATCCGTTCATCGAGCCCCATGGCTGGGTCAGGCTTATCGAAGCGGTGAGGGAATGATCCGGGCGTACCTCTGACAGTTTGTCGAATATCGTTGTGTCGCGGTAGCGATACGTATTGATCCCGGCGGAATACTGGAGAGTGAGCGAGCGGCGCGTGGACTGGTCGTAAGGAAAGAAATCGTACTCGATCGCCGGAGCGAAGCGAGTGGCAAGCTGCTGGTTGAGAAACGTCGATGACGTCAACGATGCGCGCTGCCCCAACGACCAGTGATCGCTCAGGCTTTTCACGATCAGCTCGCTCGCTCCGTACGACCGCGAGTAGCTGGTGAACTTGTCTCCCTCGGTAAACGTGAAGCTGCTCTCGTTGTAATTGCCGCTCAAACTCGTGTTGATCTTCCAGTCTTTGGTGGTCCGGTTCGCGGACACGGAGCCATTGAGACTCAGGAAGTTCTGCGAGGTCTCACCGCTGAAATTCCCTCCGACACGCGTGCGGAACACCCAGTAGTTCCATCGGTCGCGAGCAGGCGCTGCCGCGGCCGAAGTCGACGCTGCCGCAGGGGCGTACGTTATCTGAAGCCGCTCGGCAGCCGCGGTGCGGGCGACGTATCTCACGAGGCCCAGCTTGAGCACGCGCGCGATTCCCTTCCGCCGGTCGTCGTCGGTTGCCGAGCTGGGGGAAACGAATCGCAGTGTGTCCGAGGCTCCGGCGAGCTCCTTCAGCCCGATGAAATTGAGAGTGTATTGATTCCCTCCGCCGCCGGTCTCCTGACTCGTCACGAGGATGTGCAGCGAAGCGTCCTTCCTGTCGCGCACATAGTCGACGAAGGGAACCTCGGTCCGGAAATAATCCAGATCGCAGCCCCACACGTCGCAGTCCACGAAGACCCTCACCGGCGCATCCTGGGTGGCGCGCTGCGCAAGAACGACCGTCGGCGCCGGTGCTCCCGCGACCAGGCAGGCCATCAGAAATAGAATCCTGTTCATGGGACCCGAAGATACAGCCCAATTTCCGGATCGCCTCCTCTGTTGTGAACTTCCGCTCCCGGGATAGTTTTTCTGCATGGCTCGCAACCTGGAGTGGCGGGAGCTCAAAGTTGGAGGGATCGCCTTTGCGGTTCTCATCTCGCTGGCGGTGTCGATCCTGCTGTTCGCGCGGGTCGGAGCGCTGCACGGCGACACGAGCAACATCTACGTCCTGACCGACGACGCTCCGGGCGTTCTGAACGGCACCGAGGTGTGGCTGTCGGGCGAGAAGATCGGCGCCGTGAAGGATGTCCATTTCAGGCCGATCACCACCGACACGCTCCGGAGACTCGCGATTCACACAGAGGTTTTTACCGGCCGGCTCCATTTCATACGAAAGGATGCGTATGCCGACATTCGACCGGGCGGCAACCTCATTGGAAGTCCGATCGTCTTCATTTCCTCCGGAACCTCGAACGCCCCGCCGCTCAGGAACGGCGACACTCTCATCACCCAGTCCACTGGGAAGATGAAGCCATTGTCTAACCGCGTCGGCGACCTCGGTCCAAGAGTGAATGCCTTGGCGGACAGTGGCAAGAGGGCGCTTGCGCTCCTGAATTCGCAGATGGCCGGCCTTGCAAAACTTGGTCGAACCGGCGTTCCGCCACTCGTAGCGGCGGGCACCGAAGCGTCCAAGCTCGTCGGAAAGGCGACACGCGGCGAGGGATCGATCGGGCTGGTGATCCGCGGCAACGTGCGGGAACGTCTCCGCCGCATCACCGCTTCAAAAGACTCGATCACCATGCTTTTGAGTTCGGAAAAAGGGAACATCGGCAGGTTCCGAAAGGATTCAACCCTGGCGACTACCGTAGGACGGATCAGAAGCCAGCTGGATTCGCTGCGCACGGGTTACTCCACAGTCGGCGGCATTACCCGCATGCGATCGGACACCGCGCTTGCCGCGGAGATGACGCGGATGCGCACGGAGCTTACGGCGCTGATGGCGGATCTGAAGAAGCGTCCACGCCGCTACATCAGCTTTTGATGCTTGACCGTCCCTCCGTGCGCGGTTAGGTTCGCCTTCATCGGCCTCGGCCGCCCCTCCAAGCAATAAGAATCCGATCTCACTCCGGGCCCGGCCCGGTGATTCAAGGCATTTCCTTCCGCACTGACCCCCGTCTCACCGGCAATCCCTCCCGTCGGCACACTCGTCCCGCATCACGCGATCACAGTGGACATCGCAGAGCTTAAGCGCAAATCAGTCTCCGAGCTGCAGGACATGGCCGAGGGATTGAACATCCCCGACACTGACGTGGCGGGGAAGCCCGAGCTCATCTTCAGGATCGAGCAGAATCTCCTCGATTCGAACATCGCGCTCCACGGTGAAGGAGTGCTGGAGATTCTCCCCGAAGGCTACGGCTTCTTGCGGAGCCAGGACTACAGTTATCTCGCCGGACCCGACGACATCTACGTGTCGCCGTCACAGATCAAGAGGTTTGGGCTGCTCACCGGCGACGTCGTGCGCGGGCAGGTGCGGCCTCCGAAAGCGTGGGAGCGATACCTCGCGCTGCTCAAGGTCGAGAGCGTCAACGATCAGGACCCGGAAGCGATCAAGACGCGTATTCCCTTCGACAACCTGCGCCCGCGCTACCCGGACACGCGTCTCCGGCTCGAATCGAAGGACGGCGACCTGTCCATGCGCGTGGTGGACATCTTCGCGCCGATCGGAAAGGGACAGCGCGGCCTCATCGTGTCGCCTCCGCGCGCGGGAAAGACGATTCTCCTCGAGAAGATCGCCAACTCGGTCGCCGAGAATCATCCGGAGGTCACGACGATCATCCTGTTGATCGACGAGCGGCCCGAGGAAGTGACGGAGATGATCAAGAGCACGAAGCGGGCGGAAGTCATCAGCTCCACATTCGACGAGGGAGCTGCGCGCCACGTTCTCGTCGCCGACATGGTTCTGGAGAAAGCGAAGCGTCTTGTCGAAGCGGGCAAGGACGTGGTGATCCTGCTCGATTCACTCACCCGGTTCGCGCGCGCACACAACGCCGTCGCCCCGCAATCGGGAAAGATTCTGTCAGGCGGAGTGGATGCCGCCGGACTGCACAAGCCGAAACGGTTCTTCGGCAGCGCGCGAAAGATCGACGGCGGCGGATCGCTAACCATCATCGCGACGGCGCTCACCGAGACCGGCTCGCGCATGGATGACGTGATCTTCGAGGAGTTCAAGGGAACGGGGAACATGGAGCTGGTACTCGACCGGAAGATCGCCGACCGCCGAATCTATCCGGCTGTCGACATTCTCAAGTCCGGCACGCGCAAGGAGGAGCTCCTCCTCTCGACGGCGGAGATCAACCGCGTGTTCCTGCTGCGACAGTTTCTGTCCGACATGCCGGAAGCCGAGGCGGTGGAGTTCCTGCTGCGCCAGATGAAGAAGTCGAAGAACAACGCCGAGTTCTTCCAGCAGATGGCGCAGGGCGGGGCGTGAATCCGTCTCTCGCGCGGTTTCTCGCAGTGGACTACGGTGAGAAGCGCGTCGGCCTGGCGATCGCGGACGAGCTGGGCATGATCGCGTCGGCGGCGGGATTCATCGCGCGACGCGCAGGAAAACGTGCCCCTCTCGCCGAGATCATCCGTCGGGCGCAGGCTCTGGAGGCACGCGGTTTCGTCGTGGGGCTCCCACTCGATGGAAGCGGGAAGGAGACGGAATGGACTGCCGAGGTGCGCCGTGTTGGAGGAGAGCTGGAGAAGCGCACCGGCATGCCGGTGCGCTTTCTCGACGAAAGATACACAACTGCCGCGTCACTCCGCGCGATTCGTGCGATGGCTGGATCGACGCGCGGCAGAAAGGGAGACGTGGATTCGATGGCCGCCGCGATCCTGCTCCAGAACGCGCTGAACACAGAGTCATGATTCGTCGTCTTGCGCTCGGAGCGCTTGTTCTCCTGGCGACAGCGTGCTCGACTTCCCCGCATGGGGCGCCAATCCGGGTGATCGTGCCGAAGGGAGCGACGTTCGCAACCGCTACGGATTCCCTTCATCGGGCGGGCCTCGTCGGATCGTCGTTTCTGTTCCGCGCGTACGCACGCCTCAGGCGGGCGGACCGCAACATCAAGCCGGGCACGTACCTGATCAAGCGCGGAACTCCATGGGGCGACATCGTCGGCGCGCTTCACGGCGGACACGGGCTGGTGAACACGATCACGATCCCGGAGGGATTCACGCTTCAGCAGATCGTGCCGCTGCTCGCGCAGACTCTGAGCGTGCCGGTGGATTCGGTGAACGTCGCGGTGCGGGATACGGCACTGCTCCATCGGCTTGGCGTTCCAGCGCCGACGCTGGAGGGTTACGTTTTTCCCGATACCTACGCCTTTCCTGACGGAACGCACGCGCGTGAGGCAGTACAGGAGATGGTCAGGCGGTTCGAGCGGGAGTGGAAGCCGGAGTGGAACGCGCGCCTTCCGCAGCTTTCTCTGACGAGACACGGTGTCGTCACTCTCGCGTCAATCGTCGAACGCGAAGCGAAGGTCCCGGCGGAGAGGCCGGTGATCGCCGGCGTGTATCTCAACCGCCTGAGAGAGAAGATGCTGCTTCAGGCGGATCCCACGGTGCAGTACGCTCACGGGAAGCATTCTCCGCGCGTGCTGCTGAAGGACCTCGAGATCGACTCGCCCTACAACACGTACAGGTATCCCGGTCTACCGCCCGGGCCGATCGCGTCGCCCGGTGGCGCGAGTCTGCGCGCCGCTCTATTTCCCGCGAACGTGCCATTTCTTTATTTCGTGGCCGCGGCCGATGGTCATCACGAATTCCGCCGGACTCAGGCGGAGCATGAAGCAGCAGTGAGGGCAGTCCGAAAATGATGGATCCAGCCGTGATCCGCCTCGTCGCCATCACCGACAACGTGCGCGACGGGCAGACCGGCCTGATCGCCCGCGCGTCGAGCGCGGTTCACGGCGGCGCGACGTGCATTCAGCTCAGACTGAAAGATGTCGCCGCGCGTGATCTCGTCGGTCTCGCGCGAGAGCTTGTCCGCGCTGTCGGTGTCCCCGTGATCGTCAACGACCGGGCCGACGTAGCGATCGCGGCTGGAGCGGCCGGCGTGCACCTCGGCGCCGACGATGTTCCCGTGAGTGCAGTGCGGGCATTCGCTCCCACCGACTTCATCATCGGCGTATCTGTCGGGAGTGACGGGGAGGTCGCCAACGCCGCGGGCGCCGACTACGTCGGGATCGGACCGGTCTTCGCGACGGGCTCCAAGAAAGATGCAGGCGATGCGGTCGGCGTTGACGGATTCGCGCGACTGGCGACTGCGACCAGATTGCCTGCTGTGGCGATCGGCGGCATCACACCTGCCAACGCGCATCTGGCGATCGAAGCGGGGGCAGCAGGAGTCGCGGCGATCGCCTCGCTTTTCGGCGCTAAAGACCCGCTCGCTGCCGCAAAGCAGTTGGCGTCCGCCATCGGAAGGTGATGTCGGGCGTCTCGTTCGCGGCGGATTTGCCGCGTCGAGTGCCTCCTTTGCGACGCGGAGCATTCCGCTCCAGCATCGAGTCCTTCACACAATCGATCACCGGAGGGCTCAAAAAAAGCTCGGCAAAATCGGGATCGAACTGCGTGCCGCTCCCGGCAGCTATGACCTCGATCCCCACTTCGATCGACCGTGCGGGGCTGTAAGACCGCGCGTGAGTCACCGCATCGAAGGTGTCCGCGATCGCGACCACACGAGCTTCGATCGGGATCCTTCTGCCGCGCAATCCTCGAGGGTAGCCGCTTCCGTCCCAGCGCTCGTGATGCGACAGAACGGCAATCGGAAGCTCGGGATAGAACGCGGCCAGAGGGCGCAATACGTCAGCGCCCCGCTGTGGATGCTTCCTGACCGCAATTCTCTCGCGCGGGGTGAGTCGCTTGCTTACGTCGATGATGTCGGAGATGGCGCCGTCGAGCTTTCCGATGTCGTGAAACAGCGCGACGCGCTCTATGCTGCGCTTCCTCCGTTCGTCGAGACCGGCTGCGTCGGCCAGCATGAGAGAGTACTCCGCGACCCGACGCACATGCGCTCCCGTATCGGGATTGTTAGCGTCGATCGCATTCAGCAGCGTCTCGAGAGTCGCCGCGCCGAACCTCTCCGTTGCGAGACGCTCGCGGCGCTCGCGCACGTAAAGAGCGCCCGCGGCGGCGCCAATAAGAACAGGTGCAACGGGTGCAAGACGGTTCATGTAATGATCCCCCCGAGGCAAGAAGCGTACGTGTTTCCGGGCTCGGGCGGAATGGTATTAGTCGCCAGTTAGATTCACGAGATGCGGAACACCGCCAGGGTCACGACCAAGGGATTGCGTCGGTGGGAGTCCGGACACCCGTGGATATATAGAAGCGATGTCGCCGAGCGTCCCGACGTCGAGCCTGGCGTCGTCCTCGTAAGGGACAGCCGTAACCGCCCCCTCGGCTGGGCGTTGTGGAGTCCCCGGTCGGAGATCTCCCTCCGCTTTCTGGAGTCGAACACCGACATCGAAATCACCGCCGAGTGGTGGCTCGAGCGCATCGAGCGGGCGATGAGCCGCAGGGTCGGGCTCGAGACCGTGACGAACGCTTACAGAGTCGTACACGGGGAAGCCGACGGATGCCCGTCCCTGGTGGTCGACAAGTACGACAGATGGGCTGTCGTGCAGCTGATGAGCGCCGGCCTCGAGGCATTTCGAAGACAGATCGTGGACGCGGTTCTTCACGTCACGCGCGTCGATGGCATACTCGCCCGCAACGATGCAGCTCTTCGTACCAAAGAGGGACTGGCGCGCGAAACGGTCCTCCTCCACGGCGACGTGCCGCATGAGATCGAGGTGGACGAGTACGAGGTGCGCTACATCGCAGCTCCCTATACCGGACAGAAGACGGGTGCCTTCCTGGACCAGCGAGAGAACCGGCATCTCGCCGGCGTCGTGTCACGAGGGATCGCGCTGGACTGCTTCAGCTATCACGGCTCTTTTGCGCTGCATCTCGCGGGCAATGCCGACCGGGTGATCGCGCTCGATTCCTCGGCGCAGGCGCTGGAGCGCGCGAAGCACAACGCCGCTCTCAACGGTCTCACGAACATCGAATTCGTGGAGACGAACGCGTTCGATTTTCTTCGGGAAAAGGAGGACGACGACGCGCGGTTCGACACCATCGTGCTCGATCCGCCTGCGTTCGCGAAGAACCGCAGCTCGATCCCCGCGGCGCTCCGAGGATACAAGGACATCAACATGCGAGCGATGAGGCTTCTATCGTCAGGAGGAAAGCTCTTCACCGCGAGCTGCAGCTTTCATCTGGGGAAGGCGCTCTTCCTCGAGATGCTCGAGGCCGCGGCCGCTGACAGTGGACGACGAATCGCTTTGCGGGAATTCCGGGGGCAGCCCCTCGATCATCCGGAGGTTCTCACCATTCCCGAGACCGGGTACATCAAAGGAGCGCTTCTGGAGGCTCTCGATTGAGCCTGAAACGCGCGACAGAGTCTCAGAGAAATGCGGAAAGAATTTTCTTTCCAGGCTTTACTCCTGATCCGCAGCTCCTATGACGTGTGGAACCGGATCAATCGGATAGACCCGGATCAAAAACCAGAAAGTTCTTTGGGAACAGCGCTCCACAGGGCTGCAGGAGATTTCTGCGTTTCCCTTCAAGATTCTGATCTTGATCCCGATCGATCCGCTTGATCCGGTTCCAGTCAGTTGACTTTAGCTGTTCTTCGCGTTCTCCGCGGTAAAAAGTTCGCGGGAGTCCCAAATAGACGTTGCCTAGTTCTCTGAGCCTCTGTCGCGCGGTTCCGCAGTTAGTCCGGAGTCTGCTAGGATTTCTGACAAACAGGACAGAAGTACGTCGATCGCCCGGCCTGAGGAATTCGTCTGATCTTCGTACCGCAGCGGTTGCATGGCTCCCCTTCCCGGTCGTAAACCTGGAAACGCTCGCGGCCCTCGACATCGGTGTAGCGCCCGGGGGCACGGTTCTCGGCCTCGAGTACTTCACGTATCGCGTCGACAAGTGTGTCGAGTCGCCGCAGGCTGACCGATGACGCCACGGCTCGCGGACTGATTCGCGCCCTCCACAGCGACTCGGCCGCATAGATGTTCCCGAGACCGGCGATCACTTTCTGGTCCATCAGCGCGGGCTTGATCGGTCCGCGCCGCGAGCGCAGCGCGTCACGAAGATACCGGCCCGTCAGAGCAGCATCGTTCGCTTCGACGCCGAGCGAAGGGAGCGGATTCACTCCCTTCGCGTGGAGTGACAATGCGGAGAGCGCGCGCCTGTCGTTGAGCTCGATGCGCGTGCCGTCGGTCAGCTCGATGACAGCCCTCGTGAATCTGTCGGCCGGCTCGGTCGTGCGACTCAGAACCCAGTCCCCGTTCATCCTGAAATGCGCGTGAAGCGTTGCTCCGCTCGACAGATGTATCAGTTGATGCTTTCCACGACGCTCAACTCGCACGATTCTCTGGTGGCGCAATCGTCGCGCGGTCGCGTCGGGAAACTGGCGCGCAAGTGCGGGATGTAGCGCTTTCGCTGTCGCGATCGTCTTCCCTTCAACGGCAGTCTTCAGCCGTTGCATTGCCTCTTCTACCTCTGGCAGTTCTGGCATTTTCCCCCTCAATCTCGCAAAAAAAAGACTTGCGCGCCGCGCATGTTGCTCTAGCTTCCTCGCAGCCGCTCCGGAGCACGGCCCCACCTCCGTCCCGAACCGATGCATCAGTCGGCACCACGATCACTCAAGTACGAGTACGATCTGTACGTCGAGAATGAGATCGAGGATTACAAAGACTCAATCTCGCGTACGGCTCTCCTGAAAATTGGGGATGAAGCGGTTGCTTCGCTCGAGTCACAGGCTCAGTTCGCGATGAACGAGCTTCTTCTTTGCGACGAAGTGGACCGCATCATCCGAAAGCGCATTGGCATTCCGTCCTACTCCACATGGCGGAGAAAGGAGCTCAAGCGCCTCAAGGAGCAGGAGGAGTTCAGGAAGCCGGAGCACTGGGGTGTCAAACCCGACAGCGTGCTCGCACGGGAGTTTCATCTTCCCGCCGACTCCCGCGTTCTCGTCGCCGGGTCAACCGCAGTCAATGCTGCCCGATATCTTGCCGCTCAGGGATGCTCCGTCACCGCCATCGATGGCACCGACCCCGCAGCTGAATCAGCAGTGAGGCCGGAGGACGCGGCTCTCCTGGCGGGCCGAATCGACACCATACCGGTTCAGCTGAAAGAGTGGGCACCCGACCATCCGCTCAATGCGGTCGTCTGCACCCCGGCTGCCTTTGCCGGTCTGAGCTCTGCTGAGCGTGCGCGGGTGATCGAAGTGCTGCAGAGCGCGACGCGCGACGGTGGAGTTCACCTCGTCGACACGATCATCGCCAGCCGCGCCGAGCCTTCGCTGTCGGAGTTGCGCCGGAGCTACAAAGGCTGGACGATATCGGTCCTCGACGACGGGACGAGCTCCCGGAGTTTCCTCGCCCGCAAGGAAGTCGCATAGGAGGCTGCGCGGGACGGCCTCATGAGGCCAGCGGAGAAGTGTCAGTTTAACACACACTGTCTCCGAATTGCGTGTCAAACCGCTACACCTGTGAACGACGGCTGCGGTCAGTGTAGCATAAACTATGAAAAATCAACTAGTTAGGTCCAAGCGCTCAAATGGCATCAGGAGTGCCTTAGGGGAGCGCGCCCGGCATACGCTCGGGCTCCAAACCACTGAGCATACAATGAAGAAAGTTCGTGAAGCGACACAGCCTGAGGAGCCGCTCGGCATCATAATCTCCCGTGGAGACCGGACGGAGCGACCGCCGATCTTCTCCGCCTACATCTGGGGCCCGGCTCCCGAGCCAGCCGCTGAGGCCACGACAAAGGTGGCCTGATCGAGGGCTGAAAATGTCCGAATCGTAAAGGCGGCGGGGCCACCGGTACCCGCCGCTTTTTTTGTATCCGCTAACCGCTAACGGCTGCCTGATACCGGATGCCCGCTACCAGCCACCAGCCACCAGCTACCAGCCACCCGCTACCAGCCACCCGCCACCCGCTCCGCTACCCGCTGCCCGCTGCCCGCTACCCGCTACCCGCTACCGCTAAGCCCAAGTGATCCCTTCTATATAGTAGACACCCGAAACGGTACGCCCCTTGCGCCCTCGCGCGTCGTGAAAGAGTCATTCGCCGACTGGGAGGGTGAGCGCCAAACTCTCATGGCGCGAAAGATCTCCGACCTGGGTCTCTCCATCGCCGGAACCCGGGTCGAGAGAATGGTCGAACAACTCTACCGCGAGCTCGAGTCAAAGGGCCTGGCTTTCCGCCCTCCGGTTTACCTCAGCGATCAGTGGGGTTGTCCCGATGGAACTCCCATCATCGGTGTCCCCTTCTACCTCGCTGACCCGCGCCTTGAGCGCATCGAGGACGACTTCGCCGAAGGGATCGAATCGGACCAGGAATCAATGCGCTACATGAGACATGAAGCCGGACACGCGTTCAACTATGCCTACCGGCTTTACGATCGTCCCGACTGGCGCCAGACTTTCGGTCCATACTCGAGACCCTATCGTGAGCGATATCGCGCCGACCCATTCTCGCACGACTACGTGAGACACATACTTGGCTGGTATGCGCAGAAGCATCCTGACGAGGATTTCGCCGAGTCGTTCGCGGTATGGCTCACTCCCGACCTCGACTGGAGGAAGGCATACGAAGGATGGCCAGCGGTCGCGAAGCTCGAATACGTCGAGCGAGTGATGCGCGAAGTCGCTCACGACACACCCGAGACCCCGGATCTCACCGATGCCGATCTGCCTGTCACCGCAATGCGGTACTCTCTCGAGGACCACTATCGCCACTCTGCGGACACGATACCGATCACCGACTCCGGCACATTCGACGGCGACCTGCGCAACATTTTCGCCAGCGAGTCCGAATCTCCGAACGGCCAGCACGCGAAGGCATTTCTCACCTCGCACCGGCGAGAGATCGTCGGACGCATCGCGTACTGGACAGGCGAGAGCACGTCGGCGGTACGACAGTTCGTGGATTCCCTGCGCACCCGCTCGGAGCTGCTCGATCTTCGTGTTCGCGGGCTCGAGGCATCGACGCTCATCGAGCTGACGGCGTTCGGGACAGCGGTGATGATGAACTATCGCGCTGCGGCGACGACTCGCAGGCGGCGGACACGATGAAGGTTTCTCTGCTGCACATGCAGGACGCGCTCGAGCCTCCGGTCGATCCCGTGCTCGACCAGATCCACGGCGCGCTCGAATCTCTTGGGCACGAGTGCAACCGCCTCGCGGTCGACAAGACTGTCGAGCCGCTGGTCGCCGGACTGAGAGGTTACAAGCCGGATCTCGTGTTCAACATCGCCGAGTCATTCGCCGGGAAGAGCGCTCTCGAGTCGAACGTTGCCGCGCTCCTCAACCTTCTGGATATGCGGTACACAGGATCCAGTCCTGCCGGACTGATCCTGGCCGGCGACAAGACGCTCACCAAGAAAGTGCTCACCTTTCATGGGATTCTCACCGCTCGCTTCGCGACTGTATTTCGCGGAGCAGTCGACTGGGCGGGCGACATCGCGTTCCCGCTGATCCTCAAGCCACCGCAGGAGGATGCGTCACTCGGCATCACGCAGAAGTCGATCGTGAACGACGTGCAGGAGCTGCTTCAAACCATCAGCTCACTCCAGGAAGAGTACCAGGGACCGGTGCTCGCCGAGGAGTTCATCGACGGACGCGAGTTCTATGTCGGAGTACTGGGGAACAGCGATGCGCAGGCGCTTCCCGTCATCGAGCTCGACTTCTCCGGTTACCCGGAGGGACGCCCGAAGATCGCAAGCTGGGAAGCGAAGTGGGGCGACGAAGGTGACGAGAAGGGAGCGGAGTTCGAGGGAACGAAGTCGGTGTTCCCTGCCGATCTTTCCGAGGATCTCGCGGCGAAGATGCAGAAAGTGGCGGTCAGCGCATTCCACGCGCTGCGACTTCGGGACTACGCGCGCGTGGATCTCCGGGTGAACGCAAAGGAGGAGATCTACGTCATCGAGGTCAATCCGAACTGTTATCTCGAGCAGAAGGCGGAGTTCGCGATGGCCGCGGCAAAGAGCGGGCTCGAATATCCCGCGCTGATCGGAAGAATCGTCGAGCTGGCGAGTGCGCGATACTCGCGCTGACTGCAAAGTTACCGGCGACAAAAAAGCCGGCTCACGGGCCGGCTTTCTTGCGAATCAGTTCAGCCAGCTCGATGCTGGCTGACTGCTAGCGGCGTTTTCTTGCTGACTTCTTCGCGCCGCCCTTCTTCGCGGCCTTGCGACCGCCCTTCTTCGCAGCCTTGCGACCGCCCTTCTTCGCTGCCTTGCGTCCTTTCTTTGCTGCCATTTGCATCTCCCTGAAGGAGTTGAACTTCGCCGGTCCCCCGGTGGAACCGGCGATGGTGCAAAGCGTCCGAACCGGCCCGCGCAGTTACGACTGCATCATGCTTGCAATGCTTTCGTAACTCTGCGCGAATATAGAACTATCAGAAATTACGCGCAATGAGTTTTTGAAATTCGTGCGGACTTCCAAACCTCGCCGATCGGTGTCAGCTTACCAGCGCGATCACGCATCAGGGTCAATCATGCGGTCGTGTCACAACAATTCGGAGTGTCGTTTTCAGTGAAAGCACTGGTGAAGGAATCCGCGGGTCCGGGATTCGCGTTGAGAGAAGTACCCGATCCGCGGATCAGGGACGATGAAGTCTTGATCCGCGTGCGTCGCGCGGGAGTGTGCGGCACCGACGTGCACATCTACGACTGGAACGACTGGGCAAAGGACAGATGCAAGCCGCCGTTCGTCGTCGGGCACGAGTTCGCGGGCGACGTCGTCGAGGTGGGACGACTCGTCACCGACGTGCAGGAAGGCGATCGCGTCACCGCTGAAGGGCACATCGTCGATGGACGCTGCCTTCTCTGCCGCACCGGCAACGCGCACGTCTGCCCGTACACAAAGATCATCGGCGTCGATCGCGACGGATGCTTCGCCGAGTTCATCGCGATGCCCGCCACCAACGTGTGGCACCTCGACGACGCCATCAGCTACGATGTCGGCGGGATCCACGACCCGATGGGCAACGCGTTTCACACAGCGCTCACCGCGGACATCCCGGGAGCCACCGTGCTCATCACCGGCTGCGGTCCGATCGGGATCTTCGCGGTCGGCATCTGCAGGGCCGCCGGCGCCTCGCGGATCATCGCGTCGGACATCAACACGAAGCGCCTCGAGCTCGCGAAGATGATGGGCGCACACGAGACTGTGACCCCTTCCGAAGCGGACGCGGCAGTCAAGCGCGCCACTGACGGACTTGGCGTCGACGTCGTGCTCGAGATGTCCGGCGTCGAAGCGGCAATCCACCAGGCGCTCAAGCTCGTACGCGTCGGCGGGCGAGTGCAGCTGCTCGGGATTCCGTCGAAGCCGATCGAGCTCGACCTCCCAAAGGAAGTGATCTTCAAGGGAATCACGATCTACGGCGTCGTCGGGCGCAGGATGTACGACACCTGGCATCAGATGACGCGCTTTCTTCGCGCGGGCGAGTTCGATCCCGCACCGGTGATCACGCACCGCTTTCCCATGTCCGAGTTCGATGCCGCCATCGAGGCGATCAAATCGGGCGATGCGGGAAAGGTCATCTTCGAAGTCGCGTGAGGGCAGACTTGTGGCATTGAACAAGAAATTCGACGACGAGCTCAAGGCGGGAATCGAGAAGCTCAAGACCGATCAGGTGTACAAACGCCTGAACTATCTCGAGTCGCCCCAGTCGGCGCGCGTCAGCATGGAAGGACGCGGCGAAGTTCTCATCTTCTCCTCGAACAATTATCTCGGGCTCTGCGCCGAGCCGGCCGTGGTCGAGGCGGGCATCGAAGGCCTGAGAAAATTCGGAGCGGGAACGGGTAGCGTGCGATTCATCTGCGGCACGTTCACCATTCATCGCGACCTGGAGAACGCGATCGCCAGGCTAGTGGGGACCGAGGCTTCGCTCTCCTACGTGTCAGCGTGGAACGCCAACGAGGGATTCACGGCGACGATCGTCGAAGAGGGCGACTTCGTGGTGTCCGACGCGCTCAACCACGCATCGATCATCGACTCCCTGAGACTGGCGAAAGCGATCACCAAATGCACGACGGGCGTGTACGCGCATTCAGACATGGCCGACCTCGAGGCCAGACTCTCGACTGCGCGCGAAGCGAAGCGCCGAATCATCTGGACCGACGGTGTCTTCTCCATGGAAGGGAGCATCGCGAAGCTGCCGGACATCCTCGAGATCGCGAGGAAGCATGACGCAATCGTGGCGATGGATGACTCGCACGCGACAGGAGTGCTCGGCAAATGCGGGCGCGGAACCGCGGAGCATTTCGGCGTGGTCGGGGAGGTGGACGTGATCACGTCGACACTGGGTAAAGCGCTGGGCGGAGCGGCGGGCGGGTTCGTCGCCGGATCGGCGTCGCTCTGCGACATGTTGACCCAGCGATCGCGGCCACAATTGTTTTCCAACGCATTGCCGCCGACGGTGGCGGCTAGCGCGCTTGCTGCGATCCAGGTGCTGAACGAGGATCCCGGTCGGGTGACCAAGCTCCGCGAGAACGCCAACTACTTCCGGGAGCAGATCACCGAAGCGGGATTCAAGCCTCTGCCGGGGGAGACGCCGATCGTCCCCATCATCGTAGGCGAGACGGCCACCGCGATCCGGATGAGTGACATGTTGCTGGAGGAAGGCGTCTTTGTTACGGGATTCGGGTTTCCGGTGGTCCCGCACGGGCAGGCACGAGTTCGGTGCCAGCTCAGCGCGGCCCATTCGCGCGACGACATAGACGAGGCGATCGCCGCGTTCAGGAGCGTCGGAGGGAAGCTCGGAATAATCTGAGAATCGTGTGACTCTCCCCGGTCGCACCAACGGCCGGCGGAGAAATCTCGCCGGCAGGGGCATAGTCAAGAATGCGAATGACACGATTGTTCGTTGCCGGTCTGATCTCTGCGGCTCTACTTCCGGCCTCGGGGTCTGCTCAACGCTCGCGTGATTTCGAGGACTCCTGGTTCTGGGGAGTGAAAGCCGGCGTATCGACGTTCGCGCCGACGTTCGGAGACACCGAGACCTCCGCTACCTATGGACTCGAGTGGCTCATCACGCGCACTCACGGCGCGCTCTATATCTCGGTGGACGAGGCGAACGTGTACACGCATTCCGCCGTCTTCGATCCCACCGCCGACGGAAGCTTCAGGGAAGTCGAGGTCGACAAGCTTCGCCGCGTTGGCTTTGCGGCGCTGGCATTCCCGAAGAGGTTCGGCCGTTTCCGCCCATACGCGGGACTCGGGCTGACGCTCAACGTGATCGGTGACGCCTATCCTGAAGTCGAGGTCGACGAAGATCCCGTTGATGACGCAGTGTTCCAGCGCATCGACGACCGGCGCAGCCAGTCCGCGCTTCTCGGAATGGCGGGCGTGCAGATGCAGTTCCATCGCACCGCCATCTTCGCCCAGGCTTCACTGGTGCCGGCGAGCTCCAAGTTCCTGCTCAACGACAGTGCGCTCGGATTCTTCGAGATGGGCGTCAGATACAATTTTGGCGGGGCACGGGAAGGGATTCGCTAGTCATGAGCTACGAAACCGAGACAGACATACAACCTTTACTTCTCCGCAGTTCCAAGCGGCTTCGACTGGGATACCCAGGGATTCCCTTTGATGAAGTACCGCAATGGCCAATCTGCGGCCTTGGTGATCCCGATCCGCGGCGTCGTCACGACATCCGCATCGGTTACAGCTCGACCCTGGCGCATGACGAGCGAACTGCGCTGAAGAGAAACTCCATTCAGCGTTCCGTCGATCCCGAGCGCCTCGCATAGTTTTCCCGGGCCGTTCGTGAGACTCACTCCTCGAACGCGCCCGCCCCGCCGCTTCTGCATCAGCTCGATTCCGGACACCGGCTCGATCGCCCTGACAAGCACCGCACTCGGCAGCCCGGCTGCCCGCGTCACTGCGTTGAAGCACCAGTGCACGCCGTAGATGAAATACACATACGAGATTCCGGGCTTGCCATAGAGTGGCTCCGTCCGGCGCGTCCGGCCCACGGCGGCATGACATGCCGGATCGTGCTCGCCGATGTATGCCTCGGTCTCAACGATCATTCCGCGCGCTATCCCATCCGCAGTGCTGCACTCGAGGATTGTGCCCAGCATCTCGCGCGCGACGATCTCCGTCTCGCGTTCGTAGAAGTCGCGCGGAAGTATGCGCCCCATCCGATGTCCGAAATGCGAAGAGCCCCGCGCGAATCCGCGCGGGGCTCCCCTTCTACTTGGAGTCCGCGGCGGCGCTCTTCGCCGTCTTCTTGCGTCCGGCCCGCGCTCGCTTCGCCGCGGGAGCTCGAGCGGGTGACTCACCATCGTCAGCCTTCTCGGCGCGCGCGCTGGACTTTCGCGCAGAGGGCTGCTTCGCTTTCGCCGTTTTCTTTGCACCGCTGCGCTTGCGTGCGCCGGCAGGAGATCCAGCTGCCGTCGCTGCGGCTTCTTCGAGCGCCTTCACCGCGTCTGCATCGTCGGCCGGCTTGGCGGTGTTTGTCGGTGCCGATGACGGAGCGGGAACCGCCGCTGTACGCGCGCCAGTCGACGATACGACGCCGACATGGAGCAGATTCGCGGGTGGTCCACCCTTCGCTCCCATCGGTCCGCGGCCGATTCCGCGCGCTCCCATTCCGCGAGGTGCTGGAGCAACGACCTTCGGAGCAGGCGCGTTGACTGCGGCAGCTGTCTCGAGCTGACGCTCGACAGTCGGTGCAGCGACTGCTGCGGCAACTTCGAAGTCGCCTCCCCGGCGGCGCAGGTCGACGACATCCGCGTCGTGTGCGTCGTGCAGAATGCGCAGGAAGTTGCGCTCACTGAGGCTCTCACTGTCCCGGCCGAGTAGCGAGCGAGCCGCAGTGCGAACCTTCGCAGCAGGAACAGCCTTGTCGCCTTTGGCTGTCGATTCGACGGCCCGACGGACGAGATCGAACGCCTCGTCACGAGTGAGCCGAAGGCCGCTGGCACCGACATCACTTGCAGACGCGACGGGCGCGGGACGCGCTACTGACACCGCTTGAGCTGTCGGCGTTGCGGAGACCGCCGGAGCAGTCTTGAGCTCAGCGGATGGCGTCGCAGTCTCAGCTGCGATCGCAGCCGGCTTCACATCCTTCGGCCCGCGATCCTCGCGATCGCGACTACGTCCGCGACCTCCGCGTCGCGGGCGGCGTCCGCGCTCCTGTTCGTCAGCTTCAGCAGTGGCAGCATCCGCAGCGACCGGAGTTGCTGCGGCTGCCTGGCCGTTGACCGCCGTTGTGCCGGCCGGCAGCGCACGCGGAAGGTCCACTTCGAGCTGGCCATTCTCCAGCTTCGTAAGCGAGAGCAGGCCCCGCTTCGCCGCTTCCGACACGAAGAGCGAGAACTTCGCCTTGCCGACGTCCTTCTCATCGAATGAGCTGTCGATCTGCTGCATCACCTGCTTCAGCCGGTCCGCGCGCATGACGTCGCCGTTGCGCTTCATGCGCTGCACAGCTTCGCTCACCAGTTCCCACGGATCGTGCTTGACGACTTCGTCTTCGCCGCTCTTCACCAGGCCGGCGAGCGCGTTGTACGAGTAGTACTCGTCGCAGTTCATGACGAGGAGATCGCTCGACGATTCGCGAATTCCCACGCCGATGACGTACTTGCCGTATTCCTTCAGCTTGATCACGAGGCTCGAGAAATCCGAGTCGCCCGAGAGCAGGATGAAGGTCCCGATCTCCGGCCTCACGAACACGAGCTCGAGGGCATCGATGGCGAGACGGATGTCAGTGGCGTTCTTCTTCGCCGATCCGTAAGCCGGCGCCATGATCATGTCGATCGACGACTCGGCCAGCGGGACGATATACTGTGGATAGCGCCGCCAGTCGGCGTAGGCTCGCTGAACCGAGACTTTACCCTTGATGATGTCGGATGCGAGGAGGTTCTTGAGCTCCGTCTGAAGGTCGGAGCGGATTCCCATCGTAACATTGTCGAAGTCGATGAGAAGTGCTGCATTTGGTGCGTGGTGGATCTGGTGGCTGCCTGTGCTCGGCTGGATTATGGCCTGTGGCCCGCGATGAATCGGGGCAATCGGACGACGCGGCCCAGGCGGCGCTGTCCGGGAAGGACGAAATGACATGTATTGTTGTCTGTTGGTACGCGGTCGCGAGCCGCATCTCATGCGGTGGCATTCACGAGCCGGATGTGATCCCTGGGGCATAGTGTCCCAGGGGCACGCGTCTTCAGGTCCAGTCAGGGACAGGCTGCGTCATTCATCGCACGCCGCCCCCCGAATCCTCGAAGTCGCGCTAACCCCTGTAATTTATAGCTGAATGCCGATGAAGCAACTCCGCTACCGCACGCGTCTCATCGTCATACTGTCGCTTTTCGCGATCGTGCCGGCAGCCCTGCTCACGATTCTCTGGAGCTCGAGCGTTTCCAGCGCCATTTCGCTCGTAAGCGGACGTGCGGCATGGGAGAGCGTTGCCACGAGCGGCCAGGCAGCGATCGAGGCGGCGCGAGCATCCTCGCTCACGCCGGAGCAGCGCCGACTGGTGGATGCCCACGAGCGAGAGCTCCGCACATCCCTGGAGCAGGCCAGACGCTACAGCTTCATCGCCAGCCGCTCGATCCGCGTAGTGATAGTGCTTGGCTTGCTGGCGCTGATACTGTTCGGATTCGCCGCAACGCGGGTCGCCGGCCACCTCAGTCGGCAGATGAGCCGCCCTCTCGACGAAGTTGTTGGATGGACTGAGCGCATCGGGCGTGGCGAGCCGCTTCCGTCGCCTGAGGCCGGCGTCGCGCGGGGCGCACCGGAATTCGCGACGCTCCGGGATCGAATGCGTGAGATGGCCGCCGCGATCGATCTTGGTCGCCGCCGCGCTGCCGAAGCCGAGCGTCTCAAGGCATATCGTGAGAGCGCGCGAAGAGTTGCGCACGAGCTCAAGAATCCACTGACGCCGATACGCTTCGCCATCGACCGACTGAAGCGCGGCGCACCGCCGGAGCTGCGCGACACCGTGGACGTCCTGGCGATCGAAGCGTCGCGAATCGATCGAATCGCGAAAGCCTTCGCGGAGTTCGGCCGTCTTCCCGAGGGACCCTCGGCGGAGATCGACATCGCCGACCTGGTCCGCTATTCGGCGTCGGCGGCAACACCTCCGGGAATGACCGTAGAAGTGGAAGCCGAAGACAACCTGCCGCGTGTGTTCGGACATCACGATGCACTCGCCGCTGCCTTGTCGAACGTCATTCTCAACGCGGTGGACGCGTGCGACGGCACAGGCCGGATCGTCGTCGGAGCGACACGCACGCGACTCGGCGGACGCGACGCAGTTCGGATCGAGGTTGCCGACACCGGCAGGGGGATCGCGCATGAAGAGCTGGAGCGAATCTGGGATCCGTACGTCACGCACAAGCCGGGAGGCACCGGCCTCGGGCTGGCGATTGCGCGACAGGCTGTGCTCGCCCATGATGGAACTGTCGAGGCATCGAGCACGTTGGGAAAAGGCACGCAGATAAGATTCATCATTCCGGCACTCGCCGGTGCAACTGACAGGAGCACGCACAATGGGTCCTGAGATGATCGGACTTTTCGTTCCACTGGGATTCTTCGCCATGGTCGTCGCGATCGTCGTCGGCCGTCCGATGATCAAGGCGATGGCGGCGAGGGTCGAGAACGAGTCGAAGCGTCCGCCCCTTCCGCCTGAGATCTCATCACGCCTCGAGCGAATGGAGCAGTCCATCGACGCGATCGCCGTGGAGATAGAGCGGATCTCGGAAGGACAGCGGTTCACGACGAAGCTCCTCGCTGAAGTAAGAGACACTCCCGTGCTTCCGCAGCGGGCCGCGACGCGGCCCGATTCTCCGAGCCCGTAACGTGGCAACCGTCCTGATCGTCGACGACGAGCCGAATATCCGTCGCATGGTGGGAGCGCTGCTCGCCGCCGAGGGTTACGAGATCAGGGAAGCGGCAACTGGAACACTGGGACTCGCCAAAGCCGCTGAAGACGAGCCTGACGCAGTGCTTCTCGACCTCATGATGCCTGGCGAATTCGATGGAATGGCGACGCTGGCGCGCCTGCGCATCGCGCACCCCGAGCTCCCGGTGATAATGATGAGCGGGCGTGCCGGCTTGAGCGACGCGGTGAATGCCACCAAGCTGGGCGCCGTGAACTTTCTGGAGAAGCCGCTCACTCCTGAAGGTGTTCTCTTCGCCGTGGGCTCCGCGCTCGAGCTTCGACAGTCGCGCCGTGTGGCGCGCGAGCTGCTCGAGGAGCTGGGACTCACCGGCGACATGGTGGGTGACAGTCCGCAGATGCTGGCGGTGCGTGAGCTGATCGACCGCGTCGCTGCGAGCGAAGCGCGCGTGCTGATAACAGGCGAGTCGGGGACGGGCAAGGAGCTCGTCGCAAGCGCGATTCACGACGCAGGCACACGCAGGGACAAGCCGTTCGTGCGTGTCAATTGCGCAGCGATTCCGCGCGATCTCGTGGAGAGCGAGATGTTCGGGCACGAGCGCGGCTCGTTCACCGGTGCGACGCAGGCGAGGATGGGTCGCTTCGAGCTCGCACACATGGGGACGCTCTTCCTGGACGAGATCGGTGACCTGAGCCTCGATGCACAGGCGAAGCTTCTACGTGCGCTCGAGGCAAAGGAGATTCACCGCGTCGGCGGCAATCATGCAATTCGCGTGGACGTAAGGATAATTGCCGCGACCAATCACGATCTGACTCGCGCTGTCCGCGAAGGAGCTTTCCGCGAAGATCTCTTCTTCCGGCTCAACGTCATTCCGATAGCATTGCCTCCGCTCAGGCAAAGAGACGGCGACATCCAACTGCTGGTGCGGCATTTCTCGCTGCTGCACTTCAAGCGGACCGGACAGATCCCCCCAACGTGGACGCCTGAAGCAATGCGGGTTCTCGAGCGGCATTCGTGGCCCGGCAATGTCAGGGAGCTCGCGAACATCGTGGAGAGAATCGCCATCGTCAGTCCAGGAGCGGATGTGACCGGTGTCTACGTCGCGCGCGTGCTTCAGCCCGAAGCAGAGCGCGCGGGTACGCCGCGCGAGACGATTACAACCGCCAAAGCACCGTCCGCGGGGCTCAACAGCATGCTGGATTTGTACGAGCGCGAGATCATCGAGAAAGCGCTGCGATCGTCCCGGGGAAATGTTGCAGAGGCCGCGCGCACGTTGATGACAGACAGGCCAAATCTGTACCGGAGGATGAAGCGTCTTGGACTCGATGGTGGTCGAATCGCGCTCGTGCTCCTAGCGCTTCTTTTCGCTCGAGGCGCGCAGTCGCAGGAGACGCTGTCGCACAGGGATTCGACGTTCGACCTGCGCTCGATCCTGGACCGGGATGACCGCGGCGGCCTCACGATCACTTCAGGCAAGACCTACAACCGCGTCGAAGGGCTGCCGATCTTTCTCGGTCCGACGTACCGGAATCGGATTGGAAGAGCTGATCTCTCGATCGCCGCACTCGGGATACTGCGCAGCTCGCACGGATTCCACTGGGATCCTGAAAACCTCGGTCATCGTCTCTCGGCGGATCTGCGCTTAGGGCGCAGGCGAGGATTCGCAGTAGGTGCGACGTCGTTCGATCTTGTGGCGAAGGTCGAGCCCTGGCAGCTGACCGAGCCCGACGGCGGACTCGCCGCGTTCTTTCTCAAGCGCGACTACTTCGACTATTTCGGCAGACACGGTGCACGCGCGTATGCAACCGCGTTCGCAGGTGACAACGCATCGGTCACTCTGGGTTACGGAAGCGAGCGCTGGACTTCGCGACGAGCCCGCGACGTGTTCACGCTCTTTCGCGAAGACGAGGACTGGCGCATCAACCCGCGCATCAACGACGGGCTCGTGCATCTCGTCGACCTGAACGTCGACTTCGATTCCCGCAACAGCGAGCTCCGGCCATGGGCAGGCTGGTTTCTCAACGCGCATTACGAGCGTGGCGCGGGCAATTTCGACACCGAGGGAACGCGTCTCGTGCCTGCGGGCAGCGATGGAATGCGCAGGCTCGAGTACGGCCGCGCCTTTCTCGACCTGCGCCGCTACAATCGCATCTCTCCCAGACGCCAGCTCAACGGCCGGCTCGTCGTCGGTGGCTGGCTGCATGGCGATCCGCTGCCGCTGGAGCGACGCCTTTCCGTAGGCGGCATCGGAACGATTCCGGGATTTGACTTTCGGCGGCTCGGAATCGGAACGGACGCAGGACAGTGCTCTCCCGAATCTGGACCGCTGCCTGGACGGCCAGCTGAATGCGAGCGAGTCGCGCTTGCGCAGCTGGAGTACAGACACGAGCTCGTCTCTGAGCTGTTCGACGTTTTCAACCGAAACGGCATTCGCGTGCGGGGTGCGCAGTTTCGCGTCAAGCCGTCAGCCGTAGCATTCTTGGATGCCGGGCGCGGCTGGCTGGTGGGCCGGCGCCAGGGCGAGCTGCAGTATCCATCCGGCTCCCTTCCCGACTTCGATACCTGGCGCACCGATGTCGGTCTCGGACTCGACCTTGGCATTGCCGGTATCTACGTCGCGAAGGCGGTGTCTGCATCGAAGGAGCCGGCAAACTTCTTCGTGCGTATCCGGAACCGTTTCTAGACGGTGATTCGAAACTCCGCCGCGGGACTCATCGCGGTCCTCCTTCTCGTCGCTTCGCCGGCACGCGGCCAGAAGCCACAGGTGTCGATCGTCCTGCCCGAAGCATCCCAGCTGGCGACCGAGCCGCCATCGGTGCGCTCACAGCGCCTCGTCACCGACGGCGCGACGCTCGATCTGATGCGAAACGGATTTCCAGCACGACTTCACTATCGGGTGGAGCGATGGTCAACCGGCGGGTGGTTCGATGACATAGCCGCGGAAGCGGAATGGGACGTGGTGGTTCGCTACGACGCACTCGGAAAATCCTTTCAGGTCTACCGTGCGGTTCGCAGAAACACGACATACCTCGGCAGTTTCACCGGGATCGAAGAGGCGGAAGCTGCGATCGACGCGCTTTTCCCGGTTCCGATCTCACCGCCGCGAAAGGGAAAACGCTCCTACTACAGTCTCGTGCTCGACATCGAGACTCTGTCGCTGACCGAGCTGGACGAAGTGGAGCGGTGGCTGCGCGGCGAGTTGAAGCCCGCCGTCCGCGGAAAGAAAAATCCGGGCACCGCGATGGGGCGCGGTGTCCGGACTGTGATGGTTCGCCTGCTCGGCGGCGACAAGAGGCGCTACGAAACGCGCTCGGGAACGTTTCGTCCGTGATGCCCGCCGTGCGGGTGATGTCCGTGAACGTGTATGAGCTGGCCGCTATGCGGATGCCGGTGCTCCAGATCCTCGAGGTGATGTAGCGTCTCCTCGCCGTAAAACAGGCGGATGTATCGCGCCTGGGTCGGAGTGAGACGTCGCACGGCCCAGGAGAGATGCACGAAGTGCGGCTCGGCCGGCACGTGCATCGGATGCATTCCTATCTCGCTTGGCAGATTGTTCGCCTTGCGGGTGTTGCACGGGCTGCATGCCGTGACCACGTTCGTCCACTCGTTCGTCCCGCCGCGAGAGAGTGGAATGAGATGATCGCGCGTCAGAGATTCACGCGGCTTCAGCTCGATCTGAAGACGGCCGCAATACTGGCAGCGGTAGCGGTCGCGCGCGAAGAGAAACGTGTTCGTGACCTGTCGGCGGAAGCGGCGCGGCACGTGGATGAAGCGCGTGAGGCGGATGACAGCCGGGCGCGGCAGGGTCAACCGCTCGGAGCGAACCACGCGGTCGGCGTCGGCCTCGACTATCTCGGCCTTCCCGTCTATTACCAAACGCAACGCTCGCCTGAGCGGCACCATGGTCAGCGGCTCGAACGAAGCGTTCAGTGCGAGACATCCTACGATCAAGCACCCCTCCGTACCCAATAGTCCGCAGTCCGCAGATCATGGAGAAGTCCGCGGTCAGACGTAGGTGGCTACAATATATAGCTGCTGCTGCTCAAATACCCGCGTGAGCTACGGAAGGTACCAGAGTCCTCCAGCCGTAGCGGTCTGGAAGCCGGCCCTCCGCAATCCCCATGTAGGTGTCCTGGATGGCCAGAGTGATCGGCCCAGGCTTCCCGGCCCCGATCGGAATGCGGTCCACGGACCTGATTGGAGTGATCTCCGCGGCCGTCCCGGTAAAGAACAGCTCGTCAGCGATGTAGAGAAGCTCGCGCGGCATCACCTGCTCGACCACCTCGTAGCCCAGGTCGCGGGCGATGCGAGCGACGCAATCGCGGGTGACCCCGTTCAGGATTCCAGCGGACACGGGCGCCGTCATCAGCTTTCCGTCCCGCACCAGAAAGAGATTCTCCCCGCTTCCCTCGGAGATGTGCCCGAACGAGTCGAGCATGATGCCCTCCGAGTAGTTGTCGAGCCTCGCTTCCATCTTGGTGAGCTGCGAGTTGAGATAGTTCCCGCCCGCTTTCGCCATCATCGGGAAAGTGCTCGGCGCAGCGCGTCGCCAGGTCGACACGCAGACGTCCACTCCCTCCGCCAGCGAATCATGGCCGAGATAGCGGCCCCACGTCCACGGAATGATGAAGACTTCGAGAGGGCAGTCAGCGGGATTCACTCCCATCTGCTCGCCCGTGCGAACTGCGATCGGACGCAGGTAACAATGCGGCAGCTCGTTCTCGGTGACCGTGTCGATGCAGCCCTGAACGAGAGTCTCCATCGAATGGCGAAGAGGCATCCGGTAGATGCGGCATGAATCGGCGAGCCGCCGCATGTGATCCTCGACCCGGAAGATCGCGGGACCTTCAGGGGTGGCGTAGCAACGGACTCCCTCAAAAACGCTGGACCCGTAGTGGACGACGTGACTCATGACGTGAATGGTCGCGTCATCCCAGCTCACGAATCTTCCGTCGCGCCAGATTTTGTGGTGATTGTCAGCCCGGGCCATAATCCCCTGGTCAGTCGTTGAACAGAAAAGCTAACCTATGATTCTCCCAGTTGCCTTCAGCGCAGTACCGTTGAAGGTACCGAATCCTTGACGCGTCCCGTATCTCTGCGCGGAGCGGGAACCGCACCGGGGATCACCCGGCTCCCGCCACTCGCAGGGGGTGGCAGAGGATACGCCGGCGGGGGAGCACCGACGCCCAGCGTATCGCCAGGATTCGGGGAAGGAAAGCCGAGGTGCTTGTCGCACTCGCGAGTCGGCTCGGTGCCGGGAATGTAGACTTCCGATCCGACGACATCGCGCGGACAGTACGGAGTCTGAAGCAGCCCTGTGGTGAAGTCGATCTCACGCGTGATGATAGACGCGGGACGCGGCCAGTCCGGAGGCGCGGCCCGGCGGCGATAAACTTCCGACATGAATGCAGTCCACGCGGGTGCCGCGAGACGACCTCCCTGTGCATCGGACATGATCTTACGCGGCTTGTCGAATCCGATCCACACACCCGCGAGCAGATCAGCCGTGTAACCGATGAACCAGACGTTGGTGCCGTCGTTGGTCGTGCCCGTCTTTCCGCCAGCCGGATGATGAAAGCCGGCTCCCCACACACTTCCCGCCGCTGTGCCCCGCCGGATCACGTCTTTCATCATGTCCACCATGATCCAGGCTTCCTCCGGCGACAAAACAGTGGTGCGTGACGGTGTCTGTTGCCACAACACTTCCTGCCGCGCGTTCTCGACCCGGAGTATCGCGTTGGGTGTTGCGCGAATTCCCTGGTTGGCGAACGGAGCGTACGACGAGATCATCTCCAGTGGGTACACGTCGGCCGAGCCGATGAAGATCGACGGATATGGCGGAATGGGCGTGGTAATACCGAAGTTCCGCGCCTCGTTGATGACGGTGTTCTCGCCGAGCTCGAGGCCCGACTGGATCGCGACCATGTTGCGGGACTCGTAGAGCCCGCGACGCATCGGCATCGCGCCCAGAAACCTTCCATCGTAGTTCTTTGGAGTCCACGGCGTTCCCGTTCCCTGGTCGAGCGATATCGCCGTGTCCTCGAGAATGTAAGAAGGCGGCCTGCCGTTCTGCACTGCGGCGGCGTAGACGATCGGCTTGAACGCGGAACCCGGTTGCCGCAGCGCCTGCGTCACACGATTGAATTTCGAGTCGTAGAAATCGCGTCCGCCGACCATAGCCTTGACGGCGCCGTTGCGGGGATCCAGCGCGAGGAACGCGCCCTGCAGATAAGGCGAATTTTCACCCGCCTCCGCTCCGGCCAGACTTCGCGCGATGTAATGCTCGTAACTCTCGCTCGTGAATTTTCCGAAGCGCCCCGTCTCGATGCGCTTGAGCTGACGCTCCAGTCCGCGTTCGGCGGCGAGCTGCATGTCGAGGTCGAGAGTCGTGTAGACCCTCAGGCCCTGCTCATAGAGCTGTCTCCCGAACTGGGCGTCGAGCTGCTGCCGGATCCACTCGACGAAGTACGGGGCTGTATCACCCGCATCGGTCTTGCCCGCCAGCTGAAGCGGATACGCTCTCGCCTCGCTCGCCTCGGCGTCAGTGATCGCGCCGTTGCGGCGCATCAGATCGATCACCGTCGCGCGACGCTGAAGAGCGCGGTCGGGATGGCGCTTGGGATTGTAGCGCTCCGGCGCCTTCGGCAGAGCGGCGAGCGTGGCTGCTTCAGCGATGTTGAGGTTGCGCACTGACTTGCCGAAGTAGCGCTGCGAAGCGGTCTCCACTCCGTACGCGCCATTGCCGAGATTGATCTGGTTGAGATAGAGCTCCAGAATTTTCTTCTTGTCGAACTTCTGCTCGATTTCGCGGGAGACCTTTCCTTCCTTGATCTTGCGCACGAGAGTCTTCTCTCGGCTGATCCGCTCCGGAAAGACGTTGCGAGCGAGCTGCATCGTGATGGTGGAGAAACCCTGGTCCCAGCTGCGTGAAAGGATGTCGCGCGCGAGGGCGCCGAATACTCGCCTCCAGTCGATTCCGGCATGCGAGTAGAATCGCTTGTCCTCCGTGATCACGAACGCCTGCTGCACCATCACCGGAATCTCGTCGAGCTTGACGAGAGTCCGACGCTCGAGCCCAAGCTCGGCGATGAATCGGCCGTCGGCTGCGTAGAGCTTCGAGGTCTGTCTCGGCGTGTAGTCGTTGAGCGCCTCTACCGGCGGGCACTGCCCGCCGCGGCAGACAAGCGCCCATGCGCCATACGCCAGACCCAGGCCGAACGCGGCGCCGAATGTGAAGACGAGGAGCACCGCTCTCATGAGCGTCGGATGCTCGCGGCGGAAGCGTGAGAAGCGTTTGGCCATCGACCGGTAAGCTAATGCGAGAAGCAGAAAAAAGACTTAGTCGATATCTTGGGGCCATGCCCGAACAGACCCCGCTTCTCGACGAGCTCTCATGGCGCGGCCTCCTGCACCAGAACACCGAAGGGCTCGCCGAAGCGCTCGCCGCGAAATCGATTTCCGCGTACTGCGGATTCGATCCGACCGCGTCGTCTCTCCACGTCGGCAGTCTTTTGCCGGTGATGGTGCTGATGCAGCTGCAGCGCGCCGGTCACCGCCCTTTCGCGGTCGTGGGAGGCGGAACGGGATTGATTGGAGATCCCAGCGGCAAGACATCGGAGCGCCAGCTCAGCTCTGTCGAGCTCATCGAGGAGAACAGCCGCGGCCTCCGCGCGCAGCTCGAGAAGTTTCTCGATTTCTCGGGTGCGAACGCGGCGCAGATGCGCAACAACGCCGACTGGCTCCGTCCGCTTGGCGCGATCGATTTCATGCGCGACATCGGAAAGCATTTCACATTGAACTACATGCTTGCCAAGGAGTCCGTTCAGATCCGGATGGACTCCGGGATATCGTACACGGAGTTCTCCTACATGCTGCTTCAGGCGTATGACTATCGCGAGCTGTTTCTCCGCGATGGGGTGACGCTTCAGATAGGAGGCAGCGATCAGTGGGGAAACATCACTGCGGGCCTCGAGCTGATTCGCAGAATGGAAGGTGGAGCGGCGCACGCGCTCACGTTCCCGCTGCTCATGACATCGGCCGGAACGAAGTTCGGAAAGACCGAAGCGGGCAACGTATGGCTCGACCCCGAGCGCACATCACCCTACCGGTTCTACCAGTTCTGGGTGAACGTCGACGACCGCGACACGGGCAGATATCTCCGCTTTTTCACTCTGCTCTCACGAGCGGAGATCGAGCAGCTCGAGAAAGAGATCACCGAGCGGCCGCAGGATCGCGCCGCGCAGCAAGCGCTGGCAAAAGAGGTGACCACGCGAGTGCATGGCGCCGACACAGCGCGGATCGCGGAAGACGTGTCACGCCTGCTGTTCGGCAAGGGCGATCCCGCGTCGTTGTCGGCCGAGGCGCTCGACGCGCTCAGTCGTGAGGTGCCATTTGTGGCGATGCCCTCGTTGACCAGTGTGGTCGACGGGCTTGTCGCGCTGAATCTCGTCGCATCGAAAGGCGCCGCGCGACGCCTCGTAGAGCAGGGCGGCGCATCAGTCAACGGACAGCGTGTCACGAGCGCAGCTGATTCGGTCGGCGAGCCGCTTCAAAGCGGGTACTATCTGCTCAAGAAAGGCGCGCGAGACTATGGGCTGATCAAAACGGGTCGCGTGTAGGCAGCATATATGACGTTTGGAACGACGATTGAATCGCTTTACCCAGGCGTCGTTAGCTCCTAGGCAACTCCGGCAAACCGAAATATCCGCCCGTTCTCGGAGATGATGTACATCTCGCCGCTGGAGTCCTCCCCGAACGAGACGACGTGGCCGAGGTCATCCGTTTTCCACTCTCGGCGATCGGTCACCGAGCCGTTCTGGTAACGGAAGCTGCGCAGCCATCCGGCGCAGTAGTCGGAGTAGAAATAATGTCCGGTGATGGCGGGAATGCGCCGGCCGCGATAAACGAACCCGCCGGTGATCGAGCATGCGGAACCGGCATGGTTATACGTGACCTGCGGAATCTGTAGCCCTTCCCGGCTGCATTCGCGGCGGCCGTAGCACCTGTCGCCTTCCATGATGTTCCAGCCGTAGTTGAGCCCAGGCTTCCCGGACGGTTCGATATGGATCTCCTCGATCTCGTTCTGCCCCACATCGGCTATGTACAGCAGTCCGGCGACGCGATCGAACGCGAATCGCCATGGATTGCGAGCACCGATCGCCCATATCTCGGGTTTACCTCGCGATCCGTCCGCATAGGGATTGCCGACAGGAATCGTGTAAGGGTCCGCGCGGCTGACGTTGATCCGCAGGATCTTGCCGAGGAGTGCCTGCGGGTTTTGTCCGTTTCTGTGCGGATCGCCGCCCGAGCCGCCGTCGCCCATTCCGATGTAGAGCATCCGGTCGGGTCCGAACATCACGAGCCCGCCGTTGTGATTGGAGTACGGTTGGTCGATCCCGAGAATCAGCTTCGACGACGCCTCGTCAGCGACGTCGGCGTTCGAGCTGACCTTGAATCGCTCGACGCGTGTGACCCCTTTCCGGTCTGTGAAGTTCACGAAGAAGAACCCGTTGCTCCGGTAGTCGGGATGAAACGCCATGCTGAGCAAACCTTGCTCTCCTCCGCTTTTGACGCGCTCAGCGATGTCGAGAAATGCCTGCGACAGGACGGATCCGTTTTTGACAACGCGAATCCGCCCAGCCTGCTCGACCACGAAGAGACGCGCATCACCCGGAGGAGATGTGAGATACACGGGACTTCGGAACTTCTCGCCGACCTGCTCGAGTCGCATGGTGCTCGCGCTGGACGAACTCGTTCCGGACGCGGCCTCAGTCTGAGATGCGTCGCTGGATGTCTTCGCCTGCGAGTCGACACAGCCGAGCAGAGCCACGGCGACGATGAGATCTCTCGCCTTCATGCAGATTTCCGTGGCATGCGTCGCTGCTGCCTGGGATCGAGAGCATCACGCAATGCGTCGCCGAGCAGGTTGAAGCCCAGCACCGCGGCGCCGATCGCCATGCCCGGAAAAACCGAGGTCCATGGAGCGCGTCTCAGCTGATCGAGGTCGCGACCGTCGGCGATCATCGACCCCCAGCTTGGCGTCGGTGGCGGAACTCCAAGCCCCAGGAACGACAGTGCAGCTTCAGCCATGATGGCGCCCGCGACACCGAGAGTCGCCGCGATTACGACGGGGGCAATGACGTTTGGAAGCACATGCTGAAGCATGACGCGAATGTCCTTCGCGCCCAGAGCTCGAATTGCCTGCACGTACTCGAGCTGCCGCACCACGAGAACCTGCCCGCGCACCAGCCGCGCCATTCCCGCCCATCCTACGACACCGATCGTGGCGAACACGACCAGCATCGACGGCTGGAACGCAGCGACCATGGCGATGAGAAGCAGAAGCGTTGGAAAAGCGAGCGTCACATCGGCGAGGCGCATCACCACTTCATCGACCCAGCGACCGTAATATCCCGCGAGCAACCCAAGCGTTACGCCAAGTGTCAGTGCTATTCCCTGGGAGACAAGTCCGACTGTGAGTGACACACGCGCACCGTAGACGAGCCGCGCCCAGATGTCGCGCCCCTGTACGTCCGTGCCGAGCCAGTGTCCGGCCGAGGGCTTTTGAAGGAAATTCGTGAGATCGATTTTGAGAGGGTCCTGAGTGGCGATCCAGGGAGCCGCAATCGCCGCAAGCGTCATGATGACGACGACCGCGATGCCGAAGCGGGCGCGGTTGTCACCGAGCAGTCGTTTGCGCTGCGCGGTGTCTAGCAAGCTTCGATCACCTCGAGGGGCTCCACAGCGATGGGTCGCGCAAAGTTGGATCGCGAAGCTCGGGTGGAGTTTCGGCGGGCTGTCTCCGCCACCGGCGATGCTGCCAGAAATACTGTCCGGGGTACTGGCGAACCCACTTCTCGAGGATCTGGCTGTAGCGCTCGACCATTGCGTCCGTGTCCCTCTCCCTGTCTCCAGTTCGCTCGATCTCGATCGGCTCGAACACCGCCCTGAATCTACCGTTGGGAAGCCGAATCATATCCATGAAGCAGACCGACGCGTTCAAACGCAAAGCGAATACCGCAAATCCGCGCGGCGTCTTGGCCGGGCGTCCGAAAAATGGGACGAACGATGAGGCAAGACCAAGGACACCCTGGTCCGCGAGCAGCGCCATGAACCGCCCTTCGCGGAGTCCTCGAGTGATGCTGCGGACCCCCTTGCTGTCGTGCACGACCGTGATGCCAAGCCGGGTGCGATTCGCGTTGAGATAATCCTCGAACAGGCGGTTCCCCATCCCTCGAACCACCACCTCCGGCCGAAGTCCGCGCGCGGCGAGGTAGGAGCCGAGCAACTCCCAGCTGCCATGATGAGCAGCGACGCCAATCGCCCCTCGTCCGTTCACCGTCGCTGCGTCGATGTGCTCCCAACCCTCTACGCTCTCGACCATGTCGAGAATGGCGTTGGGGCCGAGGCCCGGCAGGAGGGCTGCTTCGACAGCGCTGCGTCCCAGATTCCTGTATGCATCGCGCGCGATTCGCTGGACACCCGCCTCATCGTGATCCGGAAATGCCGCGGCGATCTGCGTTTCGACAACGTGGCGCCGGATGCGAAGTGGGCGATACCCCACCTCTCCCAGGCGCTCTCCGATCGCGCAAGCCGTCTTCCAGTCGAGCTTGCCGAGACCCGCAAACAGCGCGCGCATCGAGTAGTACTCCGCGCGGTGGGAGAATGTCGGCGGACGCTGGCGTTTCGCTTCGTAGTCGTTCAACGCCCGCCCCCGCGATTCCCGATGACCGACAGCGTGAACTCGCGGATGTCGCTCGCTACGCGATCCCAGTTGTAATGGGTCTCGACTGCCCGCCGCCCGGCCGCTCCAAACGATGAGCGCCTTGAATCATTGCGAAGAAATCCGGCGATCGCGCCCGCGAACGCGTTCACGTCGAGCGGAGACACCACCTTTCCCGTTTCACCGTTACGAACGGCGGATCTGACGCCACCCGAATCACCGGCCACGACTGGAACTCCCGATGCCGAAGCCTCGAGAAAGGAGATGCCGAATCCTTCGACGTTGATCTCGTTGTCGATGCGTGAGGGCCCGACGTAAACCGTGGAAGTGGCGTACGCCTCGGGCAGGTCGGAATCACTCACTCGCCCGGCAAAGACGACGCGATCGGCGACACCGAGTTGATCAGCCAGCGCACGCAGACGCGGCTGATCGTGTCCATCTCCGACGAGGACGTACCGAAGCGCGGGGAACTCGCCGCTGAGCGCGGCAAGCGCACGAATTCCCGTATCCTGACCCTTGTGTGGAACGAGACGCGCCACGGTGAGAAGAAGCGGCGCGTCTCCCACTCCCCATTTTTCCCGGAGTGCGCGAATGTCGCGATCGGGTGCGAACGTCTCCGGATCAGTTCCGAGGTCGAAGGTGCCGATGGGCGGCATGCTGCGAACTCCGACCTGCTTCATCACCTCGGCCGTGAGCTCGGCCCCCCAGGTCGAGATCGCCACGATTCCTGACGCGCCGCCCAGGATTCGACGAGCGGACCAGCGCTTGAACGCGCTGGCCTCCGTCTTCTTTCGCTCGCGCAACAGATCGCCGCCATAGACATACAGGATGTACGGGATATCGAGCCGCCGGCTTGCCCACGCGACAGCATAGCCGGCCGGTCTGATGTTGCCGCAGTGGAACACGTCGATCCTGTCACGGGAAGAACGAGTGAGCCACCTGGCCCACTTCAACTGGTTGGTGAAGCGATTGGCCTCCCGAAAATGAAATGGCTGACGATGGATCGGATACGGCTCGGCCGCGTCGAATTCGCCGTCTCCATCGAGCCGAACGGTGGAAACCTCCATTGCGTTTGACGAGTCGGGAAATCTCCGCACCAGCTCGACATGCCGCCGCGCCATTCCTCCCAGGTCGGGCGGGTAGTCCTGCGTCACTAAGAGATGCTTCATGCGTGCTGCAGTGGATTCGTGAAAGCGCGATTCTCCAGAATGTTGGCGACCCGTTGATCGTAGGTGTGATGGGCACGGACGAATTTCTCGCCCTCGATCCGGATGGCCTCGCTCTCACCTGGCGCCGACAGATAGCGGCCGCATTGCACAATGCATGACTCAGTGTCGTCATAGAAGGCGCAGTGGCGCGCATCCTCCAGCATCGCGGCAACACCGGGCGTACGGTCCGCGAGATAGAATCCGCCGGCGAGCATCACCATCCATGTCCTGTCCGATGTGTAGCTGACACCCCCCGCAGCACGCGCGGGATTGATTCCCAGCGTGATTCCGGAGCTGGAACACACGGCGGCAAACTCTCGCCCCTCCACCGGGCGGCCGCTCCAGTCGAGCTTGTCGCGCCATTCCTCCCAACCTTCGCCCCAGACACGCAAGTCGTAATGCGCGGCGACATCCGCGAGCCGCTTCGCACGTTCGGGGTCGTAGCCCGTACCGATGAATGCAACGTCGGACGCGTATTTCTCCTCCGGGGGAACCGGTTTTATCCCGGAATCGCCCGCCGCGGGAAGAAACAGTGCGGGAAGTCCATTTGCGCGCCATTCGTCCTCGAATCCCGTGACGAAAAATGTGCGCGCCAGACGACCGATCGAGGCGATGTGTGCGATGTCGGGGCGGTCGAGATCACGGTACCACTGAGGATCGTGGTACCACATCGCGTTTGGTTTTCCCTCCATGATTCTGGAGACAGTGGCAGGCTCGAGAGCGAGGCACTTCGACAGAAACACAAACTCCGGGTTGAACTGCACCGCCTGCCACCTCGCCCAGAGCTGCGTCATCCGCCATCCGATCAGCCGTTTCATTCGCCGGTCGTCGATCAGCAGCGTCTTGTGTCCCGCGCGGTCAAATGCGCGTTGGAGCGCCGTCTCCATTCGCCATGGATTGTCGCTGCCGATCAGAAGTATCCGCATCAGCGGCGTCTCTCGCGCATACCGAGAGCCCAAAGCTGCGCGTACTTGGCCATCACACTCGTCGCGGCCATGCATGCGAGCACTGCGCCCGCCGCGCCGTCCATCCATCCCCCGCGAACGAGATACATGGTGACAAAGCGAAGCGGCGGCCTGACGACGACGGAGCCCGCACCGGCTCTCTTTCCCCGATCGAAGCGGTCCTCTGCCCACCACCGGCTGTATCGCCCGAGCTTTTCGAGCCACGCGGCGAACGATACGTACGGCTCGTGCTTGAGCGTCGCAGTCAATTCGCCGACAGAGCCACTCACTTCCACATGCTCGTGAACGCGGCTGTCGTTGTAGCGAATGCGCGATTTGAACAGGCGAACGGGCTTGTCACGGCCCCAACCACCGTGACGGACCTCGCGGCCCATGAAGAAGTTCCGGCGAGGGACGCGATAGGCATCGTGCGATGACGATGCAATCGCTCGCGCGATCTCGCGCCCGAGCTCGTCGGACCCGCGCTCGTCGGCATCGACAACAAGTACCCATTGCGAAGCCGCGCGCTCGATCGCGGCGTTTCTCTGCCGGCCTATTGTCGCGAACGGATTCGCGATCGCGCTCGCGCCGGAGGCTCTCGCAATCTCGGCTGTGCGGTCCCCCGAGCCGTCCTCCACTACCATGATCTCACGAGCCCAGCGCACGCTCTCGATGCATGCGGCGATGTTTGCGGCCTCGTCTCTTGCCGCGATGACGACCGAGACGTCTACCGTCTCGCCTTCGGTCACCCCTTGTGCCGGGAGCGCCCGCCGGCTCCGCCGATGGCGGCCTCGAATCCGTCGATCATCGCCTGCTCGGGAAACTCTCGCGCGACACGGGCGCGGGCCGCCGTGCCCATAGCCTGGCGCTGTTCCTCGCTCGCGAGCAGTGTGACAACGCTGGCCGCAGTGGTAGCCGCATCATCCGGCGGCACGAGCGTTCCGCTGATTCCATTGGCGACGTACAGCTCGGCGACGCTTTGCTCCGCCGCGATCACCGGCACGCCGAGCGCCATCAGGTCGAGAATTCCGTAGGCGGCGGTGTCGCCCTCCGCCACCACCCAGCCGAGCTCCGCGTCGCGCATCAGCGTCAGATGATCGTCGCGCTCTCCGAGGAAGCTCACGAGATGCATGACGTCGAGGGCGGCGGCCTGCATCCGCAGGTCCTCGCTGTCCGACCCTGCCCCGAAGATTATGAG